>CAZSDT010000012.1:0-15288 GCA_964605745.1 uncultured archaeon | reverse complement strand
CAAGTCTTCCCCAGTGTGTTCCGTGAACATCACGAGCTTCGTATAATTCTCTTGTCTTTGATAATTGTGATTTTACTTTTCGTAAATCAGTTAATGGAGCTAAGTAATTTACTCTGTCCAAGAACTTTGCTACACCAGTACTTCTTCCAATCCAGTTTCCTGTACTCATTGCGAATTTTATTCTTTCACTTACAGCACCAGGTCTAACAATTGTAGAAACGTTTAATTTTCTTCTTCTTGTTACTGTTCTATCAATTTGGAATCTTAAATCTTTTACAAAATATTTGAAACTATATCTGAATAAGTGTTCCATTAATTTTCCACTTAATTCTAATCTTTTGTTTGCGTAGTGATCCTTATCATCTTTTCCACGTAAACCATATGCTCTTTCAATTGCTTTTGTTGACATCATTGCCAAGTAATAAGCTTTAGCTAATCTTGCTGGTTCATCTTGACCAATGTGTGGAAGCAAAAATCCATCAATTACTTCTCTTGCTCTTCTTAATCTATAATCAATAACTTGTCCAGGAGCAACATATTTACCGATTTTGTCAAGTGCTTCTTCTTCAGTATTTATTTCGCATTCTTCCCAGTTGAGTAACAAATCGTTTTGTATTTCTTTTTCTTCAGGGAATGCATCAAAAATTTCTTTCTTTGTTTTTAGTCCCAAAGCTTTGAATAAAGAAAATAAAGATAATTTCTTTGGACTTGTAGGGAATGAAGCGTAAATTAATCCTTCAGGACTTCGTAAAATTCTTACTCTTCCTTTGAATGCTCCTCTTGTTGAAATAACTTCAGATACAACTCCTTTTTCTCCTTGAGAAATTAATACTCTATCAGAAGCTAATACTTCTTGAGTCATTAATGCTTTTTCGCTACCATTAATAATAAAATATCCACCAAAATCTTTTGGATCTTCACCCATTTCTATTAATTCTTCAGGGCTTTTTTGATTCAACCAGCATAATTGTGATTTAACCATTATTGGTAAATCTCCAATAAAAGTTCTTCTTGCGTCCTGTTCAACATCTCTTCTGTATAAACGCATTGTTAAGTATAAAGGTCCAGCATAACTTCTATTTCGAAGTCTAGCTTCCATTGGAGTAAATTCATCATGAGGAGAACCATCGGCTTCCATTATTCTTGGTTTCTCAAGTTCAATATTAGATAATTCAATTCTTACTTCTTCAATTTTTGGAACAATTAGAGCGTTTTCTAAAACAATGTCATTTAATTTTTGGTCAACGAATTGATCAAATGAATCAATTTCCATTTGTGCGACATTTTTATTTTTTAAATAAGAATCAATTAGTTCCCATGACATAATCCTCTACCCCGCTTTTGTTTGTCTTGGCGTTTGCCAAAACTATTAATATTAAAATTAATTTTTTTTAAATTACTCTTCTATAATAAACACTTTGACCCGCTGTCAAAGAATCTCTAATTATTTTTACTACATCGCCTTTTTCAGCACCAAGTAATTTTAATGCTGCATCATCACGAAATATTCTTGGCAAATCGTCTTTTTTTACTCCAAGTTCGGCCATTAATTCAGCAACTTTTTCTTTTTTAATTAAAACGTGCTCTGGTACTAAATAGTGTGTTTTTTGAGTTTCAATTGTTTCAGCCAATATATCACCAGAAAAACTTTTTTTGCTCTAATTAAGCGATTAAATTGTCAAGGAAATTGAAAAATCCTAAAAAACAACCTAAAAGCATCACCATAGCTAACCGCCATTACCGGCAGCAATTATAGAAATACAGAATCAGAAACCTTTAAAAGCGTTGGGGCTAAAGCTCTTTTTTTTGAGGAAAACTAATCAAAAACAAACTTAGCTTGATTTTAACAAAATTTTAAAAAAAAGACCTAATCTTTTTGTAAAATTGTAGCAATTGCAACAATTATTGTAATCCCAAGCAAGTAACAAATTTCAAATGACATTTGAATTAATGGAACTCCTTTTACTATTAAACCCAAAAGCATATTATTTGCTACAGTGAGTGGCAAAAAGGAACTGATTAATTGCATTGTTGGTTCCATAAATTCTATTGGCAGAATTATTCCACTCAAAAATAACATTGGAACAATTAGTAATAAACAAGCAAGAATTGCAGTAGATTGGTTTTTTGTAAAAAACGAAATTAACATTCCTATTGCAATAAATGATAAAGAAATTATTATTACACCTAAAATTAATTCTATTATTGAAGAACTAACAACTAAACCAAATCCAATTTGTTTTATTCCTAATACCGAAAAAGGCAATGGAATTTTCGTGAAAGCAACTAAAAATATTATTGCACCTTCAATCAAAGCAATAACTAATTGTCCAAATATTTTCCCTAATGTTAACATACTTTTACTGGTATTACTCAAGGATAATCTTAATGAAACTTTTTGAGTTTTTTCTAAAATAATTAAAAGTGAAGTTAAAAGTGTACAAGTTAGTATTAACACAACTACCGCAGAATTGGCTACAAGTATTCCAAATGAATCTACTTCAAATATTCTTGCTTCATAAAAAATAACTGGTTTTGCTAAAACATCAGGATTAATATCTTTAAATTCAACCAATTTTCTGGAAAAAGTTGATAAAAGCGAATCAGATTCTGTTAATCTAGCTTCAATATCTGTTTTTGATTTTCTTGCATCAATAATTAATTTTTTTACTTCATCAATTGATTGCTTAAAAACTATTAATTTTTCATTTGCAGAATTTATTGCAGTTGTTGATGAACTGAGTGCACTTGAGATATTTGCAGATTCACTGTCAAGCGTTTTAAACAAACTATCTGCTTGAGTAATTGTTTGATTTAACTTTGAACTATCAGCATCAATTTTTTCTAAAATAAGGTTTAGAGAAATTATTGTTGTATTCCATTCATTTAATTTTGCTTTTTGACTTTCAAGTGAAACTATAGCATCATTTAATTTTTGTTTTGCCGCTAAATCAACAACCATTGGTTCAACGCTTTTTAATTGCGCAATTATTAATTCAATGGAATTATATGCAATAGTTATTTGTCCTGGAATTAGGGCTAATTGTGTTTTGTATTGTGAAACTTGTGTCCTAAAAGAAGAATATTCTGTTTTTAATTCATTAAAAGAAGTTTTAAAAGAAACTAAATTTTTCTTGAATGTTTCATTTTTTTGCTTAAAAGAGCTGACACTATTTTGTTGTCCTTCTAAAGTACTTTCCATTTCGCTAAAATCAACCGCATTTAATTTTGCTTCAAGTGAATCAAGTGTTGTAGAAGATTGGGCTAATTTATTTTTAAAATCTTCAATATTGGTTAATTCTTTATCTATATTTCCCCCTAATTGAGATAAGGTAGTCCAAACAACACCTAATTGAGTTTGAACTAATTCAGAAGATACTCTTTGAATCATTGCTTTTGCTACTTCAACAAAAAATCTTGAAGATAATAAACTTGAATTATCATAAAGTAATTCTACCTTAATTGGTTTATTTACAGTTTCGCCCGAAAGTCTAATTCCGGCAATAACCTCTTTTTTTTGCACGGCAAGTTTTAGCACATCAACATTTTCATAATTTATTATTGTCAAATCTTTCATTGAAGAAAAATTATTTGCAATATTTGAATCAAATGAAATATTGTTCACTAATCCAATTTTAGATTGACTCATTTTTGAAACATCAATTCCAGTAAAAGCTGAACCCAGTAAACCAACAACAAGAAGGGGATAAAGTATTATTAACAAAAGCGCAATTTTTTGGCTCTTTACTAAAGAAATTTCTTTCCAAATAATGTCAAATAATTTCAAATTCATTTCACCTTTTTAAAAATTCATAATAATAAATAATTTGCATGAAAAATAATAACTACCCCATTAATCTTTTTCAGCCATCCTATCTCCGGTTATGTTCAAAAATACATCTTCCAAATCAGGTTCTTTTGTTGTAGATGAAAGAATGTTATACCCTTTTTTCATTAACCACTCAGTTACGCCCGTAACTTTTTCAACACTATGGTCTTGCCCTAATGGAATAAATAAAAAATCATTTTTTGATAAAACATTATCTTGCTTTAGAACGGCTTTTATATTTTTTAAATCATTTTCACTTATGCCATCTTTTATTTTTAATACAATTACTTTTATTCCACCATATTCTAAAATTAAATCAGCTGGATTCCCAATTACAAGTAACTTTCCTTTTTTTAGTAAAGCCACTTTTGAACAAAGTTTTTGAGCTTCATCCATATAGTGGGTTGTTAAAATAATTGTTTTTCCTTGGGCTTTGAGTTCTTTTATTTTATCCCAAAACATTAAACGCATTTTTGGATCTAACCCAACTGTTGGTTCATCAAGAAAAATTAATTGAGGATCATTAAGTAAAGAGAGTGCAATATTTAGTAATCTTTGGTAACCCCCACTAAGAAAATCTGATTTTGTATCTTTAAAATTTTCTAATCCTAACCACTTAATCAAAAAATCACATATTTTTCTTTTCTTTTCTTTTTTCAATCCAGCAATACTTGCAAAAAAAAGCATATTTTGATCAACAGTAAAATCTTTGTAAAAAGCAGTTTCTTGCGGAACGAGCGCAATTTTAGAATTAATATTTTTAAGGCTTGTAGAATTAAATAAATTTACTTCCCCACTTGAAGGTTTTTCTAAACCTAATATAATTGAAGTTATAGTACTTTTACCCGCTCCATTACTACCCAATAAACCAAATATTTCTCCTTCTTCAATATCAAAACTAACCCCGTCAAGAACTTTTTTTGCACCATAACTTTTAGAAATATTTTTTACAGAAACAATAGGCATAGTACCACTTTACACTTTGTTAATAGAAAGTAAAAGAAGTATATAAAGCTGGCTAAATCAACTTGATTTGCTATTGTGCATCTTTAGAAAAATACGCATTTGGAAGAATCAAATAAAATATAACAAAAAAAATTAAAATAAAAAAAAGAAAAGTAAAAGTGCAAAAAGCACTTTTACCAATTTTATTAATTAATTTAATCACTTAATGGTTAGTTCATATTATAGTCTAATCCATCAAACTGCCAAACGTATTCTGTGTATCCTTGTTTCATGCCGTAAGAAAACCATTTCTTTTCACCAATATACATGAGTTCCATACTTATAGATTGATTTTCTGAATCAATGATTTGTTGTTCTGAATAAACCTTTTGAGAATAATTTGCTGGATTTGATTGAAGAGTTAGTCTTTGACGGTCTTGAATTGCTGAACAACTAACCATGTCCCCATCAATGGTACAGACTTTTAATACATACAATTCATCATTCACAGTATCAATAAAATTACCCTGCCCATCAAGAATAGATAATTTTATTCCAATTCCTCTCAAACCTTTTGTTTCACCATAAACAATTTCTGAATCAAGTTCAACTTTTAATTCAGCTATTGACATAGGTGGGTAAGATGATTGAGAATTGTAGTCATACCCTAAAGAATAGACATTATATGCCCCATAAGGTAAATTTTCTAAATAAATTGTTTTATTCAAAATAGTAGACTCTGTGCACTCACCATATCCATCACACACATTTACTAATTTTCCTTCAAGTTCAACTAAATCATCTTTAGTTGTCCCCATTCCAGGAACTATGCTTATTTTCAATGCCCCTTTTTGAGTAGGAACATCTTTTCCTAATACCATTTGGTATTCTGAATATTTACCGTAAGGGTACTGATAACCTGTTTGAGTCAAATATCCTTCTTTTTCAACTTCAATTTTGTAATGCATGTTAACATTTTTTTCAAAATTGTATTCATAAGGAACGTATAAGAAGAACAAACCGTTCATTTCTTCCCCATCATAAAACATTCTTGAATCATATTCCCATTCATTATCTTTACACTCACCATATTCACAAATTGTTTCAATAGCAGTAAGAGTTATTTTTCCTTTACCACTAAGAGTACTTCCAAATTCATCAAGCACTTTTACTCTTAATGCAGGATTACTTGGAGTAAGAGTAATATTTACATAATATTCCCCAGATTCAGTAATTGTTATTTTTTCTGAAACTGCACGATATTCATAATCATCACTTCTTACTTCAAAATAATAATCTCCAGCCTTAGTAAAATTCATAGAAACTTGTCTATTACTAGGCACAGGAACTTCTCCACTTTTTGAATCATTAAAACTAATATACAAGTTCTTTGATTCAGAACCAAACCAATTTTCCCCCAATCTTGAGGTTATATTACTATAAGCATTAGCTTGGATATCTTTACTACTATACCAATAAAGAGAAATATCTCCTTCGGCATCATAAGCTCCACTAACATTAACATTTACTTTAGCTTCAACAGGCGCTACACAATCAGTAGGACAGGTGTTTTCTTCACCTGAAGAACAAATTTGATCTCCACAAAAACTTGTTTGAGTACATCCACTTAAAAAAAGCGCAAGAACCAAAACAAGGGTTGCAACTACAATATTTTTTTCATTAAAATACCCCCGAGTATTAATTAATTCTAAAAAAATAACAGAGTATCAATATTTAATCTTAATTACAATCAAAATTTAAAAACAATAATATCAAAATTTAAGAACAATAACACCTAAATTTGTCTAATTGCTTTTCTAAAAAAATTAACAAAATCTTTTCAACCCCTAACTTTTTTTAAAAAATTTATAAAAGAAGGTCTAATTAATAATAAACCTAAAATTAATCCAACTACATTAGTTTTTTTAGGTTTTCAATGGTTTCTTCTTTAAGTTGTTTTATTGATTTTCTTTTAGAAACATCTTCACCTAATGAATGCCAAAACAAGATTTGCTCTTCGTTTGGTCTCCAGCACAACAAAATTTCTTTTCCAGCATGTCTTGAATAAAAGTCAATTTCCATTTTTTCTAAATCTCTCATTACACAACCTTGTCTAATCAAAAAACCAAGCAAGGTATACATTTCTAAATTTTTTTCATGAAAATTTTTGTTCAACTCAACTTCTAAAAGAAAATTTTCCATTGAATCATTATCAAATTCTATTTTAGTATTATCCAAAAATAGCAGTTGTTCATTTAGTTCAAATAATCTTTCAACATCGGGTTTTATTGTTTTAATTAATTCATTTGCTTGTGGAATTGAAAAATATATTTTTGACATGAAAGAAGAATAATTAAAAGGTTTATAAATTATTTGACAAGCATTAAATCGACGTAGTTTTAAGAAACTTTTTTTTAGTTAAAATTTTAAGTATTTAATTATTTTGTTTAAAGTAATTAGTGTGAATAATCGTGAATAAACCAGAACTTTTAGTTGGGGCAGGAGATTTTGCTAGTGTTATTGCGGCAGTTAATTCTAAGGCTGATGCAATTTACTTTGGAGTAAAAGGATACAACATGAGAGATTTGGGAACTAATTTTGAAACTAAAGAATTAAAAAAACTGATGCAGTATTTGCATAAAAATAAATTAAAAGGATATTTGGCACTTAATACAATTATTTTTGAAAATGAATTAAAGCATGTTGAAAATATTTTAACTGCTGCAAAAAAAGCTAAAGTTGACGCAGTAATTCTTTCTGATTTGGGTGTGCTTGCACTTGCAAAGAAACACAAATTAAATATTTTTTTAAGCACTCAAGCAAGTGTTTCAAATTCTTTAGCACTTAAAGAGTACAAATCCTTGGGAGTAAAAAGAGTTATTTTTGCAAGAGAAATGAATCTAGAGCAAATAAAAGAAGTTACAAAAAAAGCGCATAAACTTAAAATCCAAACGGAGTGCTTTGTTCATGGAGCAATGTGTATTAGTGTAAGTGGAAGATGTTTTTTGAGTCATGAAGCATTCAAAAGAAGCGCTAATAGAGGAGAATGTTTGCAACCATGCAGAAGAGCTTTTTTCCTTGACGGAGCTGCACCAGATTATGAAAAAAAAGAAGTTTATTTAGAAGGAGATACAATTCTTTCTGCTAAAGATTTAAAGAGCATTGAATTTATTGACAAAATTATGCAATCAGGAGTAGATTCAATTAAAATTGAAGGAAGAACTAAACCAGCGGATTATGTTGCAGCAACAACTAAATGTTATAGAGAAGCAATTAATTCTGTATTAAATAAAACTTTTACAAAAGAAAAAATTGATAATTGGAATATAGAGCTCGCAAAAGTTTACAATAGAGGATTCTCAAACGGATTCTTTTTTGATAAGCCAAGCGGAAAAGATTTAGCAACCGCGCAGGGGTCTTTTCAAACTCAAAAAAGAGTAAATATTGGAGTTATAACAAAATATTATGCTAAAGTTGGTGTTGCAGAAATAAAATTATTTGATAGTGTAAAAGTTGGGGACAAAATAATTATTGAAGGAGCAACCACTTTTATAGAACAAGCTATTGATTCGATGGAAATTCATAATAAAAAAGTAGAGAACGCAGGCAATGGCGAAGCTATTGGAGTTAAAGTCAAAGATAGAGTTAGACCCAATGATAAAGTATTCAAATTAGCAGAAAGAAAAAATTAATCTTCCAAAATGCTCTCACACTAATAAATAAATACTTCAATTACGTGCACTTAATATGGATTTTGGCTTCCCTAATTTTTTCGGCTTTGCATATAATGAAGACCAAAAAAAAGTTCTTCAATTATTAAAAGAATCAAAAGGAAAAAAATCTGCCAAAGTTATTCTAATGAGTGCTCCTTCTTTTGTAGTTGATTTTGATTATGATTCATTTGTCCAAAAAATGAAAGGATTGGGTTTTGATAAAGTAACTGAATTGACTTTTGGCGCAAAAATTGTTAATATATATTATCATAAATATATTAAAGAAAATAAATTAAATCAAGAAAAATTTATTGCCACTGTTTGCCCTGCTTCAGTTGAGTTAATAAAAAACAAATATCCTTATTTGAAAAGATTTCTTCTTCCATTTGATTCGCCAATGATTGTAATGGCTAAAGTTTTAAAGAAAAATTATCCAAAAAGCAAAATTGTTTTTGCTTCGCCGTGTGTAGCAAAAAAATTTGAAGCAAAAAATACAATTTATAAAAATAAACCCTTAATTGATGCTGTACTAACTTTTTCTGAACTAAAACAAATTGTTGCAAAAGAAAAGCCAAAAAAAATAGGAGCTTCTCACAAATTTGATTCTTTTTATAATGATTTTACAAAAATCTATCCTCTTTCTGGAGGATTAGGTGCCACTCTTAATAAGAATGGAATTTTAACTGAAAAAGAAATGATTTCTTGCGACGGATTTAAAAAAATTTCAAGAGTATTTGATAAACAATTAAACAAAACTTTTTTTGATGTATTATTCTGTGAAGGCGGTTGTATTGGAGGGAATGGAGTTAGTTCTCACCTCCCTATTTTAATCAAAAAACAAAAAGTTCTTTCTTATAGAAATAAAGCAAAAAAAGAAATAATAAATAAGAATCAACAAGGAATTAACAAATATTTTAAAGGAATCGACTTTTCAAGAGAGTTTTAATTCTTCCGTTTGGTATAATTTTTATGATATACCACGTTATTACTTCGCCTGATTGTAACTTGTGCTGTGAATATTGCTGTGGAAAATCTTTTTTGGAACCTGAATCACCAATTGAGTTTGAATCTTTACCAAATAAACCAGAATTTTCTCAAAATGAATTGAATAATTTTTTGAAAAAAGACAAGGATAAACCGATTTCAATTATTTTTTATGGCGGAGAACCTCTTTTGAATATTGATTTTATTAAATCCACAATTGATGCACAAAGTAAATACAAAACAGTAAAAAACTTTCTAATTCAAACTAATGCAACTCTTTTGGATAAATTGCCAAAAAAATATGTAAATAAATTTCATACAATTTTGGTTTCAATTGACGGGGGAATCAAAACTACAAACAAAAACAGAGGAGAAGGAACTTGGGAGAAAGTCACTAATAATTTAAAATTAATTAAATCGAATGGATTTAAACATGAAATAATTGCAAGAATGGCTGTTGAAGAACCAACTGATTTTTTTAGTGATATAATGGAACTAATTGAGCCAAAAAATAAAGAGGGATTTAAGTTTACTAGTGTGCATTGGCAAATGGATGCAAACATGTGGCACGATTATGAAAAAAGAGATTTTTCTACATGGAGCAAAAAATATAATTCTGATATTACAAAACTAGCAGATTATTGGATTTTTGAAATGAAAAAAGGAAATGTTTTGAAGCTTTATCCTTTTTTAGGAATAATGAATTCTTTGCTCTTTAAAGAACAATTTTATTTAAGGTGCGGTTCAGGAATAGGTAATTTTACTATTCTTACTAATGGTAAAATAAGTGCTTGCCCTATTATGCAAGGAATTAAAGAAAAATATTTAGGGGATATAATAAATTCTTCTCCAAAAGATTTGCCTTTCAAACTTACTTGCAAAAATTTGTGCACTTCTTGCACTGAGTTAGAACTTTGCGGAGGCCGATGCCTTTACTCAAACATTTATCCTGTTTGGCCACAAAAAGGTGTTGAAGAAATTTGTGTAACAATTAAACATTTATTAAAAGAAATGAAAAGAATTTACCCAGAAGTTGAAAAATTAATTAAGGAAGGAAAAATAAAGAAAAAGGATTTTAAATTCTTAAAATATAATTGCGCAGAAATAATTCCTTAAATTTTTAATTTTTTAATTGTATGCAAATCTTTTTTCATATTCTTTATGATTGAACCACTCAAGAACAATACTTAACACAATTACATCATCACGCCCAATAGAATAAATTAATCTCCACCCATTAGGCAAATTCATTTTCCAGCAATTATTAATACCATATTTTTTAAAATAAATTTTTGGTATTTTAGATTTTTGAATTTGCAATCCAATAAAAGCATTAAATTCAAGTTCATTGAATGCTTTGATTAGTGATTGATAAAGCCAATTTTCTTCTGTCTGATTCTTGAGTTGTTCGAATGACTGTTTTACTTTTTCGTCTGCAAATTTTATTTTTGATTTTAGTTTCATTCTTCCAACTCAAATTTTTTTTATTATTATATTTACGAACTAAAGCAGGGTTATAAATCCACCCAACTTTTCGCCTTTTGTCGATAGCAATTTTCCCAGAATCAAGAAGATAATCAATTATAACACAAAAAGTTTGATACATCATTTTTTTAGGGAGGTTTCTCCAAAGGGGATATTTTGTATAACTACCGCTAGTTTCTTTTATTACTCGTTCAACCATAAGAACGCTTTCAAGAGTAGGATTAAATTTTAATAATTGTTTATTAGCCATATTATATGTATGAATATAATAGTTTTTTAAACCAAACTTTTTGGAGTTGATTGTCAAATAATAAGAAATAAAATTAATCTTTTTCTTCAGGTTGAACTTTTGTGCTTTTGTGTTTTTTTATTTTTGCAATGAAAAATTGCTGAGTGTCATTGTCTTGAGGGTATAAGCGAACGCAGTTTTTGCATAATTTATTTTCTCTTATTTTTACTCCTTCTAAAACAATTGGTTCAATTGTTGCATTTGTTCTTCTTGTTAAAAAATAATTTATTACTTCTTCATTTTCTTCAACAGCAAAAGAGCAAGTGGAATAAACCATTTCCCCCCCGTCTTTAAGGTAATCAAATGCGCGAACTAACATATGTTTTTGGTCGTGTGCTTTTTTCTTAACCAATCCTTGCGACCATTCGGTTAAAGCTTCTCTTTTTTTTCTGACTAATCCCTCACTTGAACAAACTACATCAAGGAGTATTTTATCAAATCTTTTGTTTCTTTTTAAATTCCTAAAATCAATTCTCTTTGCTTCAACATTTTTCAAATCAAATCTAGAAATTGTGTTTTTTAATATTTCAAATCTTTTTGTATTTAATTCTGTTGCAAATACTTTTCCTGCTAAATTACTTAATTGAATTGTTTTCATCCCTGGAGCGGAGCATGCATCAAGAACATAATCTTCTTTTGTAGGATTTAGCACGACTACTGGCATCATTGCAGCTTTTTCTTGAATTGAAATTAATCCACTTCTGTATTCTTCAAGTTGCCCGGGTGTACTAAAATCAATGCTGTATGCTTGTTCGTGAAATTTTAACCATTTAAAAGAAATATTTTTACTTTTTAAAGAATCAAGCGCAGCATTAATAGTTGATTTGTTAGTATTCACCCAAAATGATTTTGGTTGTTTGGTTTGAATTACTTTAAAAAATTCATCCCATTCTTTGCCCAAAAAAGCAGAGTATTTTTCCAAAAATTCTTTAGGAAAGTAAGTGTTTCGCATAACAAATTATTCAATTAAGAAGATTAAAAAGAAATAGGTTTGGTAAATATTTCTTTTTTATTCGCCAAGCGAAAAATCAATTTCGTTTAGAGTAGTATTAATTCCACTTATATCAGTGCTAACATCACTAGTGGTTGAATCAACAGATTCCTGATTTGTTAATTTAATAGTATTGGAATCAGTAGTACTAGTTTGAGGTTGAGTGCATCCAAAAAATAAGGAAAACAAAACCATTACAATTAATATTAAATAAATTGTCTTCATCATTAATCAACCTCATTTCTTTAATCAAGTAATATCATTAATACTTTATTTAATAATTCATTTTTTATTGATTTTACAGCTCTTTTTACTTCTAAAGCATCAGTTTCTGTAAAGCTTCCTGCTCTTTCTTTAATCATTTTTTTCAATGCATCAACTTCGCTTGAAGCTATTTTTAATAAATCCACAGCATTTTGGAACTTTAATTCAGAGTTGGTGTCTCCAACTTCTCCATAATAGTCTGAAATTGCTTGTACTTTTAGTGTAGTTTTATTTAATTCTATTTTCAAATCTTCAAGTTTTAACGCTAAAGCAAGTAATTGTGTTGAATCTTTTATTATTTCTTTATTTAATTTGTTTGAATCAATTTCTTCATTTTCAATAGATACACATTCCAAAACAGTTATGCAATTATCCAAATTTGTTTTAACTAATAATTTTCCGCCGTTGGATTCACAATTTGCATATTTTTCTTTAGGCAATTCACTAAGCAAAGTGCAATTTAAATTAGCATAAATTTCATCTCTATTTGAATCATAAGAATCCCCAGTTGACCTATCACAAAAATATTTTGTACAACCTTGTTCATTTGTTTTAATTATTAATTGACCAGAAGCAGCATAGCACTTTTCCTTTAATCTACTAATTTCTTCGCTTGATTGCTTATCACATTCATCATTACAATATCTTTTAGTTTCTCTAACTTCTCCGTTTAAGCAACTAATATTTTTGCATCCTTCAGAATCAATAATCACATCACAATTTACTTTACATTCTTCAGAAAATTCAAAACTATTCACAAAAACATTTTTTCCAATACAGGGCGGAAGAGTTGATGAAGTAGTTGAAATTATTTCTCTATTTGAATCATTATTTGAAGTAGAGTTAGTTGAAGTTGGATTAGATGTTGTTGAAGTCTCAATTGCCCTAGCAACTAAGTCAAGTATAAAATTTCCTGTTGCAGGAGGAATTGGACGTTGAATAACATTAGAATCACATTTAGAAAATTGAGCACAAGTTTTTCGAGCAGTTTCTTTCCAATAAGAAGCAGGCATGCATTTTTCAGATTTTTCTTTATACTCTTTTCCGTTTGAACAAACCCAATTTGCACCCAAATAAAAATTTGATTGATTTACGCTTGTAGTTGATATTACGCTTAAACAAACTGGTTTTTTGCATCCGTGTTCATCAACTTTTACAATTATTTTATTTCCATCCTCACATCTTAAAGGAGGCATGTATTCTGGACAATCATAAACACATTTTCCACCAGCATCAGGATAAATTCCATCTAATTCACATTCATAACCTTCTTTGCATTGTACTCCAGCTATCCCTCCGCAAAAATTAGTTTCATTTGAAGAATCTTCACAAGTTCCTTCTCTTAAAATAATTGCACCTTCACATTTAGCTCCGCATTTATTAGAAAAAGTTTTTTCTACTGCACCACATTTACACATTGCATCTTTTGGACAAACACAATTAGGATCTTTTACTGAACCACAAACTGGCATATATTCTCTTGTACAAATACAATTTTCTGGTTCAACATTATTTGTATCAGTTCTGCATTCACCAGCATAATCAATATCAATTTTTTCACAATTAGCAGCGCATTTATTTCCGTAAGTTATTCCATTTTCTCCACAAACAGGATCATATTGAAATGTACAAACACATTCATTAGGAGAAACTGTATTTGTATCGCAATCTTCTTCCCAAACTCTTAAACATTTTTGTTTTTCTTCACACCAAGAATAACCAGCAGAAGGAATACATCCATGAGAGTCCCTATCTCCACCAACTAAAATATCTTCATTAGAATCAAACTCATCATCATTAGAATTCGAATCATTATTTCTATCTATCGCAAAGACCGGAGTAATTAGTAACGCTAAAGAAACTAAAAGAACTAATAATAAAAAAATCTTGTTATTCATTTCAAACACTACTAAGTAATAGGGGCAAAGTGTATTTAAGGATTGGTTTTAGCTTTTGTTAAAACCAAAATAAAAAATATTTTATCTAATCGCACTTGGAAAGTCAACATCATTAGAATCTATTGAATATTCTCTAATATTTGTATTAGAACGAACCACTAAATTACCAAATCCGTCATCAGCATAGGTCATTGCTGAGGACTCAAAGTTAGAACCCCTTAATTTTGCGCTTGATATACCATCCTTACACCCTTCATAATTCTCATAATAACAAAATGCTTTTGCTTTAATATTATTATTTATTTCACCAGTATATTTTTTTCCAAATATTATTGAGCCGTAGTCATAATAATATCTTGAACTCTCACAACCAGGATAGGTATAATAAGATGTCCCCCCACCAGCCCTTTCATAAAATGGGGTATTTACACAAAACGAATAAGCTGCTGTAAATAAAGTTTCATTAGATCTCTCAGTTTTAACATTTGTTAGTGGGCTTTCTAGTATTATCCAGAATAGGTTTCCTGATGGTATTGAGCGGAATACTTTTGGGATTGTTAAGAATGAATAATCGCTTTCGCTATAAACTTGTAATTTTTCATTTATTTCTAAATTAGTTGAATTAAATTTTATGTATTCATGTTTTCCATTGCTTTTAATTAAGAAATAAATATTTCCGTCTCCGCCTACAAAATCAACCGGGTTTTGTTTGTAAACCAAATTATATTTTCCGCCAGCAATATAATTATCACTCGCAGAAACAATTGTCCCTAATTCTCTTTTTTCTAAAATGCACCCATCAACATCATTAAGGTGTGTAACACAAGGAATAATATTTCCACTTTCATCTTCAGTAAGTACGGTTTCTCCAACACAAGAAGTTTTCTTAA
>CAZSDT010000011.1:0-15576 GCA_964605745.1 uncultured archaeon | reverse complement strand
ATTGCCCTCACTGGGAATCGAACCCAAGTCTCCAGCTAATTGCCATTCATCGTCAAAGTTTTTTCTTTGGGATAACGTAACACTTTCTTTTTTATAAAAAGAAAGGGTCCGACCGCAAGCTAGTATACTAATCCACTATACTATAAGGGCATTAATTGATTTAATGAAAAATAATCTTTTTAATGAATGTTTTTGTTTTGATTTTTTATTAAAAGCAAAGTATTTTTAAGTTGAAAAGTGTTATTTATGATATGCATTTTTTTAGTAAATTAAGAAAAACTAGTGCGAATTCAGCTCAAGGTACAATTGAGTACTTAGTTATTTTGGCGGTTGTTGTTGTTATTTCTTTAGTTATTGTTGGTTTGGTTGCTTCTACTGTTTCTTCTCCTAGTCAGCAAATTAATGAATCGGGTGATAAGTTTTCTGTTGTTAGCGGTGGTATTAGTGTTGTTGAGTCGGTGATTGATGCGCAAGGGGATTCATTAATTAGATTAAGTAATAATTCTAGTGATGCTATTACTCTTAATAGAATTAGTGTTGGTGGGGTGGATAATGATTTTTCTGAACAAATAGTGGGATTGGATTCAAAAGTTTTTAGTTTAAGTTCTTTGAATTCTAGTTGTCCTTGTGAGAGCGGACAAAAAAAAGTTAAATGCGAATTCAAAATAGTTTACACTACTGCCACAGGGATAACACAAACTGAGTACAGAACAATTAATGCACAATGTGTAACTAACTCAACACCAAGTAATCCTGATACTGTAGTTGAACCAATTTCTGATTTGCCTGTTAGTTTGTGTGGGGCCATTTCAACTCCAATTGGTTATACAGAAATTTCTAGTTGTCCTGCAACAATAAGTTCAGCAGGGAATTATATTTTAACTACAAATCTAACTTGTGATTTAATAATTGAAACAGATGATGTAAACATTAATGGAAACTATTGTACTCTGAATGGGGATGTTAATGCTTCTGGACAAATAATTGGGGAAAATGGATATAGTAATCTTTATTTAGAAAGTATAAATATTCTTGGGGGAGTTTATTCTAAAGGTTCAGATGGTATTGAAACTGGTGGCGAAGGTGGAACAATTTTTATTTTAGATACAAATATTTCTGGACAAGTATCTACAATCGGTGGAATGTCGACTATGGTGGAAGGATCCTATGAATATGGGGGCGGAGGAAATGGCGGGGCATTAAATATTATTAATTCTAATTTAACAGCAGTGGATACTACGGGCGGAATTAATTTGCGTCAATATGGTGAAGGGGGGGATGGAGGTAATGTTGTAATTACTAATTCTACTTTAACTTCTTTGATAACTTCCGGTGGACAAGATTATTTTGAATATTTGGTTGGAGGTTCTATAGGAAATATAACAATTACTGATTCGGATTTGAATAGTATAATAGCAAATGGGTATAATAGTTACTCATCTGTTGGTACTATCACAATTAATGGATCAAATATTTCTACAATAAATGCTGATGGGGGAAATCTTCGAGGACATGCAATGTTTGGCGCTAATGTAATAATAATAGATTCAAATTTAATTTCAATAACTTCTTCTGGTGGAAATGGGAACTATCAAGGTGGAGCTGGGGGAGTCATTACTTTAACAAATTCTTTAGTTAGTCAATTAACTGCTACTGGTGGAATTGGGGTGGAAATAAGTGCAGAAGGCGGGGAAATAAGTCTTACTAATTCGACTGCTGGACAAATAAATGTAAGTGCAGGGGAGTGTCAAAATAGTTATGGTGTTGGTGGTCTTGGAGGAAGTGTTGATTTAAATAAATCAACTGTTGCATCAATAATAAGTAATGGTGGGGCGAAGTGTTCGTTTGAATATTCGCGTGGTGGTATAATAACTTTATTAGATTCTAATGTTATTTCTTCAATAACTGCAAATGGTGGCGAAGAATATGGTGATCAACAAGGTGGAGCCGTAACTATTTCTAATTCAATTGTAGGTGGGGCAATTACCACAAATGGTGGGAGTGGGTATATGGGTGGAAATGGTGGAACAATAATAATTAGTGGGGCAAATACTCAAACTGGTGCGTGTTTTTCAAATGGAAAAAATGAATATGGTGCCGGTGGAACAATTACAATTAATTCAATTTGTCCAACTTTAGAAAATATTGGTGCTTTTACTTGTACTGCTGGAGAACCAAATGGCGTTGCGGGAAATTGCCCTCACACTTGTTCATAAAATAATTTTTTTAATTAATAATTTAATTTTTAAAAAATATTTTTGCTAAGTATTTTTGTGTTAGTATATTTTTTTTAGATTCTCACAAAAGATAATAAATTTTATTTCTTAATTCTTACAAAAGACAATAAACCCGAATTGTTGGATTCTCGTAGAAGACAACAAAACATCTTTTGTTGGACATTAGTTAGGTTTAAAAAGAAAGGAAGATAATAATTAATTATGAACGCAAAAAGTGAGTATATTCACATATTCTAAATTAAAGGATTTTAGCGTTAGCACTGATTTTAAGTTTTCTTTAAGTTATCTATTTGGTTTACTTCGGCAATCTTCTTGCGAAGCGTTTTTAAGTAAAAAAATAAGCAGTTTCTTTATGGAACAAGAAAGAATTCAATTTGTAGTCGGAAAACAAAAAGAATTTATTGCAAAAGCGAAAGAATTGACTAATAAAAGCTGGATGAAGGTTGGGCAAGTTTTTGATATAAATAATAATACTTTTCAAAGTTATTGGAAAGAAAAAACAAGATTGTCAAAGATAGATTTTGAAAAGATTTGTGCTGTTTTGGGTATTGAACAAGAAAAGGTACTTTCAAGTTATAATGCTAAAGAAATAATTTGGGACTATAATATGGTCTTGATGTCAAAAAATAGTTTTGGCAAAGAGAAAATTCAAACAAAACAAATCGAAATTACTTATTCTTCTTGTTCTTTGGATTTAGATAATTCTATTGTAACTTTTTCAGGGCGCGATAATTCAAAAGGAGTAATTTTACCAAAAGAAATAACTCCTTTGCTTGCTGAAGAAATTGGATTAACTATCGGGGATGGGTATATTTCTAATAAAAAATTTGAATCTAGGTTAAAAGGGAATAAAAATGATGAAAAAGAATATTATGAAAATTATGTAAAACCAATGTTTAAACAATTGTATAATATTGAGTTGAACATAAGTGAATATGATTCAACAGTTGGGTTTGAAATTTACTCAAAAGCATTATGGGAGTTCAAAACGAAAGTATTGGGTTTACCAACTGCGCCTAAGAAAACAATTGGAGTTCCTAATATATTAAAAGTTAATAATAAAGAAATTCTTTGTTCGTTATTGAGGGGATTATTTGATACAGATGGGAATATTTATTTTAGATCACAAGGTTCAAATAAGTTTTATTACCCTGTAATTAGTTTTACTACAATTTCTAAAATACTTGCTGAAGATTTAAATGAAATTTTAGTTATGCTTGGATTTAATCCTAAGTTATATTGTGGTTCAAAAATTACTGTGAAGAATCCTTGCCCAAAATATACTGTTGTGTTGTATGGTTATGCAAATTTTAGGCTCTACAAAAAATTAATAAACACAAGGCAACCTAAAAATATTAACAAGCTGAAAGTTTGGGGAGAGAAATATAAATAATATGGCTGGCATAGATCAGTGGTTAGATTGCAAGGTTGTGGTCCTTGAGACCCGAGTTCGATTCTCGGCGCCGGCCTTTAGTACTTATTGTGTGATTTTATGAGTGAACAAAATTTTCAACCAGTTCGAGGGATGCGGGATTTAGTTGGTTCTGACGCAATGATTCAAGAATTTGTTGAAGGAAATTTTAGAAAAACTTTTGCTTCATTTGGGTATTATCCTTTTTACACTCCTGCTGTGGAAAATTTTGATTTGTTCAAAGTAAAGGGTGCTGCTGGCGAAGCAATTAAAGAAGAAATTTATTATTTTAAAGATAAGAGCGAAAGAGAACTTGCCCTTCGTTTCGAATTCACTGCATCTTTAGCAAGAGTAGCTGCAACTACTCAATTAAAAATGCCATTTAAGCGATACCAAATCGGAGAAGTTTATCGCTATGATAGACCACAGGCAAAAAGATACCGCGCATTTACACAAGCGGATATTGATATTTTGGGTGTAGCTGGACTTGAAGCAGAAATAGAAGTAATGCAAGTAATTAGAAATTGCTTTGATTCTTTAAAACTAAAACCGAAAGTAATATTTAATTCTAGAAAACTCCTTGGAGAAGTACTTAGTAAATATGCTCCCGGAAAAGAAATTGAAGCAATGAGAATACTTGACAAAATGGATAAATTGGATAAAAAAGAAATTAAAGTAATGCTTGAAGAAAAAGGAATCAAATCAGAAGTAGTTGATTTGATTGAGAAAAACTCTTTAATTGAAATTGAAAAAATAGTTGGAATTGATTCTCTTGGAGTAAAAGAAATTAAGGAATTTACTAATTTATTAAAAGAAAATAAATTGGATTTTGTGAAATTTGATGCTAGATTAGCACGAGGATTTGAATATTACATAGGAATTGTGTTTGAAATAAAATTGGATAATGGGCCAAGTGTTGGCGGTGGCGGAAGATTTGACAAATTAGTTTCTACTTACGGTGGACAAGCTACTCCTGCTGTTGGGGTTGGATTAGGAGTAAGCAGAATATTTGATTACTTGAAAGAAAATGGATTTGTGGTTGGAAGTAGCGGATTATTCCTTTTTGGGATTAATACTAAAAGCACTGAATTATTCAAAATTGCTGATAAATTGAGAAAGGAAAATGTATCTGTTGAAGTGGATTTGAATTCAAGAAACTTATCAAAAAATATTGAATTTGCTCAAAAGAAAGGATATAAATTTGTTGGAATAATTGGGGAAAATGAAATCAAATCAAATACAATTACTATTAAAAATATTTTAAGTGGAGAACAAGAAACTCTATCTTTAACTGATTTGGAAAAAATAAGAGCAAAAGTGACTTGGTGAATTATAACTTGGTGAATTAGTTAGTTTTCTTTTTAAAATCCCCTAAAATCTTCTTTTTATTCTTTTCTTTCCTTATTATTACCATTACAAAAGGGGCAAAGATAATGGATTTTTTGGAATCAATGATGAAAAAAATTGGATTTGTAAGAGAAAAGAAAACTGAAGAAAAAGTGGTTTTAAAACCAGCTAAACCTAAGATTGAATTAGGTGTTTGCGTGCCAATTCACGCAATGAAAAAAACAAAGGATTCTAAAAAAATAAAATTTTCTATTCCTCAAAATGAAGAAAGTCCATTTGATAAAATAAGAAAAGAATATGAAAAAGATAAATCTGATTTTAACAAAGAAGTTAAAGAAATAACAGAACAACAACCAAGCGAACCATTTGATTACGAACCAGAATTAGGGGTAGAATCAATTGAAAAAAAACCAGGTGTTGGATCAAAATCGCCTTTTGGAAAAGTCTTGTTCAATAAAGAAAATGATTCTAGTGATTCAAAAGAAAGTGGTGACGAACTTGATGTTGCTGGGAAAAAAATGACTGATGGGTATGTGCCTAGATTCTCTGCAAATGCAAGACAAAAATTAGGAATGGAAGAAAAACCTGCTGCTCCTGTAAGTAATTCCTACGCTCAATTTGAAGTAACTGGAGTATATTCAGGCGGTGCAGAAACAATGATTTCTGGTATTGTAAGATGCGGAAAATTGACCAAAAGAATGAGTGCGCAAGTTGGAAAAAATAGTTTAAGAATATCTGATATTAAGAAAAGTTTTGTTAGTTCTGATTCTATTAATGAAGGCGAAAGCGGAACGATTTTCACGCGAGGTAGCGCTGGAATAATTAGAAACGGGGATGTAATAGAGTTCGCCTAAAAAAAGGGAAGTCTATTTTTTAATTCTTGCCCTTAACTAATTCTTTTAATTGCTCCGTTGGCGCAGTGGTAGCGCACGTGTTTGGTAAATGCGAGGTCTCGGGTTCGAATCCCGGACGGAGCTTTAATTGCTCACAAATCAAAGCTAATCTTTTTTGTTTGATTGGGTGTCTAAAAAAATTAATTTTTTGACATTTATTTAGGCTGTTTCTTCCATTAAAAAATAATCTGTGCCCTCCATTTGTTCGATTAAAGTAGGGTCCAACGGTATACAAATCTAAACTTTTGCACAAATTCTTTACTTCGCAAACAAATTCACAATCTGCTTGGACAAATTCTATATTTGGACTTTTTAGAAACCATTTTGGTATTGAGGAGTATTCTTCAATTCTTAACGTGCCTGCGTCCGCATCAAAGAGGCCGCTTAAGAAGGATAGTTTGTACTCATTAGGTAGGGTATCTAAAATTTTTGGTATGTGTAGTTGTCCTTTCTTGGTTCCTATTGGCATGTCAAAAATCTTGTTAAAAAATTTAAATAAAGCTTTTGAGTAAATCTCAAATTCGCATTTGCCTTTTTTTGGAATTATTTTAGTATTTACTTTAAAGATATTTTTAATTAATTCATCAATTTTTTCAATTTGTTCTCTATATTCATCTACAAATGAAATGGTCCAATTTTTGGTATGTAAACACCCGTCGCCAAAAAGATAACCTGTAATATAGAGTAAATCAGGTGTAATAATTAAAGGTATTTTAGAAATTCTTTTTTTGCTTCCTGAATCACTAGCTATGAATAAATGGTCTTTTTCTGTAAGGTTAAATTGGTTGATATTTTTATCTAATAAGTTGATTAATGTAAAAAGATTTTTAGTTGAGATTGGGCGCGTTTTATTTTGGTAATGGTAAATAGTTCTTAATGAAACGTTTAATTTTTCTGCAATTTCTTTGCATTTTAAGGATTTTTCATTTTTTAAACTAAAAATAATGCTTTGGGTTATTGGTTCAATTTGATAAATGTAAATTTTTGATTCTGTTTTAAATGTATTAAATAGTAATTCTAGAATCTCTGATTTATTATTTGTATTCATCTAGAAGTTGGTTTTTAACATTTTAAAAACAATTTGCAACCTTTTTGCCGGAGTAATTTTCATTTTCTATCAATAATTAAAAAGTATAATATTCTTCCAATTAGTAAAGCTATTACTAATAATGCATTTAAGGGAAGTTCTACTCCAAAAATAATTGTTGTTCTCCAATATTGGGTTAGGAGCATTAAGAAGCAAAAGCCTGCTCCAAGAAGAGGGAGAATGGTTTTTCTATTTATTAACGGTTTATTGAATCCAAATGGAGTAAATTCTTTTTGAATTAATATAACTGAAATGTTAATTATTGTGAATAATAAAAATATTCCCATTGTACATAACGAACCAAGGAGTTCAATATTTCCAACTAGAGCAAAAAGGCAAGTAAGAATAGTTGTTAAAAGAATTGCTACTGAAGGGGTATTTGTTTTTGGGTTAAGGTATTCAAACATTTTTGGGGCTAAATTTTGTTTGCTTAAACCATAAACTATTCTGCTTGCAACATTCAAAATAACAATTAAGGTGCTCCCAATTGCACAAAAAGCAATTAGGGTTAGTATTAGTCCTGCTCCGGGGAAAAGAACTTTTTCAGCAACTAAAGCAAGTGGGCCTTCGCTTGTTGAAGTTGAGAGAGTTGCATTGTATAATTCAGTTGGGGGTACTACACTAACTGCAATCATTGAAATTAGAACATAAAGAATGGTTACAAAAAAAAGAGAAAGAATAATTGCTTTTGGGATATTTTCTTTAGGGTTTTTTGTTTCCTCTGAAATATTTACTATTCCTTCAAATCCTAAAAATGCGAAAAAAACTAAAGCAGCTGCTGAGAAAATACTATTGCTTAAGGAAAAAGAGTTTTCTATTAAGTTTGTTCCATTTATTCCTTCTAAAAAATTAGCTTGTCCAAGGAAAGGGAGACCAAAGATAATTAATAAAAGTAATCCAAAAACAGTGAGTATTGTTAAGAAGTTATTTACTAATATACTCTTTTGAATCCCTAAAAAATTCACTATTGAAAGAATGATGATTGTGAATATTGCAATAAAAAGTGGATCAATTGGGGTAATTGCTTTTGCATAAGCTACAAGCCCCCAAGCAACTGTTGCTCCGGAAAAAATCCATATAATTAAGGTCAAATACCCTACAAGAAAAGAAATTTTTTTGCTCCCAAAAGCTCTTTGTGCATAAAAACTCTCTGCACTTTCTTTTGTAAATAAAGAAGATAATTTAGCATAAGAAAGGGCAGTTAGAGAAGCTATAATTCCTGCAATAATAAAAGAAAGCCATAAAAGATTTCCGCTAATTCCTGCTCCTATTCCAATGAGAGTATAAATTCCAGTTCCTACTATTACTCCAATACTATAAATTATTACTTGCCAAAATGAAACAGTTTTTAAAAAAGCCAAGCAAAATCACCAAACAAAAAAGCTAGTTGCCCAAAATTTTTTGGGTTAATTAAATTTTTTTCTTTTTTTCGCTGAACCTAATATAACCTGATTTAGTGTGAGTAGTTCTTTTAATTTCATTTTTTCCTAAGTGAAATCTTTTTTGAATTGGAGTAGGCCCATAAACCCTTGTTCTAAATTCCTTGCTGTGCGAAAAAAGAATAAATGCAATTATGAGCAAAAATGCAAAAGAAATATAATTGTAAGGGTAAGGGACTAAATTTACCTCTGGATCTACATAAATAAAAATGCTTAATGCAATCAGAATTGCAAAAATAAATTCACTAAAAACAAATACAAAAACTTTCATAGAAGTCATTGTGATTTTTAATTTAATTGTTCCAAAAAGCAATCTTGAGAAATTGTGGTGTATTAACCAAACATTTTTGTCCCTTACTGCAATAATAAAATACCCTATTAAGAAAAAAATAATTGAGCCAAAAAACCATAAATAGTTTTGCAAAAGAGGTTGTGTTTGGAAGAATAATGCTTGTCCTTTTATTATGTTGATTCCTAAAAAAATATTTAATTGAAGTGCAATTAAGAATAATAAAAAGCTTTCTTCAATCACGAAGAAAATTGCTGCTCGCGGAGAAAGATCATTTTTTTGAGAAAAATAATCTTTATCTTTAAAATTTTTTGAAAATCGCATGAGTAAATAACGCAAAAGGAGTAAATAAACCTTTCTTTGCTTAAATAAAAAATGTTTTTATTTCACGGTTTTTTTGTGAAATATGAATTTATCCACCCAGTAAAAAATTAATCCTCCAATCAAATTGGCGATTATTGTTGCTATTAAAATGTCATAACTTGAAAGCAAATAAATTACCACTGCAAGTATAGGGGTGCTTAATTGCCAGCGAAGTAAATAAAGGGCATATTGTTTAAAATTAATTTTCTCCATTTTTGTTTCCACCAAAATAAATTAGTATTCAGTTTGGGGGTTGAACTAGTAAATAAACTTTATCTTTAATTTTGGAAAAAATTGATTAATTAAAAAAAGAACTAAGAAATACTCTATTTCTTTTGGAAACAAAGTATTCTTGATTGGGTTTTAGTAGTTCTTACTTAATTTGAGCCATTCTTCCTTAAGCATTCCATATCTGTTTGAGTCAAATATTTTTCCTGTGGCTTTGACTCTATGTCCCATTCTTTCAATTCCTTCAAAAGTAAATCCGAGTTTTTTAATTAAATTGTTTGAAGGTAAGTTAAGTGTGTATGCTTGAATATTTATTCTTCTCAATTTTAATTCATTAAACCCAAACTCTATTATTTTTTTTGCCGCTTGTGTAGTTATTCCTTGGCGCCAAAAATCTTCTGCAAGCCAATAACCAATTGTACCTACTTCGCTAAATAAATCAATTCTGGTTAAACCCATTACTCCAATTAGTTCATCGTTTGGCTTTAGAGTAATTGCAAGTTCGTATGATGTTCGTGGAGTTTTTTGTTGTTCAATAATACAGTGATTCACAAACCAATTCGCATCTTCTTTAGTATAAGGGTAAGGGATGAGTTGAGTGAATTGACTTATATTAAGAGAGTTAGCATACTTGGTGATAGCAGTTTCGTCCCCTTTGCCTATGTCCCTTAAAATAAGTTTCTCTGTTTCTAATTTTAAAAAATTATCCATTATTTAATTGTGAAAGTTTTGTTAATAAGGATTGATTTAATTTTAGTGTTATAATAAATACACTCTGCGTTTAGATTGCAACATAACAAAAGTTACTTTGAAGCCCATTGCTTTAGTTTTTCGATTATTTCAACGAGTTCTTCAGCTTTTGGAGTGAGTACGTACTCTGTTTTCATGGGTGTTCCAAGAATTAAATTTTTCGTAACCAATTTATTTGCTTCAAATTCTTTTAATCTGAGTGAAAGAATTCTTGGATTACTTGCTTTAACATCTTTTAAAATTTGATTAAATCCAGCTCTTTTATTGTGAATGTACAAGCAATCCAAAATCAAAAGATCGTGTTTTTTGCCTATAAGTGACATCGCTTTTTCAAGCGGATTTAATTTTTCTGTTAATTTAACCATTCAAATCGCCAAAATACTCAAAGATATACAATATATAGCTAGTAATCTTTTTAAAGCTACTCATTTAAATATAGTTAGTGTCATTAGTTTATTGATTACTATGAATTGGTCAAAATATGTTAAAGGCGAAGAAAGTGTTGTTAGAGAAAAAAGCAACAATTTTTACCTGGATAAGGTAATGGCTGAAATATTGGAAAACAATACTTTAGCTAACTGGGTAAGAGAAACAAACGACAGAATAACCGTGTATAAGTAAAGCCATACTTTTATTGGCTTTAGTTATTAGTTAAAGTTAACAAAATGTTAAACGCTCAAAAAACAAAGTTTGGTTCGTTTAAAGCGGGCGGGATGAATTTTTGCCGAAAAGCATTCCGGTTGGGGCTTTAAATGAACCCTTTTCTTTTTTTAATTTTTTTTATTTTATTTTTTTTGTTCTATATTTGATCTAATTTACTTTTTCTCTTTTAGTGGAAGAAAGTGTTTTTGTTCGTTAGTTATAGCTGAATTATTAAAAATAAATAGTGGAAGAAACACCCCTTCAACCCTAGTAGTTCCACTTCTCAATATTTTTTTTGATTTAGAATGAATTTTAGATTTTTGTTAAATGTAAAAAGAATAAATAAAAAAGTTAAAAGAAAAAGAGGTTTGAATTGATTTTATTCCTTTTTAGAACTTTTTATTTTGAGAAAGCTCGAGGATTTCCTGCAGTAATTGCAATGGATTCGCCACTTATTTTTGAATAAAAATGTGAATTTATCATAATAATCATGCTTACTGCATCATTGTATGTGATTTCTTTTTGCAGAGTGGTTCGTTCAACATAGTGCCCTATCACTAGTTCTCTGATTTTTGGGTTTAGTGGAGTTTGGTTTAATCTTTCATCATCTGCTTTAACTAACCTTTTATCTATTGCTTTTTTTTCAAAATACGTTTGGTTCCAAATAGCTGAATCAATTCCTAATTTTGGACTTCCAAACAAATCTCCACACAAAAGAGCATTAACTCTAATATTATGTTTTCCAAGATCAATTGCCCATGAACGAACCATTGCGCATTGAGCCTCCTTAGCTACTCCATAAAGAGAGGAATTCGGGGAAGCAAATCTTGCTGAAGCAGAGGAAATGTTAAGTATACTTCCTTCTTTTTTTTCAATCATTTGCTTTGAAGCAAAATGAGCGTTTAAGAAATATCCATTCAAATTAACGTCATTAGCTAATTTAATATCTTTTGGAGTTAATGCATCAATGCTATTTAGTTTTGCAATTCCTGCACAATTAATTAAACTATCAACTTTGCCAAAACCTTTTGCTTGTGCAATCTCACTATAAACTTTTTCCAATTGTACTTCATCAGTAACACTTGCAACCATTGGGAATGCAGAATTTTTGAATTCTGAATTAATTTGGGTAGTTACTTCTTCAACTGCTTTTGAATTCAAATCAAGTACTCCTACCTTTGCTCCAGAATAAGGTAATCCTAAAGCAATTGCTTTACCCAAACCAGAACCTGCTCCAGTTACAACAACAATTTTGTCTTTAAGTAAATCCTTTAATTTACTATCAAGTTCTAAAAAGTTTTTTTCCATTTTAATCAAAATCCATTTTTGAATAGAGAAAATAATGTTTAGTTGGGGTATAAAAGTTATTTGGTTGTCTTGAAAAAAAGAATTATTTTGTGTAAATTTAAATTAGTTTTCGCTTTTCATCCATTTTAGTAAATTGTCTTTATATTTTGTTGGAGAAGAGAATTTGTTAGTCAAATCAAAATATTCTTTTCTTAGTTCTTTAATTGAAGGGAGTTTTTTGTTTGGGGAATTAAAATTTAGTTCATTTTTTAAAACATCAAAAATTGCGGGATTTCTTAAAGCTCCTCTTGCAATCATTACTCCACTCACACCAAGTTTTTGTACTTCCTTAACTTTAGCAGAAGAATTCAAATCCCCATTTGCAATAATTTCCTTTCCATTCTTTTTAGCAACTTCTACACACTCAGTGTAAATAGAACTTGGTTGTGCGGGTTCATCACTTCTTTGCATCCCATGTTTTGCGTGAACTATGTAAAAATCAGCATTAGTTCCTTCGATTAATCTTAGGTACACTTTGTAATTTTGTTCACTCGCATTCATTCCCAATCTTAATTTAATTGAAACAGGGTAATTGTGTTTTTTAATAATATTAACCAAACTTTGCGCTCGAGTCAAACGCTTAACCATTCCTGCGCCTCTCCCAGCTTTCATTATATCTAAACTAGGGCAACTCATATTCAAATTAAAACCCATGAATCCTTCATGCGGTTTGAATCCTGCTAAGTACTTTTCCAATTGCTCTTCGTTCGATGCAAGTAATTGAATTTGTACTGGAGTAGAATCACAGCAAAGAGATTTTGCTAAAGTGGGTTTGTTTCTTCTTACAATCCCTTCCACTCTGGCCATTTGGGTAAATGTTAAATCTGCTCCGTGAGCAAAGCAAAGAGCTCTTAATGCTGAATCAGAATAATCCTCAATTGGAGCTAACATGAATCGAAACATAAAAATAATTATTGATCAATTAGAGTAAAAATGTATCTTTTCTTTTTATCATCAAATTTTGCTAAAACATTTGCAGTATCAAAATCAGTTAGTGGAACTTTATTTTTCACAAGAGTTTTTTTAAATCCTTTGTAATCATTCAAAAGCCTGTTAATACTTTTCATACTTTGAGAATCGCCCTTTGTTCTTAATTGGTCTAAAATATCTGTAACATTTTTTGCATTAATAAATTCCATTGCCCCTATCTCTCTAATATTTCTTTTTTTTTCAGCACTCATTGCAGCCATTCCATAATAGGTTGGAGCTGTGTGGCGTTCACCAATACTATCTAATTTTTGTTTTGCTTCTCTGGCGTGTCTCATTTGTGCATCAGCTGATACGCCTGAACGAAATTCTTTTAGTACAATCGGCATTTTGTTTACTGTGGAAAGATAAATATCTGCATTTCCTCCTGATCTTAAATAAATTTTATCTCCTTTCAAATAACGTTTAATTGCTTGCGGATCAGATTTGTGTAAAGCTACTCCTTGAGGAGTCATAATCATATATCCTCCATTTTTGAAAGTGTAAAGTCTGCTTCCATCTACATATTGAGTAAGAGTAAAATTTTTCATTTTAAGGACTCTTCTTTCTTTAGCCCAAGGAAATCTTCCTTTTAAATGTTTAAAGTCAATAGTTTCAAAAGAGTGTTTTTTTTCCCCTAAAGTTTTAGAATGGGGTTTTAATTTTCCTTCATGTTCTTTAAATCTAGTTGGTCTTTTGACTAAAAATTGTATTCTTCTTGAAATACTATGTGGCATATGAGAATAACACTCCTGTGTTAAATAAAAAGCTAATAGGTGGAAGGTAAAAGATTTATTTTTTTCTCTTTATCGCTTCTGTAATAAAGAATAATCTTTCAAAGGAGAATTCTTCTTCAAATTTATGTTTTTCAAGTTCAACTAAAACATCTTCGTCTTTTGGCGGAGTGATTTTTACTTCTGCACTAACTTTTTCTTTTAATTCGCCCCAATCGCTTACTGCATAAACCCCAGTTTCTTTTTCCTGTTCTCTTAAATCCCACATTAATTGCTTGCAGAACTTTTCAATAGGAGAGAGTTGAATTATTACTTTTGGCTCTTCCTTTTCTTCTCTCCATCTGCTTAAACCAAAATCTTCAGGGTAAGAGAATTTTCTATCTAAACTCTTTGTTAAGAAAATATCTTTACCAATTGTTATAAAGAATTTACTTTCGTTAGTTGATTTGGTTTTTGTTAATTCGCCAAGATCTAGTTCATCAAGGAAAAGGGATTGAAGGTCAAAGTAAGTTTTAGCAATTCTAGTCATTGCATTAATTCTTTCCTTTTCCTGTTCTTTGCCTTTAAGTTCCTTGTTGGTTTTATCAATTAAAGCTTTAGCTGAAACTATTGTTGTCAAACATTTTTCCAAGTTCTTTGATTTAGAACAAAAATCATTCAATTCAGCACTAACTGCGTTTTTGAGCATTTCTTGTTCAGAAAGAGAAAGAACGGATTTTTCTTTTTCAATTTCTTCAAGTTCGTGACCGAATTTTATTTTAGTAACAATGTTTTGTTTTAGTGCTTCTTTTACAAAAGTTTTAGTTGCAGCAAGAGTAGTGAAGTTTTTGCCCATGAACTTTTTTTGAATTATGTGAATGTTTCTAAGATTTGATTCTAAGTTAGAAGCGCAATTATACATAAGTTTGTTGCTCTTAGAAATTTCTTCTCTTAAAGGTTCAAAATCAATTGGGTGTTCTTTTCTAATTTTTTCAATCGCTTCAACATCATTAATATTTTTCTTTAATTTTTTAATTTCTTTCTCTTGGTCCTCAATTTGGTCTTCATAAAACTTTTTCCACGCTTTTACATTCTCTGGGTAAATTCTCTTAAAAAAACGCATAATTGAGTCCAAATCGTGAGGCACCTTTATTCGCTTTACATCCTCATTTCTATCATAAGCCGAACCTTGGATTAATAGTTCAGATAATGTTCCTCTTTCTTCGTGAAGGGATTCTCTATCAACAAAATACAAGTCACTATTTTGATCAGCAATTTTTATTACGGATTTGAAATAATTCGGTTCAATTCTTTCATCAGTTAATAATCTTGAAATCAATTCAGAAGGAACATAGTAATAGATAACTGCTTTTTTGTGGTCTTTATAGGAACGCAAAAGTCTACCTACTTTTTGAACAAAAGAAGTAGGGTTGTAAATGGGGGAAGCAATTATTCCGTGAGAAGCATAAGGAAAATCAATTCCTTCTCCTAAAGTTCCAACTGAAATTAAAACATTAAATTTTCCTTCCGAGAAATCTTTTTTCAAATCATTAAAGTAATTCTTCTGGGAGTAATTATCTGATTTTGAATGGTATGAATGGGATACACTTTCTGAAAAAGTTTTTGCAAGCATTTGGTTGAGTAGATCCGCTTTTTTTATTCTATTAACAAAAACCAGTGATTGAACTGAATCCTTTTTTCCAATGTGGAATTGATCTTTTAGAAGTCGCATTATTCCCAAAAAATCCGTACTCTTTGAAGAAAATACATCCGCTGCTTCATCCTTATTAATTTCTTTAGCCCCCTCAAGTTCTTGATTTTTTTGCAATTCCTTTTCCTGCGCTTTAGTTAATTTCTTTTCACT
>CAZSDT010000010.1:5806-16851 GCA_964605745.1 uncultured archaeon | reverse complement strand
TATCATTTATTTCCTGCTCGGCACTTTGTTGTTCCTGAAAGTGAAACACTAAAAGCAATGGAGTCAATTAAAAAAGAATTAGAAGAACGTTTGCCAAAACTTGGGATGATTGAAGCTCACAGGTTGAAGCAGAGAACAAATTATGATTTAGAATTAATGAAAACCCTTGGTTTTTGTAAAGGAATTGAAAATTATTCTCGGCACTTTGACGGAAGAAAAGAAGGTGAGCCTCCTTATTGTTTGCTTGATTATTTTGGAAAAGATTTTTTGATTGTTATTGATGAATCTCACCAATCAATTCCTCAGTTAAATGGAATGTATAAAGGAGATAGACAGAGAAAGCAAACTTTAATTGATTATGGTTTTAGACTTTTAAGTGCTTTGGATAATAGGCCACTTAAATTTAATGAATTTGAATCAAATTATTTGAACAAACAAAATGTTATTTTTGTAAGTGCAACTCCTGATAAATACGAAAGAGCTAATTCAAAGAATTTTGTTGAACAAATAATTAGACCAACTGGTTTAGTTGATCCTATTGTTGAAATAAGAAAAACAAAGAATCAAATGGAAGATGTGTTAAAAGAAATTGATATAATAATAAAAAACAAAAATAGAGTTTTGGTTACTGCTTTGACAAAGAAACTAGCTGAAGAAATGGCTGATTTTTTTGCCTCAAAGGGAATAAAATCAAGGTATTTGCATTCTGAAATAAAAACTTTGGAGCGAACTGAAATAATTCGCCAATTAAGAGAAGGGAAGTTTGATGTTTTAGTTGGAATTAATTTACTAAGAGAAGGAATTGATATTCCTGAAGTTGGTTTGGTTGCAATTTTTGATGCTGATAAGGAAGGATTCTTAAGAGACCAAAAGAGTTTGATTCAAATTATTGGAAGAGCGGCAAGAAATTCAACTTCAAAAGTAATTCTTTACGCTGATAAGAAAACTGATTCAATGGTTAAAGCAATTAATGAAACTAATAGAAGAAGAGAAATTCAATTAGCTTACAATAAAACTCACCATATTACTCCAATTACAATAATTAAACCAATTGAAGAACAAAAATTAATTCTTAAAGATACTAAGCACATTCCAAATAAAGAAAAAGAGAGATTGGTTAAGCAACTTGAAATTGAGATGCGTGCAGCTGCCGAAAAACTTGATTTTGAATTAGCAATTGCATTAAGAGACCAAATTAATTTAATGCAAAAAGAACTTTCTAATATCAAAAAACCCTAATTTTGTTTGTACCTCTTTATTTATTAATCGTTTTTTTGATTAGTTTAGCTATGATTAGAGGGGTTATTCTTGCTGGTGGTTCGGGTAAAAGATTGTGGCCTGTTTCAAGAACAAATAACCCAAAGCAATTGTTAAAATTATTTTCAGATAAAACCCTTATCGAAGAATCAGTTGACAGAATTCAACCAATTGTTGATTCGGTAACTATTTCTCTTGGAAAAAATATTGAAAATAAAACAAGAGAAGTTCTTCCAAAAATAAATTTTATTGTAGAACCATTAATGCGTGATACGGCTCCTGCAATTGGTTTGTGTGCAACTAAGTTTGATGAAAATGATATTTTAGTATTTACTCCTGCAGATGCTTATATTACTCCAGCTGAAAAATTTCAAAGCACTATAAAGAAAGCAATTTCTCTTGCAGAAGAAAAAGGATGTATTGTTACAATTGGAATAAAACCTGATAGAGCTGCTGATTGTTATGGTTATTTAGAACCTGATGAGAAAATTGAAGGAAAAGTTAAGTCTTTTAGAGAAAAACCTTCTATTTATGTGGCTGCAAAATATGTAAAAAAAGGGTTTTTGTGGAATGCTGGGATTTTTGTTTGCAAAGTTAGTGTGCTTCTTGAGTTATTTAAAAAATATTCTCCTGCTATGTATGATTTTTTAATTGAACTAAAAAATGGTGGTAATGTTGAGGAGATTTATTCAAAAATGGAAAAAATTTCTTTTGATTTTGCAATAATGGAAAAAAATAATGAAGTTTATTTTGTTCCTGCCCAGTTTTATTGGAATGATGTTGGTGGGTTTGAAGCAATTCACCAAATACTTAAGCAGAGCAATTCTTCTATTAATTCTAAAATTATTGAAATTGGGAGCAAGGGAAATTTAGCTTATTCTGATTCTAAAAAGACAATTGCTTTGATTGATTGTGATGATTTAATTGTTGCTGATACAATGGATGTTGTTTTTGTTTGCAAACGAACTTCGCTTGGAAAAATAAAGAATTTTGTTGAAAAAAAAGTTAGTGAAGATTTAAAATAATTAATTAAGAAATAATTAATTAAGAAATAATTAATTAAGAAATAATTAATTAAAAAATAATTGTTGTATTTGGTATTTTATTTAATTTTATTTTTATTAGTTTAGATTTAATTCATTTTTTTAATTGATTATTCGCCCTATTCATTACAGCTTTTATATCTGAATCAATTAAATGGTATGCTGTTCTAAATTGTTTGTATTGTTCAACATTTGAAAATTGATTTCTTAATTCATTTAGGAGTTCATGATAATATTCATCACTTAATGGTCTTCGTTTAATTCCTTCTACTGCTTTTCTTCTAATTTCAGCTTTTAATAGTGCAGAAGTTATTGCGTCTAATTTTGTTTTTAATTGGGTGTGTTTAAATTGTTTTTCTAAAAAAATAAGTGCTAAATTAACTTTTGCACTTGTTGCTTCTCTACTATATAATCCGTGTTTTGCAATAGCAGCATCTATTTCGCCAAGATTTGCTAAAGTTCCGCTTAGCATTATTTTTGTTCTAATTTTTTTTAAGTCATTTTTTGTTTGTATAATTTTTTTTATTTTTCTTTTTTTTAAAATTCTTTTTATAAAGTTCATAATATAATAGTAGTTAATTGGTTATTAACTCTTTTGTTTTATTAAAAAAAGTTTATTTTTTTTATTAATTTTTTTTTAAATTGCTTGATTAATATTGATTTAATTATTTTTTTTAAACATTAACCTGCTCCGCCGCCTCCGCCACCGCCGCCTCCCCCTCCCCCGCCACCACCAGAGAAACCGCTTGATCCTGAAGAAGCTACTGCTGAAGAGAATGCTGAAGAGAATCCTGTTGAGATTCCTGAAAAAGTATTTGCGTTAAATGCTCCTGAAGCTATTATGAATGATGATGAATTGAAGTCTTTTGGGTTAGTGAAAACAAATTTCATTGCTTTTTCAACAGTTTTGCCTTCCCCTAGAACTACTGCATAAACTAAATAACTTTCCCACAAAGCTATTGAGTGTGGGGGCATATTTTTCATTTGAGAAAAGTCGTGTAAGAATTTTTTTAGGTTAACCCATTTTCTATAATGTAAATTGCCTTTTTCTGTTCTTGATAAAATAGTTTGCGGTGAAATTAAAAATAATGCAATTGCAGTAATTGGGGAGATAATAAAAAGACTAGGGAATACAATAAAAATAATTCCTGTGAATGCAAGAGTTAAAATTGAATAAATTATTAGTCCTTTTGGTTCTGCATCAAATTTTTCCTGTTTGTATTCAGATTTAACTGCTTTTTGCCATTTAGTGAACCAGTTGTATGATTCTTCCTGATGCAGGCTTAAGTATCGTTTAATATCAGTGATTGATGCTATGTGTGGAGTTGGGTCGCGTTTCTTTTTTATTATATATTTTTCCCAGAATGATTGTGGGTCACTATAAGCTATTTTTGAAATCAAATTAAAGATCATTGATTGGCTCACTGTTAATTCAGCAGTATCTCTGTTGATTATTTCAATGAGGAATTCTTCTTTTCCTTCAAGTACTACTTTTTGTATTCTTAATTTTTTCTTTAATGCAAGATATAAAATTTCAGAACCAAGTTCCTGAGCTGAAGGAGTTTTTATTAAAGCGTTCATTAAAAGTTTTACAATTGCTGGAGAATAATTGTAAGGAACTTCTCTTTCGTACATTGCGTTATAATTTGTTTGTGGTTCTCTGCCAAAAAAGTGCCAGCAGAGTGTAAACAAAATTAATTGAATTAAAATTATTAAAATAATATTAATTAAAGAATAATTCATTTCGCTTGCGCTTATAATCATCGGGCCAAGAATAATCATTAAAAATATTAAAAAGATTGCAATGGGTTTTTGTATTTTGGATTTAATTATTGTAATTGTTATTATAAAAATAAAAATTATTATAATAACTGAAAAAGTGCTTTGATTTGAAGAAACTGGTGAAGAGGTAGTGTAATTTTTTTCTTCTTCAATTATTCTTTCAAGTCCGTTTTCATTTTGTTTTAGCATTGTGAGCATGTTTGAAGGGAAAGTTGTTCGAATTTCTACCCATTGTCCTTGTGGTATATTGAAGGCTTGAAAAATTAGTTTTTGATTATCCAGTACAGCAATTTTTCCATTTAATTCTGGGTGTCCCCAAGAGTATATTTGGTTTGCATCATTTACTTTTGAAGGAAATTTGATAAATCCGCTTAATTCTTTTAACTCGTGATCCCATCCTTCTTGCCAAACTTTCCAATAAAATTCTCCAACATCATTGTATGCATTAACTGCATTCTTTATCGTGTAAGTCATTTTGAATATTTTTATTTCGTTTGCTGCATTGTAATACCATTTGTATTTTGTATTATTTCCTTCGTAGCTTGTTTCATATTTTAGTTCTTGCGCACCATCAAATATTTTAAAATCCGAGTAACTCCAATCTCCATTTGGCAGAGTTCGGTATGCAAAAGTAAAACTTCCATTAAAATTGAATGTAATATATTCAGTAACTTTTACTTCTCCGTTTGGTTGAATGTCAAATTCAAGTTCTGCTTTATCCAAGGTATAACTTTTTGCAGAAACTAATGAAGAAAATAAAATTAAAGTGCTTACTAAAATTAGTAGTAAAAAAAAATTATTTTTCATACTATTATTGTTTAGTTTAGAGTTTTTAAGAATTGTTTTTAGTGATTTTTGAATAAATTAGTTGTAATAATTAGTTTATTTTTTTTTGTTAAAGTAACCCATTTCTGTTAGTTTGATTAGTGCTAATTGTTTTACTACGTCTGCTCTTGTGCATCCGATTTTGTCAATTAATTCATCAAGTATTTTTGCTTGTTCGCGAGAAAAGTATGGGCTTATTCTTACTCCTTGGCTCATGAGTAAATAATAGACCAAAATGTTTTTAAACTCCTTGAATCACAAAGTAGCTAATGAGTTGCTGATTGGTTTCTGTTGAGTTGCTGATTAGTGGTAGAAATAAATGGGGGTTTTTTAATGAAAAGATATTTTTCTAGTGAGAGTGTAACTGAGGGTCATCCTGATAAGGTTTGTGATAATATTAGTGATGCTATTTTGGATGCGTGTTTAGCAGAGGATAAGAACTCAAGAGTTGCTGTTGAAACTTTAGTTACTACTGAATTTTGTTGCGTTGCGGGCGAAGTTACTACCAACGCCAAAGTTGATTTTGAAGCTATTGCAAGAAAAAGAATTGCAGAAATTGGTTACAATAGACCGGATTTAGGTTTTTCTGATAAATCAACTGTTTTAGTTAAGATCCATACGCAGAGTCCTGATATTAGTCAAGGGGTAACTGCTGAAACTAGTGAGGATAAAGAACAGGGTGCTGGAGATCAGGGTATGATGTTTGGTTTTGCATGCAAAGATACTCCTGAATTAATGCCTTTGCCTATAATGCTTTCGCATAAACTTGCTCAAAGATTAACTCAAGTTAGAAATGAAAATATAGTTAAGGGTTTGAGACCTGATGGAAAAAGTCAAGTTAGTGTTGAATATGATGGAGATACTCCTAAGAGAGTTGATACTGTTGTTATTGCTGCACAGCATGATGAATGTGATATTCCTAAATTAAGAGAAGAAATTTTAGACAAAGTAATTAAACCAGTTTTGGGAAATTATTTTGATGATAAAACTCGTGTGTTCATTAATAAAACAGGTAAATTTGTTTTAGGTGGACCTGCTGGGGATACAGGGGTAACTGGAAGAAAAATAATTGTTGATACTTATGGTGGAATGGGTAGACACGGGGGGGGAGCTTTCTCTGGAAAAGATCCAAGTAAAGTAGATAGAAGTGCTGCTTATGCTGCAAGGTACGTTGCAAAAAATATTGTTGCTGCAGATTTAGCAGATAAATGCGAAGTTCAAGTATCTTATGTTATTGGGTATGCAGATCCATTAAATATTTTAGTTGAGTGTTTTGGAACAAATAAAATTCCTCAGGAAAAAATTGAAGAGTTGGTGAAGAAAAATTTTTCACTTAAACCTGCTGCAATAATTAGTGAACTTGGATTAAAGAATCCGATTTATCACAAGACTTGTTCTTATGGACATTTCGGTAAAACTGATTTGCCTTGGGAACAGACAAACAAAGCTAATGATTTAAAGATTCAGGCAAAAGCCTGAATTTTTTTATTATAAATTTATTAAAATCTTTATTTCTTGGACACATTTTAAAATTGTTTAAAATTAAAAATTATATTTTTATTAAAAAATAGTTTTAATTTTTTTTTATTTTTAGAAACTCATTAAGTTGAGTTGTTTTCCTTCTACCCTCAAAAAACTTTTTGCTTTATTTACTCTCACTCCTAATTTAATCAAATCTTCAAATTCTTTTATTTTTTTCTTTTCCCTGTTTTTAATTATTTGTTCAGCAGTTTTTGGTCCAAACCCCGGCACAAGAAGTAATTCAGTATAAGAAGCAGTATTTGGATCAAGTGGAAATAAATCTTTTCGCATAAGTGCGATTGATTCTTTTACATTAGTAGTTAATGAGAAATTTTTCTCTTCATTTAATCCTTGTGAAATTAATTTTTTGCTGAATCCATAAATTCTAAGCAGCCAATCTACTTCATACAAACGATGTTCTCTTATTTTGTTCTCCGGTTTTTTGTTCATTAATTTAGTTCCTTCTACTGGGGAGAAAGCAGAAAAATATGTTCTATAAAGTTCGGTTTCTTCATAAAGGGAATTTACTCGATTCAAAACATCTTCATCCGTTTCGCTGTTTGCTCCAACAATTAATTGAGTGGTGAATGAACGAAATCTCATATCAGTACCATTTTCTACTTTTCCAGAATCACAAAACCATCCAGAGTTGTGCTTCTCTTCTCGAATTACTTTTCTCTTTAAATTATCAAGTGCACTTATTCTTCGTAAAACTCCTTCTTTGTAATCCTTAGTACTAGTGAGTTCACTAAACCCTTGGTTTGTTGCTGATTCAATATTTACTGACATTCTATTTGCATAAAGTGCTGCTTCTTTTATTAAGTATTCAGGTGCATCAGGTAAAACTTTTAGGTGAATATAACCAGAGTATCCTCTTTCTCGAAGTATTTTTGTAGTTGCAATCATTTCTTCAGTGCTTCTAATTGAATCTTTTTTTACAGCCGAACTTAGAAATAATCCAGTTGTATATCCTTTCTTCCACAAATATTCATAAGAGTTAGCAAGTTCAAGTGGAGTAATTGATACTTTTTCTTTGCAAGTGGTATTAACACAGTACGCACAATCATGCATGCATGAATTTGTTTGAAGAACTTTAGTAAGTAGGCATTTATTTGGTTTGTTTAAAGAATCTTGTTGTGAAGTTGGGAGAGTGCGTGACATTTTTTTCCAAGCTTCTTTTTTTATTTCTTCACTAACCTCTTCTTTTTCATAAAGTTTTTTGTTTTGTGCATTTTCTTTTTCTTTTCTTTTCCCATTATTAATCATTTTTTTCACAAAAACATTTTCGCTTGAATTAGTGCAATTGTAAATAAAATTTTGATATTCATAGGGTATATTATATTCTCTAAAAGATTTTTCCTTTGCTCCTCCGCAAGAATCGTAAGAAGCAGCCATTCCTAATTTTTGTAATTTTTCTAATATCATGAAGAAGATAGTTTTTTGTTTATTTATAATCAAATAAGTAACCAATTTGCCGGCGTAGCAAAATTAAATATTTTGCTTGCCATAAAAACCAATGTTTTTGTTGGCGTAATACTTTTTTACTTATTAATTTTTTTATTATTTCTTATTATGCATTAACATAAATTTGGTTTCCTGATTCATATTTTTTTAATCCTGTATAGAAAAATAGTATTGCAATTATAAGAAATATTATTGTTATTAGAATCATCCAAATCAATTTATCCATTTCAAAGTGTCTCATTAATTCAACTGGCACTCCAGTAATTAATCCTGCAGGAATTATTGTGAATAAAATTAATTTTGTAATTCCCTCATATACATTAGTTGGGTAAATTGATAGAGATAAAACTGAATCGTGAATTGTTTTGCTTATCCTTTGGGAGTTTCCAATAAAGAAAGCCATTGATCCCGATATTATTCCTATTACTACAAATAAAGTTGTTGAAAATAAAATTAAGAATAATGCTAATGGTAGTTGTTCTGGTTTTAGTATTAGTGTTCCTATTATTATCCCAAAAATTAAGTCTCCGCAAGCAAACCAATTTACTTTTGAAATTAAAGTGTGTAATAAAACATTTTTTGGAAGGGTTAAATAGTAATCCATTTTTCCTTCTGCTATTAATTCAGGAAGATTTAATTTATTTCCAAAAAAGGTTCCACTTAATCCAAATCCAATTGTTCCAAAAACCCAAAGCAAAAGAAGGTCATTATATGTCCATCCGTTGATTAAAGGGAATCTTGCAAAAAATAACCACCAGAAAGTAATCCAAAGTAAATCATTTAGAAACATAGTAACTGTTTGAACTATAAAAGAAGTTTTGTATTCAATTGCAGTTTTTGCATTTATCCACATGTATTGCTTTATCATTTGTAAATTTGATTTTATTTGGGTAAAAAAATTATCCTCCATTTATGCTCACCCTTTTTGAAAGAATATTAAAAAAGAATAATGCAATCAATGAAGCAAGTATTATCCAAAATATTTGAGTTAATAAAGTTTGAATAAATATTTCAAAAGAAAAATTTACTAGAAGAACTGCTGGATAATATGCTGCGTAACTGAATGGAAGCAAAACGCAAATGCTCGAAAACCATAGTGGGAAAACATCAAGCGGAACAAGCATTCCTCCTGCTACAAATAATATTTTTTGATATAAGAAGTCGAGTGCTCTTGCATCTTCTAGCCACAATGCTAGTATTCCTAAAGTAGACATCATTACAAAATGTAGGGTTATTCCTAAAAATGCAGTTATTAGTATAAATGGAATTGTGATTAAATCAACTTTTAATGGACCAACCATTATTAGTGCAACAATTCCTGCGCAAATAAAAGTTACAAAAAAACTTGCTGTTGAAGCACCTATGGTTGAGGCATATTTGTATACTAAATAGTTGTAAGGTTTGTTTAGGTAATTAGCTATATCTCCGCGAATCATTTCTTGTCCAATTTGTGTAATTATTTTTCCTTGAGAAGTTATTATTGATTCAGTCATAACCAAGTACCAAAGCATCATAGGAAAAGTAAATCCGTTGATTAATTCACTCCCGTTTGCATTGAATACTACTCTCCATATATTTGCAAAAACAAATATAATAAATGCAATAAACAAGCTTGTTGCAATTGAATCTGGGATGTAAACAAAGCTGTTTTTGAAATTAATTTTTGCAACGTGGTAGTATTTGATTAATCCCATATTTAAAATCAGCTCTTTAAAATGAATTTCCTTTCTTTTTTGTTTTGTATATTTTTTCAATTATATCTTCAATTGGTGGTTCTTCTATTGTAACATCGCTTAAATTATTTTTCTTTAAAAATTCTTGAGTAATTTTATTGAAATTAACTTTTGTAATATCAACAATAGCTTCAACTTCAAAAGTATTTCTTTTCACAATTTTAATTCCATTTCTTTCAGCAAATATTATTGGTTCGTTTGTTTCAACTCGAATTATTTTTTTGTCAATATATTTTTCTTTTATTTTATCAAGTGTGTCATCATAAATTATTTCTCCGTGATTAATTACAACAACTCTGTTGCAGATTGTTTCAACATCATCCATGTCATGGCTTGTAAGTATTACAGTAACTCCTTCTTCTCTATTTATTTTTTTTATAAGTTCTCTAATGGTTTTTTTGATGGTTATGTCAAGTCCTATTGTTGGTTCATCCAAAAATAGTACTTCTGGTTTGTGTAATAATGCAAGTACAAATTCGCAGCGCATTCTTTGTCCAAGAGAAAGTTTTCTCACTGGTTGATGAATTATTTCATTTATTTCAAATTTTTTTATTAAATAATCCACTCTTTTTTTATATTCACTTTTATCAAGTTCATATATTTTTGAAAATAAATCAAATGTATCAATTGCGGGTAAGTGAAACCACAATTGTGGCTTTTGACCAAATATTGTTCCAATTTTGTATGCAAGTTCTTTTCTATTTTTTTGTGGGGAAAGCCCGCAAACAGTTATTTCTCCAGAATCAGGAAAAAGTATTCCTGAAAGCATTTTTAGTGTAGTTGATTTTCCTGCCCCATTGGGTCCAATAAATCCTACAAGTTCTCCTTTTTTTATTGAGAAAGAAATATTATCTACTGCATTAACTTTTTTGTATTTTGGCGAAAAGAATGATTTAATTTTAGCTTTTAGCCCTTCTGCCGGAATCTTTGATTTGAAAGATTTTGATAAATTGGTTATGGAAATGATTGTTGAATCTTTACTCTCTTTTAGCATTATAATATACTTCTTTTTTTGTTTATAAAGGTTGTTTGGTGTAGTATGTAACATTTTTGCCATAGTTAATTGTAAATGATTATATACTTGGATTTTCATTCTAACTCTATGGATATAAAAAATTTAGTCTTGCGCATAAAGTACCCCACTCTATTAGTAATGCTTGCATTAATTATTCTTTCAATAATAATTTCTTTTGATGCGAGAGTGATTTTGTTGATTCAAAGTTTTGGCAATAATAATTACTTGTCATTTTTTGTAATTGGTTTTTTGACTCCTCTTGGTGTACTAACTCCTTTTGCTGCTGCATTTTTTATTAATACAAAATTTGAAAATATTCTTCTGTCAATTTTGCTGGCTGGATTTGGTGCGGTTATTTGTGATTTTATTGTTTTTAGTTTATTAAAAAAGTTTTTTTCAAAAAAA
>CAZSDT010000010.1:0-5706 GCA_964605745.1 uncultured archaeon | reverse complement strand
TTAGTTCTTTTCATCAATCTTTTTTTCAACCATTGTGATTATTACTTTTTCCAAAGTTGCAAGTCTTTCGTTTATCATTTCTACTTTTTTGTTTGTTGCTTGTAAAGAGCCTTGAATTATCATGTTGTTTTCTTTTATTTGAGTAATATTATCAACCACTTCTGGGTGTATTACTTCATCATTATTGAATGGTTCAACAAATCCTCTTTCACTTTTTTTAGGGTATGCCGCGGTGATTAGTATATTTGCAAGTACTAGTGCAATTGCTAAAACAATCATGAAAACTATTATCATAACATCACTAAATACATTCTGCTTAGGGTGTTTAAAAATGTGTAGGTTTTTCATTTAATTTTTGAAAATGAATAATCTTATTTGATTTTAAGGATTTATCCATAAAGTGAATGAAAGTTTTTTTCCAATTGTTCTTCAATTTCATTTTGGGTAATTTTCTTTAACTCACTTATTTTTTCAATAATTAATTTTATGTTTAATGGGGTTGTTTTATTGTTGTTAAATATCATTGGTGAATCAGTTTCAAGGAGCAAATTTTGAAGTGGAAAAGAAATAATATTTTTTTGTACATCTGTATTGTACAATAAATTCATTCCGCAGGAAATATAATATCCAAGATCAACTGCTTTTTGCATTAATTTTTGTGAATCAGTATAAGAATGTAATTGAACTTTTTTAGCTTGGTTTTGCTCGAGTAATTCAATTGCTTGTCTTTGGGCAAATCTTGAGTGGATAATTAAAGGTTTATCATATTTTTTGGATAATTGGATAAATCTAGTGAGTATTTGTTTTTGTTTTTTTTGTTCTTCTTCGTTAATTGAAAATTTAAAATCCAATCCAACTTCTCCGATTGCAATTGCCTTTTTTATTTCATTTTCAAAAAAAATAAATGCTTTATTTAATTCTTCTTCGTTAAGTTCAATTATATTTAATGGGTAAAGTCCTATTGCGGGTTTGATTAAATTGTATTTTTGTGCAAGTTCTAAGTTTTTTTGGTTTGAATTAAATGAAGTAGAACAGCTGATTATTGCATTCAAATTGATTTTGCTTGCAGAATTTATTACTTTTAGAACTTCGTTTTCCTCCATCATATCCAAATGTGCGTGTGTATCTTGTATCATAAAATCTTTTGGCCAAGAAAGTAATAAAAGCTCTATTATATGCAATTAGTTTGTTGATAAAAATGGCTTTTGAAGGAAATAAATCAAATAATGGGGGATTAATTTTTTTTATTATAGTTCTCTTTATTGCAGGGGTATTTATTTTTTTTGTAAGAATGGAGAATAATGCTTCAAATCCTCTTGACGCTTTGTTTATTAGTTCTGATACTAATACAATTGGTTATTATAATGGACCTGTAGTTGAGGAGAAAGCAACTTTGGTTGAAGCTTATTTTTGTCCTGCTGATTCTTGTGCTGATAAATTAGTTAAAAAAATTGATTCTGCAAAATCTTCGCTTTACATTGCAATTTACTCTTTTACTCTTGATGATATTAGTGATGCTGTAATTAGGGCAAAGAAGAGGGGTGTTGAAGTTAAAGTAATTTATGATTCTGACCAGAGTAAGAATGCTGCTAGTGATGATGAAAGATTAAGTAATGAAGGGATAAGTGTTGCTTATAGGAATGGTTCAGGATATATGCACAATAAATTTACTATAATTGATATGAATATTGTTGCAACTGGTTCTTTTAATTATTCAAATAATGCAGATACTAGAAATGAAGAGAATTTATTGTTCCTTCAAAGTAGTGGATTGGCAGAAGCATTTAAACAAAATTTTGATATTATTTGGGGTAAGTCAAATTCTTTAACAAATTGATTATTTGGTTACATGATTAGTATTATTATTGTCATTATTATTTTTATTATTTTTATAAAAGATTTATTTTTATTTTAATAATTTTTATTTTTTAAGGTGTTAAAGAAAATGGAAGTTTATTCTCCTCGCGAAGATTCTTTTTTATTAGAAAAAGAGATTCTTGAATTGGATTTGAATAATAAAATTTGTCTTGATTTAGGTACGGGTAGCGGTGTTCAGGCAATTGCTATGATTAAAGCAAATGCCTCTGTTATTGTTTGCGCTGATATTAATCCTCTTGCTTTAATTAAATCAAAAGAAAATATTCTTAATTTTTTATCAAAGCACAAAGAGTACTCTAAAACAATTTTAATATTTTTAGAATCTAATTTGTTTTCTTCATTAAATAAATACAAATTTGATTTTATTGCTTTTAATCCTCCTTATGTTCCAACTGAAGAAATTAAGTGGGTGGATTTGGATGGTGGGGAAGATGGTCGAGAAGTAATAAATAAATTCTTGAGTTCGTTTCATAATTACTTGAGTCCAAAAGGAAAAGTTTTGCTGTTAATTTCTTCTTTAAATAAACCGCTTGAAATAAAATCTATTTTAAAAAAGAAAGGTTTTTTAGCAAAAAAAGTTTCTTCTCAAAGAATATTTTTTGAAGAATTAATTGTATTGAGTATAAAAAAAATAAATTAATATTTAAATAAAAACTAAAGATTTTTTATAAAATATGGTCCTCTTTTTCTAAAATTCATTGATTTTGCTATTGAATAATATAAAATTCTAATTTGTCTTTTGATTTGGGGAGTTTGCAGTTGGTATGCGGTAAGCGTTTCTGGTCTTCTGATTTTTATTTCCTTAAATCCGCACTTTTTAGCATTTTCTTCAATTTTTTCAATCATGAATGTTGTCCAGTTTTTTTGTACTAAACTTTTGAATGCGTTTCTTTCTTCTTCTCCTTTTTTTCTTCCTTGTACTACTTCAATTATTATTGCTTCTTTATCAAAACCTAATCCTATTCTTGCTAAAACCGTTTTTTTATCTTTTTTTGATAGATCCATTAATACGATTGTGTTTTTTGCTTCAACCGCTCTAAGTCCTTGTGTTTGAACTTCTACTCCAAAATGATTTTTTCTTTTACTTAATGTAAGATTTTCAAAAGTTTCTATAAATTTTATTCCTTTTTTGTGATTTTCCACTTGTGCAGAGGGGTATTGGTAGGGTTTTGTTGTTGCTGATAGTAATACAGGAACATATACTGCATTTGCTTTTCTGTATCTTTTTCCAAGAACATCAAGAACTTTTTGAATTGGCCAAATTGGGTTTTTGTATAAAGGTTTTGGTTTTTGTCTTTTTGGTTTCATCAAATTATGTAAAGTTATTTGAATTTATATAGGTTTCTTTACAGTTTCTAAAATAGCTTTTTATAATCTTTCCCTATCTCTTTTATTTATGGTTTCAAATATTTCAGTTGAATATGCTCTTGCATTGAAGAAATTGGAAGCAGCAAAAACTCCTGAAGAAAAATTAGCTGCTATGCTTGAAATGAAATCATGGATGCCGACACACAAGGGTGCTGAGAATCTTCGTTCTGATTTAATGAAAAAGATTTCTGAATTGCGTTCACAGATTGAAAAAACAAGAAATGTTTCTGCTAAAAGTGGTGGGGGAGGTGGTGCAACAAGCGCAATGTTTGTAAAAAAAGAGGGGGTTGGTCAAGTTGTTTTAATAGGTCAGCCTAATAGTGGAAAATCTTGGATGTTAAATAAATTAGTTGGAAAAGAAGTTACTCCAGTTACACCTTATCCTTTTGCAACAACACAGCCCGCTCCAGCAATGATGGATTATAATGGCGGTTCTATTCAATTAGTTGAATTGCCTGCATTAATTGAAGGTTCAAGTGAAGGAAAAGCTCAAGGTAAAGAAATAATGGGTGCAATAAGAAATGCTGATGCTATTTTGGTTTGTGCTAATTCGGTGCCTGATAAGGATTTGATTGTTAATGAACTTGCAAAGAGTGATATTTATCTAAATAAAGTTCGTCCTCCTATTGATGTTAAAGTATCTAGTTTTCCAGGGATTGGAATTTCAGGAAAAGATTTTTTACTTTTTCCTGTTGAACAACTTGAACAATATTTAAAAAATTCTGGTTTTTCAAATGCACAGGTAATAATTTCTGGAAAAATTTCTTCTCTTGCTGAAGTAATTGAAGCCATGGATACAAAAATAGTTTATAAAAAAGCAGCTTTTGTAAATCCTCTTTTAGTTACTGATCATATTTTGGTTGATGTAAAAGATAGAATTTTTTTGATATTAAATAAAATATTAGTTTTTACAAAAAAACCAGGTCAGGAGCCCGATAAGAATGATCCGATTGCTCTTGATGCTAATGGAACTGTTGAGGATTTGGCGAAAGAATTGCACAAGGATTTTGCAAAAAATTTAAAGCACGCAAAAGTTTGGGGTTCAACAAAATTTCCTGGCCAAATGGTTGGTCCTGAATATATTTTAAAGAATAATGATGTTGTTGAAATTTCAATCTAAAATGCTTACTTAGTTTATTTTATTTTTTTTTTAGTTAATTTATTTTATTTTCTCTTTTTAATTAATTAAAAATTAGTTTTTTTATTTCTTTTCAGCGCTTCCCTTAATCTCTGTTTTTGCATCTTTTTTCAAGAATAAATATGCTGCAACAATTAGAACTATTAATCCAATTAGTCCGATTAGTTCGTAATTTGGTTTTGTGTATTTTGCTGTAAATGTTTTTTCAAAATAATGAGGGGTATTTGCATCAATATATCCATATGCAAGTATTATTTGGTATTCTCCTTCTGTTGTTATTGGTGTAGTAATTATAAAATTCTCTTGAATTGTTCCTTCATCTCCAACTACCTCCATAAAAACTGGTTCTGTTTCTATTTCGAATATTGTTGGGGTTAGTACTTCTGCTCCTGCTTTGTAAATATTTCTTCCATAGTGGTTAATTAGTTTGTAATTTATTGTTGTTTGGTTTTTTTCGTTGTTTTCTTTTTGTTCCAAAGAGGTAACAATATCCACTGGGAGTGGTTTAGTTTGAACAAATACAACTGAAGCATTCTCCTGCACTTCTCCTACACCATAATAAGCATAAATATTTACTTGTTGTTCTTTAGAAGTGACACATTTTATTTTTACCTTCAACTCAACTGCTTCTCTTCCTTTCATTTTTTCTATTTGTTTGTAAGTGAATTCCTTTTCTTCTCCTTCAGCAAATTTTATTCCTGTATCTGCTTGTAATCTTAGTTGTATATTTTGCAAATCAATTTCTGAATCATTAAGTATTTTTATTGTAAGAATAGCAATTTCATTTTCTCCCAATATTTTTTTATCAGTTGAAGTATTTACTAAAAGTGTAGCATTAGCAAATCCTATTGTAAGGATTATTAAAAGAATTACAAAAATTGATTTATTAATTTGGTTCATTAAATTCATCTTCCTTTTTTTTCTTTTTCTTTAAATAAAAATTTTCATAAACAAATAATCCAACTAAAGCTATTATTAATATTCCTAAAGCAATTGATAAATAATCATTGGTGTTATTAACATTTTGTATTACTCCTGCTTGCATTATTTGATTTACATTTTTTTGTGCTTTTAGTGCATATTCTTTTGCTTTTTCATATTCTGCATTATTGTATCTGCTTTTTGCACTAGTCCAATTAGCAGTCAATCCATCTACTGCTGTTTGTTCTATCCATTGGTCTTTGTTTTCAGTAGAAAGAATTGCATTTGCTGCTAATTCTAAGGTTTCAAAACTTTTATCAATTTTTAATAGTGTTTCATTTCTTCCATACATTTCTTTCCAAGCAGAGTTTCTAACTTCTCTTGATTTTAGTGTTGTAGCA
>CAZSDT010000009.1:0-19342 GCA_964605745.1 uncultured archaeon | reverse complement strand
CATTTGCAAGAATGAGTGGATTTAGGGATGCTTATTATTTAAAGGCAATGAAAGTTAGAACTAAATTAATTGAAGAATTTAATAAAGCTTTTGAAAAATATGATTTATTGATTTTTCCAACAATGCCTACAATTGCCCCAAAGTTTAGTGATATAGAAAAATTAACTCCTTTGCAGAATTTTGCAATGGATTTGTGTACTGTTCCAGCTAATTTAGCTGGCTTGCCTCATATTAGTGTTAATGCGGGGAGAGTTGGGGTTCTTCCTGTTGGGTTAATGATTGTTGCTCCTCATTTGGAAGAAAAAAAATTGTACTCACTTGCAAAGGTGATTGAAGAATGAGTGATAATACTTCAATAATGATTGGACTTGAAGTTCATGCTTATTTGGGGACTAAATCAAAATTATTTTGTTCTTGTTCTGCAGGTGCAACAAATGTTGTTAATTCGCAAACTTGTCCAATTTGTTTAGGCCATCCAGGAAGTAAGCCAGTGTTAAATGAAGCTGTGGTTGCGTTAGCAACTAAAGTTGGTTTGGCATTAAAATGCAAAATTAATGAAGATTTTTTCTTTTCAAGAAAAACTTATTTTTATCCAGATATGTGTATGAATTATCAAATCACTCAATATGAAGTTCCTATTTGTGCAAGCGGAGAATTAATTCTTCCAAGTGGAAAAAAAATTAGAATTCGTAGGGCGCATATTGAATGGGACCCAGCTGCTTTAATTCACCCCAATGGAATGGGAAAAAGTGATTATGTTTTGATTGATTATAATCGTTCTGGATTGCCTCTGATTGAAATTGTAACTGAACCAGACCTTAGTACTCCTCAAGAAGCAAGGGAGTTTATGAATACTTTGGAAAATATATTAAATTATTTGCAGGTATTAAGGCCCAATACAACCCTAAAAGCCGATTGTAATATTTCAATTAATGGCGGAAACAGAGTTGAAATAAAAAATGTTTCCGGATTTGCTGCAGCAGAAAAAGCACTTAGTTATGAATTATCTCGGCAGAAAAATGAAGTTAAGATGAATCGAAGTATTGAACAACACACTCGCGCATTTAATGCAGAAAGTGGGATAACCACTGAGTTGAGAAAAAAAGAAACTGAAGATGATTATGGATATATTTTTGATCCTGATTTGGTAAAAGTTTCTCTAAATAGTGAATTTATTAATTGCCTGAAGACAAAGCGCAGAGATTGAAGAAAGAATTTAATTTTTCTGATTATGATGCAAAAGTTTTGTGTGGAGATTATCATTTAGGAAAGTTGTTTGATGATTTAGTAAAAGAAAAAGTTGATCCTATAATTTCAGCTAGATTGCTTACACGGGAATTGCTTTCAATACTAAATCACGATTCAATTTCTTTAAATGAATTAAAAATTAATCCTTTAGATTTAGTTGAACTTGTTAAATTAATTCAAAGTGGAAAAGTATCTGACAAGAATGTAAAGCAGTCAATGATTAATTATATTTCTGGTGACAAAATTTCTCCAAAAAGTTTTTTAGAAAAGAATAATTTATTGATTTCAACAACTATTGATGTTGATAGTGCCGTGCAAAAAGTCATTAATGAAAATGCTAAAGCTGTTAGTGATTATAAATTAGGGAATGAAAAGAGTTTCAATTTTCTGTCCGGTTTGATTATGAGGGAGACAAAAGGAACTGTTTCTCCTGCAAAAGTTCAGGAGAGTCTAAAACAAAAACTTTCAAACTAATTTTATTTTTTTAAAAGAATAAATTTTTAAAAAAATGGGTTTTTAACGATTTTGGAGTTAATTAATTTAGTTAATTTTTAGTAAAATGGAGTGTGTTTTTAATGGAAAGAAAAATTTTAGCAGGGTTAATCAGTTTAGTTTCGCTTTCTGGAGTATTTGCTGCTCCTTGGGATATTCTAAAAGAGCCTGTTAATTTAATTGGAACTTTTTCTCCCATTTTGAGTTGGCTTTTGTTAATTGTTGCTGGTGTATTAATGATTATTTCAGTTCTTGCTCACAATAAAAGAAAATCTCACTCTACTCTTTGGGTTGGAATTGCTTTTAATTTATTTTTTGTAAAATCTATTTTAGTTGTTTTGGATTTGTATGTGTCAAGCGGAAATTTTTTCAATTATGCAATTCAAAGTCTATTTGATTTAGCAATACTTGCTTCTTTATTTGTAGCAATATTTAGAAAGGAATAATTTGAGATGAATAATTTGAAATGAATAATTTGAAATGAATAATTTGAAATGACAAATAAATATATTTTAAAAAATAAAATTTGGATTTGGTGTAAAGTTATGATGAAGGGTATCGAAGAAGCTGTTGTTCTTACTCCGAGGGATAAAATATATTCAAATATTGTTCAAAGTCCAGGACTTCATTTTAGAGAATTGCAAAGAAGAACTGGTGTAGCTACTGGTGCGTTGCAGTATCATACGGATTATTTAAAGAAAAAATCTCTTATAAGAGAAGAGAAGGAAGGAAAATTTTCTAGATTTTATGCTATTAATTCCCAAGTTAAAGATTCAAAATTAATGAATCTTTTAAGGCAGGAATCAGTTAGAAAAATAGTTTTATTTTTGATGAATAAAAGAAGAGCTGGGCTTCATTCTGTATCAGAGGGTGTTTCTTTGGGTTTATCAACAACGAGTTTTCATTTGCAAAAATTAGTTTTGGGTGGAGTGGTTCTTGAAAAACACTCTATGGGAAAAGTTTTTTTCTCAATTAAAGATAAAGAAAGTGTTTTACTAATGTTGCTTGATTATAGAGAAAGTTTTCTTGATGTTTTGGTGGATAATTTTATTGAAACTTGGGAAAAGGAACTTAAACCCTAAGTTGGTTTTATTTTTTTAATTATTTTTTAAGTTTATTTTCTTTTATTTCTTTATTTTATTTTGATTTTGAGTGTAATGCACAAGAATAAATACTTTATTGCCCATTTATTTACCGAATGAAACTAAACATTTATTTGTTCCGCCATGGTAAGCATGCTGCAAAGAAAAATATTTTGTGCGGGTGGCTTAATCTTCCTTTGAGTAAAGAAGGAATTAATGATGCAAAAATATTGGCGCAGAAATTAAAATGGGAAAAAATTGATGTTGCTCTTTGTTCTGATTTATTGCGAAGTGAGCAGAATTTAGTTGAAGTTTTAAGATATCATTCCAATGCTAAAGTAATAATTGATCCTCGTTTAAGAGAGCGGCATTTTGGATCATTATCTGGGGAACTTGCTAGTATTTTTGCAGATACTTCTGCTTTGCAGACAATTGACGGCGGGTTTGTTGAAGGAGTTCCTGGACTTGAGAGTATGGATCATATTAGAAAAAGAGTTTTTCCATTTATGAGTGATGTAATGCGTTTAATGCAAAATGAAAAAGTTAATGTTGCAATTAGTGCTCATACAGAATCAGCTAGATTTATTCAGGAATATTTGGAAGGATTAACTCCCGATCAATCGGAAAAATTAACAAATAGTTCAACTGAATATAAAAAATATGTTGTTAATTTTGAATAATTTTTTAGACAATTAGTTCTATTATTTTTTTCTGTTTTTTTTTGTAATATGAAATTATTTTTATTTTAATTTAAATCCGCCAGCAACCAAAATTGGAAATATTATGCTTGCTTCTCCCCAAACTTTTACATTATTGTCATCATGCGCTGCTTTTCCCCAACTCTTTGCTTCTTCAGGATTTGCTCCTGCATTGCTTCCTTCTGCTTCGTAACCAGTATTTATGTAAATAGTATAATCTGCCCCTTCTCTAACCATGCAGCTGTTCATAATAAAGTGTTTTGGTACACTTCCACCAATAATTATTGCTCCAACTTTTTCTTCAACTAATAATCTGTCGTACATTTTTTCTACATCTCTAACCATATCAACTTCTAAATCGGGGTGATCTTTTTTGTAGAAATATAAATGGTCTCCTGTTGCTCCGTCATGTAATGGAACACAGTATAAATCAATTTTATTTTTGTAAGCCCAGTAAACAAAACTTTCTTCTTTATTTTTTTCTCCTTCAAGTGTTTTTCCTATTCCATTAATTATTTTTTCGCTGTTAATAGTTTTTCCACTTTTTTTGAATTCAGAATAAAGTTCATCCATTACTTTGTGCATGAATTCTTCATACCAGCAGTATCTTTCAGTTGGGATAAATATATTTCCTGTTCTATTTACTCCTTGTTCTCTTAATTTTGCTCCGTCAGCATTGTAATCTCCGTGTAAAAAACTATTATGAGTTTTAATAACATCTTCTTCAAGTCCGCCGGTTGTAGTTACTATAACATCAACTAATTTATTTTTTGTTAAATAAGTAATTGCTTCTCTTACTCCGCATGTGCTCATGTTGGAAGTGAATCCTAAGTAAATAGTTGCTTTTTCTTTTTGCATTTTTTTTACTAAATCAATTGCTTTTCCTAAATTAGTTGCTTGAAAACCAGTGTCTTTAAACGAGTTAAAGAATTCTTTTGCATCAAAAGGTTTGTCAAAGTTATATCCTTTGATTTTGCCTTCACCTATTTCTTTTGAAGCTCTAAAAAAATTGTTTTTTGGATTTTTTTCTTTCATACAAAACACTACTATAAAAGGTTTTTTAAATCCGAAAACTGTTTAATATAGGCCGGTAAATTGGTTTAAGAGTGTTTATAAATTATTAAATTTTAATGTATAAATGAAAATTTTGTTTGATGAAAATGTTGCTAGATTCATTGCGCATGTTCAAGCAGATGGCTGTTTTTCTAGAGAAAGAAACTATTTTAGGTATTTTAATAAAGATCTTGATTTGATTAAGGATTTTGTTGATTCTGTAAAGATGGGGTTTAGTTTAACTTGTAATTTGCCTTACAAAGGGCGTACTTGTTATCAAATTGGATTTAGAAATAAGTCCTTAGCTCCTTTGCTTGGTAAAGTTAGTTTTCAAAGTAAAAATTGGATAATTCCTAATTTTATATTAAAGGGGTCTGATTTAATAAAATGTTCTTATTTACAGGCTTTTTTTGATGATGAGTCTTGTGTAACATTTAGAAAGCGTAAAGAAGGTTATGATAGATCAATTCGTCTTCAATCAATTAACAAAAAGGGACTTGTTCAATTAAAGCAAGTATTAGAGTCTTTAAAAATTAGTTCAAAATTGTATGGACCTATTAGGGAAAAGTATTATGAAATAAAAATAATGAAACGAATGGATTTAACCGAATTTAATAATAAAATAAGCTTTGTTAATAAATCAAAAAAAGAAAAGCTACTTAATGCGATTAAAACTTACCAAAATTGATTTTAGTATGTTTTATTATTCTAATGGGCAGGAGGAGATTTGAACTCCTGACCGCACGATTTCTGATTTACTAATTATCAGTCGTGTGCTCCAACCAGCTGAGCTACCCGCCCATATAGAATACTCTCTATAAAATTTAGTTTTGGGAAAGCTTTAAATTGCTACTTATCACTCTTTCTTTAGAAGAATTGAAGATTCTTTCAAGTACATATTAGCCTCTTCGTCCAGTGGCCAAGGATAATACCCTCTGGTAGTTTTAGCAAAAACTAGCCAAAAATTGAGTTTGTTGGAGAAAGGTATAGACCCCAGTTCGAATCTGGGAGGGGCTATTTCTTTTAGTATAAATTAAGAGTTTTAGTCTGTTTTTTTATTCAAGCGAACAGGAGTTTGTTTTTTTGCGTATTCTTGCAAATATTTTTCATATATTAAAATTGCTTTTTTTACTATTGGAGGTATGGAAAATTGAGTAGTTTCTATTGTTGTTATTGGAAGAATGTTAATTGAGGTGCTTGTTAAAAAGTATCCAATAAATGAATTGATTTCTTCTTTTTTTAGTACTCTTTGAACAACTTTTATTTTGTTTTTGCTGAGTGCTTCAATTATTGTATTTTGAGTAACTCCGTCAAGAACAGTTTCTTTTGGGGGAGTAAAAATAGTTGTTCCGTCTGTATAAAATAAATTAGATCGTGTTCCTTCTTGGATAAAACCTTTTTTATCAACCAGTAATGCATCATAAGCATTTTTTTCTTTTGCTTCTTTGTATGCTAAATAACTGGTGAGCATGTTTAGTGTTTTTGCTTTTGGGTATTGGCGGTCTCCATTAAAAAGAATTGTTTTAACTCCTTGATTTTTAATTTTAGAAGTAATAAAAAAAGGAGCTGTTGCAAAAATGTATATATCTGCAATATTTGTTTTATTTGTTCCTATTAATTCAATTTTAATGTTGTATGATTCCACTTGAATTTGTTTTGTAAATTCTTCTAAAAAATTAATTATTTGGTTTTGATTGAATTGATGAGTTAGTTGGATGATCTTTGCGGATTCTAATAATCTTTTGATGTGTTCTAAAGGGAAATATAGAATATTGTTTCTGACTTTTAATGTTTCATAAACCCCATATCCATAACTGAATTCAATATTATCAATTGGAATACAAGTTTCTTTACTTGACAGGATATTTCCATTTTTTAAAACAATTTCTTGAATCATCTTTCTCTTCTCTTTGACTAATTTATTAGAAAATAAGTTTTTTGTTAAAAGAGTGATACTTTTTAGAGTATCACTTTCTTTTTTTCTTTGCATCGGCTTTTAACTTTGCAATTTCTGCTTTCAAGGCATCTGCTTCTTTTTTTGTTACTACCGGGCTTTTTTCTTTTGCTTTTTTTATAGCCATTTTTACTTTGTTTTCCATTTCTTTTTCTTTTTTCTTTGATGCAGCCACTAAATTTGTTACTGCTTGTTTTGCTTCTTTTTCAGAAATATCTTGTTTTTTACTAACACTCTTTATTGTTTTTTCTAAAGCGTCTTTGCTTATTATTGCTAATCCAAGTCCTAGTTTTGTTGCTTGTTCAACAAATTTTTGAACTTGTTTTTCATCAAATCCGCTTATTTTTTGTTTCTTACTCATTTTTTCACCTTCACATTATTTTTATTTTTCTCATTGAACTAATTACAAGCATTACTCCAAGGATTGCACTTATTGCAAAGCCTAATAGTGTAAGTATTGGGAGACCATTTATATGTAGACTATTACTTGCAGTTAAAGCAAGAGAGGAACCGATTATTAAACACCCTAAAATTATTGCCATAACTATTTTATTTGTTATATGTTCTAATTCGTGAGCAAATATATCAAGATTTTTGTGTTCAAATTCTACTTTTATTTTGCCCCCTTCAATTTTTGCTAAAATGTTTTTTATTGTCCTTGGAATTATTCTTGTTAATCCTTCCATTTCAAGTATTTCTGTTTTTAACTTATCCAGTATTTTTGCGGGGTTTAGTTTTTGTTCAGCTAATTTCTTTGCATATGGTTTGAATGTTTCAACTGCATTAAAAGTGGGATCAAGTTTTTGTGCAGTTCCTTCTACAAGCAAGAGTGAGCGGCTCAGCATTGTGTATTCTTTTGGTATTCTTATTTTGTATCTTTTTAAGAGCAACATTAACTGTGTTGCTGTTTCACCTAATTGTATTTCTTTTAAATCGAGTCCATAGTAGCTTTGCATTAAGTCAGATATCTCCATTTTTAGGTTTTCAAGATTTGATCCTTCATCAATTAAATTCATTATGGTCAATTGATTGATTATATTTTTTACATCGCAGTCAATTAAATAAATAAATAATTTTGATAAATCTGTTATGCTTTCTTCTTCAATCCATCCGACCATTCCAAAATCAACAAATGCTATTTTGTTTCCTTTTACTGCGAGCATGTTTCCTGGGTGCAAATCTGCGTGGAAAAATCCATATAACAATACTTGTTTGAAGTATGCTTCTGCTCCAATTTTTGCTAAAAGTGGTTTATCAAATTCATTATTTTGTGTCCCTTCAATTAATTCGGTAAATGGTGTTCCTTTTACAAAGCTCATTGTGATTAATCTTTTTGAAGATAATTTTGGATAATAAGTTGGAATAATTATTTTTGAATCATTAATATACATTTCAGTAAATCTCATTATGTTTTTTCCTTCAAGTTCAAAGTTTAGCTCTTTCACTATGCTTCTTTCAAATTCTTCAACAATTTCTGGTAATTTAAGTTCTTCCCATGCGTGGTTGTGTTTTTGAGCAAGTTCTGCAATGTAGTGCATTATTTGAACATCTTGTTTTATTTTGTCCTCGATATTTGGTCTTTGTATTTTTACTATAACTTGTTTTCCATCTTTTGTAGTTGCTCTGTGTACTTGTGCAATTGAAGCTGAAGCATAAGGTTTTTTTTCAAATGTTTTGTAAATTTCTTCAATAGTTTTTCCTAATTCTTTTTTTACTTGCTGTTCTACTTCCGCGTAAGCAAAAGGAGTAACTTCTTCCTGTAATTTTGATAACTCGTGAGAAAAAGCTTGTCCTATTAAATCGGGTCTAGTGCTTAATATTTGTCCGAGTTTTACAAAAGTTGGGCCTAATTCTTCAAGAACCATTCTTGCTCTTTCATAAGAATTGTATACTTTCACTATTTCATTTTTTTTCCTGATAAAAGGAATTTTTTTTGCTAGTTTTGTGCTTTCTGAAACAAATTCAAATCCATATTTTGCAAGTATTTGTACAATTTCTCTTGCCCTTTTTGGACTAAGCTTCTCTTTTTTGAATAGACTCATATTGTTTAAATAAAAGAATTTGAGGTATTTGAATCTATCGTTTTAGAGTTTAAAAATTAAAATTTTAATTTATTTTTAGTTTATTATTTTTTTTATTAATTTTTTAAAGATTATTTAGTTTCTTTTACAAAGTGAAGAAGAACTATTGCAATTAAAGTTAAGAATAAAGATAAAATGAAGGGTGTTGTTTTTCCTATTGTGTCCCACAGTATTCCTGCAATTAGTGATGCTGGTAGAGCACATAATCCAATGCACATTTGAAATCCTCCTAGTGCGCTTGCTTTGAATTTTTTTGGTGCAAGTTCGCTTACAAAAGTTGTTTGTATTGGTCCGAGTGCGGCATCATGCAAGCCGTAGAGGATAAATGTTAGTGGTATTGCCCACCAAGCATTAATAAAAATGAATGTTGTGCATGCTAATGCCCAAAAAATTAGTGCTATGTACATTCCTTTTTTTCTTCCTATTTTGTCGGATAATTTTCCAAAAGGCAATGAGAATGCTGCTGTAACTATTACGTACAATAAATAAAAGAATGGAATAAAAGTTATTTCATAACCTGATTTATTTGCAAATACCATCAAAAAAGAGTAACTGAATGATCCAAGTGCAAAAATTGAACTCAAAATTAAAAATAATTTATAATTTTTGTTCAAATGGCTGATTTTTATTCCTTGGTATAGTTTTGTCGTTGGTTTATTTTTTTCTTTTATAAAATATAATACTAGGGCTACACTGATTAATGAAGGAATTGCAGCAATTAAAAATAGTGTTTGGTATCCAATTAAATTTACTAATCCTATGCACAAAATTATTCCTAACACTCCTCCAAATTTATCCATTCCTTTTATTATTCCAAAATTTCTTCCTCTATTAGTTTTATTTGATTCGTCTGCAATAATTGCATCTCTTGGCGAGTCTCGTATTTTTCCTGATCTGTCAAGTATTCGAAAAGGTATTATCATTTGCCAACTTGTGGTTATTGCGTATCCTATTCTTGAGAAAGATCCAAGCAAATATCCTGCCCAAATAAAAATTTTTCTTTTTTTTAATCGGTCGGATGCATATCCGCTTGCCGCTTGAGAGAGGGAAACTAATGCATCCCCTAGTCCATCTATTAATCCTAAGACAGACATGTTTGCCCCAAGAACAGTTGTCAAAAATAACGGCCAAATTGGATAAATTAAATTTGCTCCTAAATCATTTAGTAGGGATGCAAATCCAAAAATTTTTACTGAATTAGAGTCTTCTTTTGAAGTTTTTTGAATTTTGTTTGAAAGTAATTTTTTATTATTTTTTTCTTTCGGGTTTGGCATGATAAAAAAAGGTTTTTAGAATTAATAAGCTTTTATTTTGTAATTTGGTTGGAATTTATGTTTTAAAATTTATATTAATCTAATTCAATTAGTTGGTATGTTTTTTTTCCTAATCCAATTTTTTCTGCATAATCGAGTGTGTGGTCTCCGCCAAACATTTTCTTTCCTTCTTTTTTTCTTACTAAATCTAAACTGGCTTTGTCTATTGCTACTGGATCAAGTGAAGCCAATATTCCAATATCTTTTGCTATTGGTTTTTGTTTTTGTCCGTGGCAGTCGCATTCTTTTGTTATATTAAAAATAAAATTTATATAAATTATTTTTTTACCCTTTTGCGTAGCAAAAGCATATTCTGCTAATTTTTCATAAAATTCGTTAGGGAGTGTGCTTGCCCAATTTACATGTATTGATCCGTAGGGGCATACTGCAATGCATTTTGCACAGCCTATGCATTTTGAGTAATCAATGTGGGGTATTAGAACATCAATTTTGCATGCATCTACTGGACAGTTTTTTGCACAGGTGTGGCATTTTTTGCATTCAAGGGGATTTAGAATTGGTTTTGATTGTGCGTGCATTGCAAGTTTTCCTCCTCTTGCTGCGCATCCCATTGATAATTGTTTTATTGCTGCCCCAAATCCTGCTAGTGTGTGTCCTTTGAAGTGAGCAAGGACAATTAGTTGTTTTTGCTTTGCAATTTCTTTTCCTATTTTTGCATCTTTGAAGTGTTTTCCTATTCCTTCTATATTAATTAATTCGTAATCTTCTCCAATATTACCATCAGCAATAATTATTGGTAATTGGGTGAAATTGTGTTCTTTTGCAATGTTGGTGGGGTCGTCGTTTGTTGTTCTTTTTCCTCTGTAAAGAACATTTGTTTCAATATAGAAGCAGTCCGCTTTTTTTTCTTTTAAATATTGTATTATTCCATCATAATTTTTTGGTTCAATAAATGTTGAATTGTTTTCTTCTCCGAAATGAACTTTAAGTGGAATTTTTTTATTAAAATCAAGTGTGTTGGTTTCTTTTTGGATTTTTTCCAAAAGTTTTCTTGCACTTTCGCTAATTTTTTTTGTTTCTGTATATGATTCGATTGGAATGAAATATACTTTTGACATTTTTTTCCCTCTTTAATTGTTAATTTAATGAATTAATTAATTTTAATATAATTAGTTTTTGTTTACATTATTTTAAAAAGTATAATTATTTTTTATTTTCTTTTTTGTATTCAATATAGGAGTATATTATTACTCCTAGTGATGCTAAAAGCAGTGGTACTATCATAAAAAAGAAGGCTGTTTCTGGAATGAATAATCCTATCAAACATAAAATTGCACTTGCTTTGTATAATTTTCCTGCTTTGTTGTGTGTTTTTTCCCAAACCAAATCACTGCTTATTGTCCAAGGTGTTCTTATTCCTATGAAGAAATTTCTTTTTGCTTTTTTAATTAGTGATCCTGTTGAGTAAATTAAAATTGCGAATGCTGGTACTAATAATTGTCGTATGTCAAAATTCATTCCAAGATTTGTTATAATTATCACGATTTGCAAATATAAAAAAAATCCGCTTATTACTGCAATTAGTGTGTGGTATTCTGTTCTGAATTCATTTATGTTCTTTTTTAAGGGGTCTATTTTTGGAAGGAAGTATAATAGAATTATTACTCCTGTGAGTAATAGAGGGAGTAAGAATAAACCAAAGTCTTTAGGGCTGTATCCGTCCGCATTTCCATTAATCCCCCAGTGGGTGATTATACTACTTGGTAAATCGTTATAATAAAGAAAACTTAAAATAAATGCTATTATTATGAAACTTATTGCAAATGCAATTGGGTAGTTGATTTTTGGTTTAGTTTCTTTTACCTTAGTTTCTTGTTTTAGGTTTTTTAATAATTTTCTTGGTTTTTTTGTATTTTTCATTTGTTTAGAATATGTTTTTATTGTATTTAAGTATTGCCTTTTTTCTTTAGTAGGAAGTTTTTTATTGGTTTGATTAGTTTATTTGTCATGTATCCTGAAGAAAATTCTTTGAATAAAAGGGAAGTTGGTTCAAAAAAGCCTTCTTTGATTGAACGTAATATTGTTGGGATAATTACTTTTGATGGGGAAAAGTTTCTTCTTTTGCATAGAATTCTAAATTGGACTGGCTGGGAATATGCCAAGGGCGGAATTAATGATGGAGAAAAGATAGAAGCCGCTATTGGACGGGAATTATTTGAAGAAACTGGTATTCCTAAGTTTGAATTGGTTAGTAAAGTTGATGAGTATTATTTTTTGAATAAGGCCACTAATAAGAGCCGGTATGTGCAGAATTATCTTGTGCGTGTTTCGAGTAATAATAGAATTAATTTTGATAATCAATCTGTTGTTGATGGCAAAATTATTTTAGAACATGATGATTTTAAGTGGTGTTTTCCTTCTGAAGCGGTTAAAATGATTACTCATGATAATTCTAAGAGGAGTATGAAGAAAGCAATTAAATTATTAGGATTGAGTTTGGAGAAGTAACTTCATTTCTTGGACATATTTTTAATTTGGTTGGTTTTTATGGATTTAAATATTTTTAAAAAAAAAGAAGATGGTGAAGTAAAAGAAGAATCAAAAGAAGACTCAAGCGAAGATAGTACTCCTGAAGGAAAATATCAAGAGGCTTGTTCTTTGTGCGGTAAAACTCCTTGTGATAAGAAGTGGGGCGGACAATTTTTCCACAAAAAATGTTTTAGGAAAATAAAGAAAGGGGCAAGAGGGATGCTCTAAATTAGTTTTAATTATTTTTTTAAATGAATTAATTTTTTTTAATTATTAATAGAAATAATTTTTTTAATAAATTTTATTTATTTGAATCCAATTATTTGTATTCCAAATTTTTCAATTTCTTCTTTTGTCCAAAAGTTATCTAATTTGTTCATTTTTGCAACGTAGGTTATTTCTTTTTTTAATTCTCTTCCAGTGTATTGTTTAGTGTCTGGATTATATTCTTTAAGAATTAAAGTATCATTTTCTTTTGCATCAAAATCATTTAGTCTTATTTCAAAATTCTTTTTTCCTTTTAATATTGCTTCAAAGTATTTTGGCCAAATCTTTTTTTCAATTAGAGTCATTTTTTATTCCTCTTTTTTAATTTTTCATTATTAATATTTCTTTTTTTAATAATTCGCTTAGTACTTTTCCGTCCACTCCTTTAAGTGAACTCTCTTTCATTAAATCTCCCATTAGTGGTCCTATTGCACCCATTCCTTTAGCTTTAACCAATCCTTCATTCTTTTTAACCACTGCAATAATTATTTTCTCAATTTCTTTAGTATCAATTTTTTTGCTTTCTTTAGAATTAATTATTTCTTCTAAAGTTTTTCCTTTTGTTAAGTGAGTTATTGCTTCGCCTAAATCATTTTTAGAAATTTTTTCTTTGCTTTCAGCAATTAAAAGTTTTTGTATTTCTTCAAGTGAAACTTTTTCCACAGCGATATTATTTCTTTTAAGCTCAGTTAGTGTTTGCAGTAATAATCCTGCAGCAACTTTTGGGTTTGCTCCTTCTTTTACAATTTTTTCAAAGAATCTAGCAAAATTATTCAATTTCATTTCTTCAACATGGTTTGTGCTTAATCCTAATTTTGTGTAATACATTTCTCTTTCTTTTACGTTTTTTGGTAACTCTTTTTCTAATTCTTTAACATACTTTGAATCTATTTCTAAAAAAGGAATATCCGTTTCAGGGTACATTCTTGCTTCTCCTGCAATTGGCCGCTGGTATTCGCTTGAGCCGTCTTCTAGTGCTCCGCGTGTTTCAGACGGAATTTTTTCAAATGCAACAATGATTCTTGCTTTTATTGATTCAAATGCTTTTTGTGCGTTTTCTTTTTCTGCTACAATTAAAATAAAATTATCTTCGTTAGTGCATTTTAGTTCTTTTATTATTTCTTCAACTTCGGTTTGTGTAATTCCATAATTTGGTAGTTCATCTCTGTGGAGTAGTCCGCTTACTCCGCTTGCTTTTGCATAATTACTTAATTCAGAACCAAATCTCTTTGCTCCTACTTTTTCTCCTAATATTCCTTTCATTTTATTTAATTTCATTGCAAATAAATTTTTTCCTTTAATGAATTTGCATTCAGTGTTTTTGAATAATTGTGTAAGGTCAGTTTCATTTCCAAAAATAGTTTCTTTTTCTTTTGCGAGTATTTTTTCATTTAATATTTTTTTAATATTTAGTAAATCAACTTGTCTTTCTGCTTCCATTTCTACAACGGTTTTTATTTGTTCTAAATCCTGGCATCCTTTTATTTCGCATCTGTTTCCAAGTGCAATTGATACATTTACATCTTGTCGAATAGTTCCTTTTCCTCTTTTAGTACTGCAAGTGAGTCTCATTATTTCTCCAATTTTTTTAGCAGTTTCTACAGCTTCTTCTGGTGTTTTAATATCAGGGTCAGTTGCAAGTTCAATAAGTGGTATTCCTAATCTATCTAAGTTGTAATAAATTTTTCCTGCTTCTTTTTTTATTGGCCGTGCAGCATCTTCTTCAAGAACAATGGTCTGTACTCCTATTTTTTTTGTGCCAGTTTTTTCTTCAAGTGTCGGAATAATTAATTCTCCTCCTAAGGAGACTAAAGTGGTTCTCTGAAATGCACTTGTGTTTGAGCCATCAATTACAGTTTTTCTCATTGTAATTAATTTATCAACTGGTTTTGAATTGCAGAGTAGTGCTACTTCAAGTATTGTTTTTAGTGCGTTCTTATCCATTTCTTGTGGTGGTTCTTCATCAAGTTCAATTAGTGAAATATTTTCTTTTTTTCCAGAGTAATAAAAAGTTTCATTTCTTTTGAATGCATCTATTGCAGTTTTATCATATTCTCCAAGTTCGCTTGCAACTGGGCGTAATTTTCTTTCTACAGTAAAATCAAATTCGTCACTTAAAATGCTTGGTGTTCTTGAAAATAGTTTTCCAGTGTCAAGTTGTTGGTGCACTTCAAGCCCGCACTTAAGTCCTAATTTTTTATAATCCATTACTAATAACCTCTTGTGAGCGATAGCGAACACAGACGCGAGCCGGCTGGACGGCTCTGGTGAAGTTTGAGATCGCACTTAAGTCCTAATTTTTTATAATCCATTTCAATCAATCTTTCTTTATTGTAGTATATAAAAATTAGGTTGAGAAAGAATTAAAAAATAGTTAAAGCGACCTTTTTGAGTCGCTTTTGTTTATTAAAATTTTTGTTTATTAAAATTTTAGCAGTATCCGTAGTATCCGCACATTGATCCGCCGTATCCAACAGATATTCCCCATCCGTCAGAATCGTAGTAGGATACGCTTCCTCCGTATGCTCGGTAGGGGTTTACATATGCTGCGGGTGCTGAATATGTGTAATAATTATAGGTTGGGTAAACCACTGGCACTGTGTAGTAAGTTGGGTAGTAGGTTGTATAGTAAGTTGGGTAAGTGTATGCAGTGTAGGGGGTGTATGCTGGAGTTGGGTAGTAAACATTTGAAGCGTATGTATCTGTATAGTAGTATCTATTGAATCCCGAGTATGCACTTACTGTGCTTGCAACTAAGATTAGTGTTAATAATATTCCAATCAAATATGTGATTTTCATTTTCGTCTTCACCTGTATATATTACTTCAAACCAAGTATATAAACCTTTTCCCTCCTTAACTGGACTTAGTTATTAAGTAATTATTTTGGGTTTTTTTATTCTTCAATATAGGTATCAGTTCGCGTGAATGGAGTTATTTCTCCGCGTAAATTCTTTGTAAGTAACTCAGATGCTTCTTTTTTAGTATAATTTCCAAGTAGCCAAGATAATTTCATTAAAGTAGTTTCTGGTAGCATATCTTCGCAGTAAATTGCTCCAGTGCTTGCAACTTTTCGTAAATTAGTATAAACCGTTGAACTTACTCTTCCATTTAAACATTGTGAAGTTATTCCAACAATGCATCCGCTTTCAACTAATTCTTTTATTGCTTTAATGAATGAATCATTTTCTCGTATTGGCGTGTGTCCTAATCCTGTTCCTTCAATTATCAATCCTTTGTATTTTTCTTTTTTGTAGAAATCAATTTCTTTTTCGCTAATTAATGGATGCATTTTTAATAATCCAACTTTTTCTTCAAAATTATTTAATAATTTGAATTCTCCTTTTTGTTTTTCCATTTCGCTTTTTTCTTTTATCCATTTTATTTCTTTTGTTTTGTAATCTACAAGTGCAATTGGTGTATCATTAATTGCTTTGAATGCATCTCTTCTTGATGTGTGCATTTTCCTTACTTTTGTTGCATTAATTATTGCGCAAGTATCATCATTGCTTGAGTTGTGCATGCATACTGCTACTCCTTTGTAATTTGTTTTTGAAATAAAAGTGCTAGCACAAATTAAATTCATTGCAGCATCACTACTTCCCCTATCTGAGCTTCTCTGTGATCCAACAATTAAAACTGGTATTGGACAATTTTCTAATTCAAATGCAAGTGCAGCTGCGCTGTATCCAAGCATATCAGTTCCGTGTCCAATGATAACTCCTTTTACTCCTTTTTTTATTTGTTCTTGAACTGTTTGGGAAATTTTCTTAAAATGTGATATTTGCATATCTTCTGACATTATATTTGCAACAAAAACAGATTCAATATTTGCAATAGTTGGTAATTCAGGAAAAATTGTAATTAAATCTTCTAAATTGAATGAAGCAGTTACTCCTCCTAATGAATAATTTACTCTTGAAGCAATTGTTCCTCCTGTGTGGAGTATTGATATTGTTGGAAGAGATAAATTTTTTTTGATTTGAATTGTTTTTGCTTTTCCAACTTCTTTAGCCTCTCCTAAGGATTTAATTTCTTTTATTTTTAAAGTAGAAAACCCTGCATTGTATCCTGAAGCAAGTTTAATCATCATAATTTCTTCTTCGCTATTTGAAGGTATGATTGTTCCTTGTACTTTATTTCCATCAAAATCAAATTCAATTAAATTTCCTTCTTTTAGGGAATTTTTCTTATAAAATTCTTTTAGTTTCATAACAAATTACCTTTCATTAATTAATTATAATACAAGTTTTGTTTTAAAATCCATTGCATTAGCAACTTCCATTCTCACTTAATCGTATGCAGTAAGCGTAATCCTTACTTTTTGGGAAATATATTTTTTGTAAATTTTTTTCTCCCCACGCATTAGCGCATTCATATGCATAATTGCACCCTTCGCAATTGTGCAGTTCTTCATAATTATCATTTTCTGCATTGTATATTACTTCTCCAATTGTTGTTATTTTGCAAAAATCATTTTTGGTTTTATTAAAATCCATTGTGCTTTCGCTAAATCCTGCTTCATTAGCTTGGAATTTAACCATTATTCTATATTCTCCTAAATTTACTGGATTTATTTCCCAATACAATATTTTTTTCTCGTTCGGTAAAATTATATCCACTTCTTGTGCATCCAACTCATAATCCGTTTGTATCCAACTCGATCCAGCTTTTTTATATAATTTTAGTGTTGCAATTCCTAGTGCAAGGGAAGTGTTTCCAGAATTTGTTAAACTAACTTTTATTTCAGTATTTTTGTTTGAATTTTCTCCAATGTTTTCTATTTTTTCAACTTTTGCTTGTGCTGGTGAAAAACCAATAAATACTTTGCAGGTGTTAATTTTGTCAATATCAATACATCTGACAAATGTATTGGCTTTTTTTGTTTGTGTTGTTCGAATAAAATCATAATCCCATTCAAAGTTTTTTTCGCAAATTTGGTTTTGTGATTTTTGGCTATCTCTTATACAGCAGTATTCGGGGTTAGTGCATTCTATTGAAAGAATTGTTCCTTGGGGTGCAAGTCCTGATGCATTAAATAAATCTCCTTTTTCATAATTCAAGTTTCCTGCAAAAAAAGTTTTTCCTAAATTTGGATCCAATCTTGCTTCATCAAGTGTTTTTTTTATCAAAGAAGAAGTGCTTTCTAAAGGGGGGTAAGTTTGGGAGAGCGCAAGAAATATTGCAACTAATATAATTGCAATAATTGCATATATCAAAATATCAAATGTATTCATATTTGTCAATCACTTTTAAAAAATAATTTTTGTTTCATTTTTTATTGTTTCATTTTTCATTTTTTATTATTTAATTTTTTTATTTTTTATTTGAATACCTTCATTTCTGTTGTTATTGCCCATGAGGCAATTTTTTTTGCTATCATTAAAAAAATAAATAATCCTGCAAACAATAACCAATTATCCATATAGAAGAAGAAATCCTTCCATTCATGCGCCCAAAGTTCCAAGCTAAATAAAGCCCAAACAATCACAATAAAGGTAATTAGTATTATTATCCATTTATTGATTTTATTCATTTTCTCTATTTAGAAAGTGTATTTTTAAATACTTAAACTTTGCTCATGAACATTTTTTTTAAAATAATTAGTTTTTAACAAAAATTCATTTTAACTCAAAGTTTCTTCCATTTGGACTCTTTTTTGTATTTGGAACATTTGTTTTACTTCGCTAGTTGTGGTTGATTGTTCTGCTTTTTTATCATTTCTAAGTTTAATCATTCTTGGAAATCTTAGTGCGTATCCTTTCCCTTCTTTTTTTCCGCATGAATGCATTGGACTGAGTGTGATTTCATCCGCTCTGGTTTCTACAACATATTTTGGAGTTACCCAAAAGTCTGGTTCTACTTCACTAATTACTCTTGCAGGTTTATTTTTCACTTTATCTTTAAACAACATTTCTTGTAATTGTGTAAGTGTACTTTCAGTAAGTCCAGTTCCTATTTTTGCCACACTTTCAAATTCATCATTTTTTTCATTATATGCAGCAACAAGAAGTGCCCCAAGTCCAAATTCTGTTCTTTTTCCTTTTCCAGTATAATATCCAATTATTACTAAATCTAGTGTATCACTAAGAGTTCCTTTGTATGAGCGTTTTAATTTAATCCATGCAAATTTTCTTGCTCCTGCAATATAGGGCGCGCTTAAATCTTTGGCAATTATTCCTTCAAGTCCGCGTGAAATTGCATCTTCAAAAAAATCTTCTAAATCTTTTTCATTATCAATTATTCTTTGTTCGCTGAGTTTGATTAACCCGCCTTCGCGAACAATGCTTTTGAGTTTTTCTCTTCTTTGGATAAGTGGTTTATCCATCCAGCTTTCATTATCAACATACATTACATCAAACAAAAATAAATTAAGCGGGTATTCTTTTGCTTTTTTTTCTATTTCATATTTTCTTTTTCTTTGTATTGTAACTTGGAATGGATAGTATTCTTGAGTTGTTTCATTAAATGCTAAGGCTTCTCCTTCAATGATGCATCTTTTTGGGATAATATATTCTTTAACAGCTTGAGTAATTTCAGGGAACATATCCGTCATTTCTTCGCTTTGTCTAGAAAATATTTTTACAGTATCTCCATCTTTTGATATTTGCAATCTAAATCCATCATACTTTGCTTCAATTGCACATTTTCCTAATTTTTCAATT
>CAZSDT010000008.1:5224-19509 GCA_964605745.1 uncultured archaeon | reverse complement strand
GGCGGAGTTTTATTTATTGATGAGATTGCAACTCTTTCGCACAAATCTCAACAAGAACTCCTAACTGCAATGCAAGAAAAAAAATATTCTATTACTGGTCAATCTGAAAATTCTAGCGGTGCAATGACTCGAACTGAACCCGTTCCTTGTGATTTTGTTTTAATTGCAGCAGGAAATTATGCTGATTTAGAAAAAGTTCACCCTGCTTTGCGAAGTAGAATTCGTGGTTATGGTTATGAAGTTTATATGAATGTGGATATGGATGATAATGAAGAGAATAGAAAAAAGATTGCTCAATTTGTTGCGCAGGAAGTAATTAAGGATGGAAAAATTCCGCACTTTACAAAAGATGCTGTTGAAGAAATTATTTTTGAAGCAAGAAGAAGAAGTGATCATAAAGGTAAATTAACTTTAAAGCTTCGTGACTTAGGTGGTTTAGTAAGAGCTAGTGGTGATATTGCAAAAGAAAAATCTCATGCATTTGTAACTCGCCAAGATGTTTTTGAAGCAAAGATTTCTGCTCGAACTTTAGAGAATCAAATCGTTGACAAAATGATTGATACAAAGAAAGATTATGAAGTTTATTTGACTAATGGGGTTACAATTGGTAGAGTAAATGGTTTAGCAGTTTTCGGTGATGGTAGTGCAGGTAGTATTATTCCAATTGAAGCAGCAGTTACTCCTTCAAGTAGTAAGAATGAAAGTAGAGTTATTGCTACTGGTAAATTAGGAGAAATTGCAAAAGAAGCAGTGCAGAATGTTTCAGTAATTTTTAAGAAGATTAGTGGAAAGGATTTTTTGAAAGATATTCACATTCAATTCCTTCAAACTTATGAAGGTGTAGAAGGAGATAGTGCAAGTGTTTCAATTGCAACTGCAGTTATTTCTGCAACAGAAGAGTTGCCAGTAAGGCAAATTGTTGCAATGACTGGTTCTCTTTCAGTTCGAGGAGACGTTCTTCCTGTTGGTGGAGTTTCAGCTAAAGTAAGTGCTGCAATTAAAGCTGGTTTTAAAGAAATAATTGTTCCTAAATCTAATTTAGGGGATATTGTTGTTAATAAAGAAGAATTGGCTAAAGTAAAAATAATTCCTGTCTCAACTTTGGTTGAAGTGTTAGAAGTTGCACTTGAGGATTCAAATAAAAAGAAACAATTCCTCAAAGAATTATCAAGAGTAGTATATCCAAAGAAAAGTATTTTGGCTGAAGCAAAAAAACTTTTATTAAAACCAGTTCTTACTAAAAATAAAAATTAGATTAATTCATTTGCATTTATGCCTGATGATTTAGTTGATATAATTGATCCAATTTCTTTTCTTCCTACTGGAAAAATTATTTTAAAATCACTTGCTCGAAAAGAGGGTTTAATGTATTCAGTAAGTCACTTGTGGATTTATAATTTTAAAGGGGAAATTCTTCTCCAGCATCGCTGCAAGGAAAAAAAGCTTTATCCTAATAAATGGGATATTAGTGTTGCAGGAGCAGTAGACTCTGGTGAGACTCCTTTGCTCGCCGCGATTCGTGAAGCAAAAGAAGAAATTGGATTAGTTATTGATGAAAATGAATTAAAAGAAGTTTTTACCTTTAATGAAAATTATTCTTACAATGGGATGAGAATTAATGAGTTGGCGCATGTATTTTTTTTGGAATACAATGGGCCAATAGATAATCTAAACTTGCAGAAAGAAGAAGTTGATGAAGTAAAGTTTTTTTCTAAAAAAGAATTAGAACTTATTATTAAAGAAAAGAATGAAGATCATTTGATTTGGATAAATGAATCTTTCCCAAAAGTTCTTGAATTAATTAATGAATTTATTTCTTTAAAGAAGAAATAGTTTAAATTTATTTTTTGTTAATAATAGTTAATATTTTTTATACATTAACAATTATTCTTCCTTGTGAGATAGTAAATTCATTTCTTCTTTTTTCTATTCTTTTTGAATTCTTATCATTGTCCTTTATTGTTATTGTTTGTTTTGATTTGTTTGTTTCAATTACTTTTCCTAAATAATTTCCTTTTTCATCAAGCGCACTCAAACCAATGAATAGTTTAGTTATTTTTTCTCGTATATCAAATACTTTTCTCAGTCTCATTGCAAATATTAGTATAATTAAACTTGCCATTATGTTTGCAGGCAACCAAGTTAGTTCAGTTTGTCGCAAGAATACTAAAGTTCCTGCATCAATTATTGCCCATACGCAAAGAATTGAAATTGCTTGTACAATATAATCTCCAAGTTTGTAAGCTTTTTTTCTGTAAATTGAATCAGTTGCCTTTCCTGATATTATTAGTATTGCTCCAAATACCAAAAACGGGTATAATGTTCTTAGTGCGCTTGCAATATCAAGAGTAATATCAATAAATTCTGAAGAATTTAGTTGGATATAAACCATCCAAAGTCCGACTAAGGGTATGAGTATTGCTGCAACATACATTACAAAACTAATTCTTTGTTCAGTTAAACTCTCGCTAATTATTCTAACATATTCAATTATTTTGTCTTCTATTCCAAATCCTTTTAGCAGTAGATATGCTCCTGCAATTAGTGCCATTACTTGGAAGGATGCGGTTCCTAAAATAAAATAAGATAATAAAATTAATCCTGGCACCCCTAAAAATAATCTAGCAATTCCTGGGTCTTTTAGTGCTTCTTTTATTGTATAGTATGTTGATTCAACTGCTTCTGCTTGTCTTATAATTACTTTTTCAGTAGAAATTATTTTTCCTCTTGATTGTAATAGTGGAATTACTTGTGAATCTTCTGCTCCATCAGTAACCAAAATCCATCCATCAATTAAATATTCTTTAGTTAAAACATCTAGTTGTCTATTAATTTCCTTATCTGCAGCAAGCCCAATTTTTCCTTTTCCTGTAATTGTAACAATTTCAACATTCTTAAATTCTTTTTCAGCTTCTTGGAGTTTTTTTACAGCAGCAAACATTGTGTTAGCATCGCTTTCTGTTGGGTCGTTAAGAATTAATTTTTGTGCAGCAATTAAGTTTTTTTCTTTTCCTACTATTGGTCCATTTATGCCTGTTTTTCTACCTAAATCGTCATCTCTATCAATGCATACTACAAAAAGTTTCTTCTTCATTTATTATTCACTTCACTTTGTTTATTAGGTCATGCTCATTTATATAAATAAGCTAAGTGAATAATCTTATATATAAAAGTGTTTTATTAGTGGTATAAATGGCTGCACAGAATTTTAAGTATTTGATTTTTTTCGCACTTCTCGCAACTCTAATTATTAGCATTTATACCATTATACTTTACCAGAATTTTTTGATTACTAACATTGTTTGGATTGCAATTTTAGCAATTTTCACTTTCATAGTTTACAAATATGATTTTATTTTGCAGTTAGTTGATTATCAAAGAGCGGTTGTTTATAGATTTGGAAAAGTTCACCACGTTGGTGGACCAGGATGGACTTGGGTTTGGCCAATTTTAGAAAAAACTGCTTTAGTTGATCTTCGTGTTAAAACACTTGATGTCCCAAAACAGCACGTTGTTACAAAAGATGGAGTAGAAATTACTATTGATGCAATTGTTTATTTAAAAGTCAAAAAGGATAATCAAAGTGTAGTTAATTCAGTAATTGAAGTTGAGGATTATGTTAAAGCTTCTCAATTATTTGTTGTTTCTTCTCTTCGTGATGTAATTGGTTCAATGATGCTTAGTGATGTTATTGCCAATATTGAAATAATTAATGCACAGATTAAGGAGAATTTGGAACAAATTTCAAAGAATTGGGGTATTATTTGCGATTCAATCGAAATTAGGGATGTTGAAATTCCTGATATTGTTCTTAATGCAATGCACGAACAAAAAGCTGCTGTTCAACAAAAGTTAGCTAGAATGGAAAGAGCTTTGGCACAAAAAGCAGAGATTGATGCAGTCCGAGAAGCCGCTTCTTCACTTGATGAAAAAGCTTTGGCTTATTATTACATTAAAGCGATTGAAGGGATGTCAAATAGTAAGGGTAGTAAAGTGTTTTTCCCTTCTGAATTTACCCAACTCGCTTCTTCATTTGCTCAAGCAACCGGCAAGAGTGGCAAAGATGCAACAAAGGTTGAGTATTACAAAAATATTTTAAAAGATTATGTTGATTCTTCTGTAAAGAAAGCAACAGGGAATGAAAAGTCAAAATCAATTTCTTCTAAAAAGAAATCAAAGAAAGAAAAGAAATAAATAATAAGTTTGTTTTTTTTTTAAAAAAAGAAAAAAATTAATTTCCTTTTGTAGGGAAACTAATTTTCTGTTTTGAACTTAAATCCAATTTATTTTAATTTATCAGTAGTTGCTTTGAATTCGTTTAATTCATCTTTAGCAAGTTTGATTGCTTCTTCAAGAGCTTTTTTAGGGTTTTTTCCCTTTATCATAAATTTTGCTTTATTTTCAAGTGGGTGGTCTAATTTGTATGCGCAAAATTCTATTCCTTCCATTTGTGCAATTTTTTCTTTTAAGTAGTTTGCTATAGTGTGTCTTTCGCCTTCAATGTAGAATTCAAGCGTATCTTTTTCATTTGTAACAATATTTAGCTTCATTTACCATTCACCTTCATTAATTTACTTTTTACGTACTTTTAAAAAGAATTCCTTTGGTCAAAATTTCGTCTTGGTCCTTTGTTAAACCCTTGATTGCTACCAAATTTGTTTGGTCTAAAGTTATTGTTTGAGTGGAAATTGTTTCTTCTAAAGTCTCCGCCATGGCCACCTTCTCTTCTAAATCCGCCACTATGTTCCTCATGTCGTCTTTCTTCTTCAACTTTTTCAAACCATTTTCTATCTTCAATGCTTCCGCATTCAATGCAAACCATTTGGTTGTTGTTAAAACTCATTTCTCTTCTGCAGTTAGAGCAATATGCTTTGATTACTCCTAATCCCTTTTCTTTTGTGTTTAAATCAATTGCAAGGGGTGAACTCATTACTACTTTTGCTCTAATTATGTCTCCTATTTTTATTATTTTATTTAAATCGGTAACATATTCGTTTGAAATATTTCGTATTGGTAATTGTGCTGTATTTATTCCTAATATTCTTTTATTTCCTTCCGCTGATAATAGTTCAATTACTGCTGTTGATTCTTTTACCAATGTAACTTTTCCAGTTACTATATCTCCGTAAGCTAATTCTTCAATAGTTTTTCCTTTTACACTTGCTTCTTTGTTTTCTTCATTAATATTTAGTGTTCCAAGTGCTCTAGAAATTATTTTTCCGTTTTTAACATATGTATTTTCTCCTGCAGTATACTCTTCTTCAGTAGCTATTTCTTCTCCAGGAATAATTATTTTTTGTTTTGTGACCATTTTTCTCACCAATAAGTATTTTATACGTCTAATTCATTATAAATTAAGGATTTGCTCGTTAAAAGTCTTTATAAATTAAGTGGTTGGAAATGGTTTTAGAATCTTTGATTGGGGAAAAAAATATTAGAAATCACCCGGTTTTTATATTCTTTTTATCTCTACTAATTTGTGCTGGTAGTATATTTTTTGCTGAAATATTATTTCCCAGACACGCTTCAGTTTTATCAATTGCATTTATTACAATCGGTTTAGTTCCTTTAGTTTATAATGTTCTTTCTCATGAAGAAAGTGAAGAAGAATTATGTAAAAATTATTCTTGTGCTACTTTTTTTGCTCGTCATTTTAATTTGATTATGCTTTATGTTTGGATTTTTATTGGAATAATAGTTGCATTTGCTTTTTATTATTCATTTCTCCCTACTCAAGATCGGGCTTCTTTATTTGAAGAGCAAATAAATTCTTTTTGTAGTATTTCCGGATCAGGGGCTTGTCAAAACGGTGTTCCTATTTCAATTAGTGGTAGGGCTTCTGCTTTTGGAATGGAATCTTGCATGAGTAATAATAGTAGTGTTGAATCTTGTACTTTATTTATTTTTGAAAATAATGCAGGCGTATTAATTTTTACAATTATTTTGTCTTTGCTTTATGGTGTTGGGGCAATTTTTATTCTTGTTTGGAATGCTTCAATTTTAGGTATATTTTTTGGTGAAACTCTTTTAGTAGGGGATTTTACAAAATTTTTTGGGATGTTTCAAAGCATGGTTATTGGGCATGGTGCACCTGAATTATTGGGTTATGTGTTTGGTGCTTTAGCAGGAGCGATTCTTTCAGCAATGTTTGCTAAAAAAGAATTTTTTACTCACAGTTCTTCAATAATAATAAAAGATATTTTGTTCTTTTCATTTTTAGCTTTCTTTTCAGTTGCATATGGAGCGATAACTGAAGCAGTGGGGATAATGCACTTTTCTGAATTATATTTTATAATGGGGTTTTTGTATTTGTTAATAATAATTTTAGCTGTGTTTGTTTATGGCAAAGCACGTTCTCCACCAAGCTTATATTTGTAAAGTAATTTTATAGAATATATTTTGAGTATTTAAATTGTTTTAATCAAGAGTGTGTATTATGTCAATATTATCAAAATCGAGTGGGCCGAAAGAAAAAAAATCTTTTTTGCTTCCTTTAGAAAGTATTTTTTTAATGGTAAAAAAAAAATTAAGTTTTCTTTCTTTTCTTGATCCTTTTACTTATGTTGATTTGTGGGTAATGCCAATAATAAAGAAATTAACTAATAATTCAAGCATCGCCGAGTTTTTGGTAAATATCTTTTTTGCTTTTTTATTTGCATTTATTGCATATTCAATATTAGGGTTTCTTTTTGGTTCTGCTTCGCCAATGGTAATTGTTTATTCCGCTTCCATGGAGCCGACTTTTTTTAGAGGGGATATAATGGCTTTAGGAAAAGTTAATGCGAGTGATTATTTTGGTCCAGAAATTATTTTGCCCTCTTCTATTGATGTAAAAAATACTCCTACAATTAATTATGCTACTCCAATTTACTCTGATTCTTTTGCATTAAAATTGGAAAAAATTATTTTTAGTTGTGATAATAATTGCATTAAAGAAATTGTGCCAAACAAAGAAGGGGAAGTAATAGTTTATTCTGCAGTTAATCCTAATTCTCCAATTAATGGTATTCCAATAATTCACCGCGCAATTGCAAAGTTAGTTTCAAAGGATGGGAATTTTATTCTAACAAAGGGGGATAATTATTTAACCAATCCGACTTTTGATGCAGATTGCGGAAACATCAAACCAGAATTTAATATTCCTCAAAAAAATTGTATTTCTTTTTATGCAATTCCAATAGATGAATTACAAGGTAAAGCTTTTTTTAAAATTCCTTTTTTGGGTTGTTTTAAATTGTGGCTGGTTGATGATTTGTCTTCTTTAATATTTAACAAAAAACTGCCTTCTGATTTTAAAGGTCTTTGTTAAATTATTTTCTTTGTTAAGTAAAAAGGTTTTTATTCAACTAACTCCTATTATTTGCATGGAAATTACAACCGATTTTTTAGTTCAAATTTCTTTGGGTATTTTATCTTTTGCAATAATTGTTATTTTGGCTTCTCTTGCATATTTATTTATTTCGAATAAAAAAACGCTTGAAGAAAAAAAAGCAAGTAATATTATTAAAAAAATTGAACAATTAAAGAAAGGGAATTTAGTTTTGTCGCAGACAAATAAAATTGATTCAACTAAATCAGTTTCTAATAAGGGTATAGATTTTAATAAAACTGATTCTTCGCTTAAGAGTTTGTTGGTAAAAAAATTTAAGCCTAAAATTGAATCCCAGCTTGGTTCAAAAGTTAACATTGTTGAATTTAATTCTAGTGGTAATAAATTGACTGCATTGATTCAGATTGCTGATGTTAAAATTCTTCTTTCTTTGGATTCTAGTGGAAAAATAATAGATTATAAGAAAGTTAGTTCTGATTAATTATTAAGATTTCTGTACTAAAGTTTAGTTTTTAAATCTAATGAACTCTTGTTATATTGTCAATAAGGTTGTGAAAAAAAATGGAAATTGTTTTAAAAAATGCTGATGTTTTTAAGAAAAGTATAGAAGCTATTGCTGTTTTGATTGATGAAGCTGAATTAGTTGTTTCTTCAAATGGTATTGAACTTAAAGCAACCGACCCTAGTCAGATTTCAATGGTTGATTTTTCTCTTCCTGCAAAATCATTTGAAAAATTTGATGTTACTGATACTAGATTGGGTTTGGATTTGGATTATTTAAACCAGGTTTTGTCAAGAGCTCAAGGCGGGGATGAACTTGTTTTGTCTTTGGATGAAAAAAAAGCATTTCTCTCTGTTACTTTTAGGGGTCGTGCAGAAAGGTCTTTTCAAGTTCCACTAATTGATATTTCAACTAGCGAAGTTCCTAATCCTAGAATTGAATTTGATTCAGAGATGATTATATCTGCTTCTTTTTTGCAAAATGCATTTAAGGATGCTGCATTAATTAGCAGTCACGTTGTTTTGGGTTGTAGTGAGGAAAAGTTTTTTGTTAAAGCAACTTCTTCTAAGGGAAATTTAAATGAAGAAGTTAAACAAAATAATGATTCATTGCCAGAATTAAGAGTAAAAAGAGAATGCAGAAGTATGTTTCCTTTAGATTATTTGCAAGATATGCTAAAAGCTGCTTCTAGTGATACTAAAGTTAATTTATCATTAAAATCAAGTGCTCCTGTTAAAGTATCTTATTTGATTGGTGATGCTCAAGTTAGTTATTTTTTAGCTCCAAGAATAGACAATGCTTAAAATTGATAAATTCTTTTTTTCCTGTTTTCTATTTTTCTTATTTTTTTATTTTTTAATGATTTTCTACCCCCTTAAAGCAATTATTAAATACTTCTCTATTCTTTTCTTGTAGGTTGTAAAATGATTGAATTAAAGCAGTCTGATTTTTTTCGCTTGGCAGTTGAATCAATTTCTGCTTTTGTTCCTGAAGGGAATTTTAGGTTTTCGGATAAAGGAATTTTTTTTAAAGCAATTGATCCGTCTCAAGTAGTTTTGGTTGATTTTTTTGTTGATAAAAAATTTTTTGATAAGTATAATATTGAACCTAATTTTGTTGGTGTTGATTTAGTTGAATTAAACAGAATTTTGCAGCGTTCTTTGCCTAATGATAAACTTATTTTTGATATTTCTGATGCTGAAATGAAACTTAGTTTTGATTCTGATTTGCGGAGAAATTTTCGCCTTCCTTTAATTGATGTTTCGGGGGACGAAGCAAAATCTCCAGATATTAATTATGAAGCGAAAGTAGATATTAGTGCGCAAGCATTAAAAGAAATTTTAAAGGACGCTTCTTTGTTCGGTTCTAGTATTGTTCTTAAGGTTGTGAATGGAAAGTTTTTTGTTGAAGCAAAGGGATCAAGCGGAGTAATGGATGCTGAAGCGAGTAAGGTTTCAAATATTACTGCAAAAGTTGATGTTACCGCAAAATTTTCTCTTAATTTTTTCCAAAGTATAATTAAGCAGGCTCCAAGTGAAAAACAGGTTTTAATTGAATTAAAAAATGACTCTGCAATGAGAGTAACTTATTCCATCGGACCGAGCAAAATGGTTTTTTATTTGGCTCATATGATTTTGTAATTGTTTGTTCTCTGCCTGTCGTAGACAGGCAAGTTCTTTCGCCAACCCAGCAAAACTTTGTTTTGCGGTGCAACGCAAAATCTTTTTGATTTTGTTATTGCCTTAATAAGGTTGGGACCGAGCAAAATGGTTTTTTATTTGGCTCACATGATTTTGTAGTTTTATATTTTACCTTTTTAATTGCTTTTATGATTTTTTAATCAACTATAGATTTTATTTTAAGGCTTTTGAATAATATTTTGTGTATGGATAAACTTTTTTTTGCGCAGAAGTTTCCTTTTTCAGAAAAAGCTCGTGAAGTTTTAAAAGAAATGAATTTATCTGTTGATGATGTCTCTGAAAATGCAGTAAAAAAAGCTGCTTTAATGGTTTCAAGAGCTTTTTCTAATAATGTGTATGTTTTTGATTCGCAAAATCCAAGTAAGGAAGTTTTGGAACTTGAAATTACTGCTTTTCCAATTGCAAAAATGTTTGTTTCTGCAATGCATGCAAGTAACATGATTGAAAAGTTTTCTATGTTTGTTTTCAAAAGTACTTTTAATAATTTAGTAGAATCTGATTCAACAATTGATTTATGTTTGGAACTCGCTGATGATTTTAAATTAAAATACAAAATTTCAGAGGATAAAGGTTTTATCGAAGTTGATTTGCTTGATTATTTACAAATATTTTTTGTTGATAAAGAAAGTAAAGTTGTAAATAAGAGTGTATATAATGGAAAAGTTTTGTTGAATTCAAATGATTTTGCTAGATTTTTAGCAGAAAAAGCTTATGCAAAAGTTTTTACTTCTCTTCCAATTACAGAAAAAAATATTCCTAAAAATATTGTTTCCCTTGCGCGAAGCATTGATTCGCAGTTGGTTGTAATGGAAAAGAAATCTTTTGATTTAAAATTAGTTGGAAAAATTGAACCCAATTTTTTCCCTCCTTGTATGCTTTCAATGTACAATGAGCAATTATCTGGAAAAAAACTATCTTATAGTGCTCGTTTAGCTCTTGCTTCTTTTTTGTACCAATTGGGCATGAGTAAAACTGAACTTCTTTCTCTTTATTCAAAAAGCCCAGATTTTAAAAAACAAATTGCAGAGTATCATATTTCACGAATTTATGAAAAAGAAATTTCTGCCCCGGGATGTAAAAAATTGGCAGAAAACGGACTTAAGGTTGCAGAGTGTAATAAGGTTTGTAATTACAATCACCCTATGCAGTTTTATTTGGCAAAATTAAGAATCAATAATAATATAAAAAATTCAAATTCAAAACCAATAAAGGAAGTGAATTAATGTATCCTAATGTAGTTTCGCCTGAAGCAGAATTTTTAAAAAAGCATTTCGCTTTGTTTTATAAAAATAATTTTATTGATTCGGTTCCTAGTTTAGAAATGCGTGAATTTGGTTTTGGAATATTCAAAAGAAAAATTGCAAATAGAAATATGTCTTTTTTTAATGCAAAAGAAATGAATGATTTTTTGCGTAATGAATCTCCTTTATTTTTTTCTTATTCAAATTCTTATTATAAATTTCCGTCAAGAACTCCGACTCCATTAAAAGAATGGGTGAAAGCCGATTTGGTTTATGAATTTGATGCAGATGAATTAGGGCTTGCGATTGAAGAAATTGACGGGGTGCAGTGGTTTTTGCATGAGCATTTAGATGAAGCAAAAAGACAAGTTTTTCGTCTCCTTGATTTTTTACAAAATGATTTTGAATTTTCAAGTAAAGATATTTTTATTAATTTTTCAGGAAAAGCTGGTTATCACGTTCATGTTCGAAGTGAATCAATTCAATCCTTAAATAAAAAATCAAGGATTGAACTTGTTGATTATTTAACTGGTTTTGGATTAGATTATGTAAATTTAGGGTTTTATTTTGACAATCTTTCTTGTCCTAAACCGAATGTTAAGGGTTTTTGGAGCAAGAGAATTTTAAGTGGTATTAGAGATTTATTTAATTCTGATGCAAAAAAAGTTTCAACAGTAATTGGTTTTTCAGAAAAAAAAACCAAAAAAGTGTTGCTTGAAAAAGAAAAGATATTTGATTCATTAGATAAGGGTTTATTGTTTCCAATTGATGGAAAGAAGCGTTCAGATTTGTGGAAAAACATTTTGGATTATGTTGTATCAAAACAAATGAGTCCAATTGATAGGCAAACTAGTGTTGATTTGCATAAGATTGTAAGAGTGCCATCTACTCTTCATGGTCAGACTGGGTTTATAGCAAAAACTCTTTCTGTTGAAGAACTTAAAGAATTTGATCCTTTTAGAGATGCTGTGGTATTTGGTTCGGAAGAATTAGTTAAGATTCATATTAGTAAAACCCCTAAATTTTATCTAAAAGACGAAAGTTTTGGCCCTTATGATGATGTAACTATTCAGCTTCCTCTTTTTGCTGCGATTTATTTGATTGGAAAAGGCTCGGCAGTTTTGGTAAAAGATTGATATTGTTTGTTTTTTTGCCGCAAGTATTCTTTTTAATTGATTTGTTACTAAATTACTTTGGTTTTAGCTTATGCGTCTTGATTATGATGAACTTAGAAGGATTCACAGGCTTGAGAAGAACACTTCAAAGCTAGTTGAAGTTGAGGATGATTTTATAAATTCTCTTCAAATTTTTGTTGAAGAAGAAAAAAAGAAGTATTTGGCATCTTTAAAGAATTTTTCTTCTTCTGATGCTAGAGAATTTACTAATTTAAAAAGAATAGTTGATGATATTTTCCAAATGAGAGAGAAAAAGATTTTGAATAAATCCTTAATTTCGGCCCATACTAATGATTATGATGACACTAACATGGCTAAGGAAGAAAAGGAAACTTTTAAGAAAATTTTTAAAGTTCTTTCTGAACACCGAGAGATATTTCGCTCACTTTTTGGTGAAACTGCTCAGGTTTCTTCCGATTTAACTAAATTGAAAATTTTGCAAGAAGTTCCTACTTTTGTTGGAACTGATATGAAAGAGTATGGCCCTTATTTTGAAGGCCAAGAAGTAGAATTGCCTCTTAAAGTAGCTAAATTATTCATTACAAGAAAAATTGCTGAAGAAAGATAATTTTTTTTAAAAAAGTGTTATTCTTTTAACTAGGCATTTTATTTTTTTATTTTTATTCTTTTTTTCTTCAAGAGGGAGTTTTTTAAGTGTTTTTAATGGTATTTTTTATATGGAATTTCCAAATAGAGATGATTTTGCAGTTGTTAAGATAATTCAAATTCTTGATTATGGTGTTTTTGTTGAGCTTTTAGAATACAAAAATGCTCGCGGATTTATTCATATTAGTAATGTTTCTTCTTCTTGGGTTAAAAATATTAGAAATTTTGTTAAAATGAATCAAGTTCGAGTAGCAAAAGTTCTTAATGTTGATTTAGTAAAAAAACAAATTGATTTATCTTTTGCTGGAGTTAATCCAATGCGGGAAAGACAAGTTCTTGCTCAATTTAAACAGATTAATAGAGAAGAAAAATTAATTCAAATTCTTTCAAAATCAACTAATAAGCCATTTGCTGAAGTTTGGACTAATGTAGTTGAGCCTTTAACTCAAATTCACGGATCTTTGTATGAAGCTTTTGAAAAAATTGCTTTGGGGTATGATTTTTCAAGCGAAATTGCAAAAGAGTGGATTGTTCCAGTTAAGCAATTAGTAAAAGATAATATTATTGTTTCAAAAAAAGAGATTTCTGGCAAAGCAAAATTATCTTGTCTTGTTTCAAATGGTCTTTTAATAATTAAAAATATTTTGTCCGATTTTGAATCTACAAAAAATTGTGTTGTTTCTTATGCGGGTGGAGGAACTTATAATATTTCTTGTTCTGGCTTAACTTTTAAAGAAGCTGATAAGGCTCTTACTAAATTAGTTGAATCTGCTGAAAAAAGTTCAAAGAAGCAAAATGTTTTGTTTGAATTTACTAGGGATGAAAAGAAATAATTTTTATTAATTTTTTTAAACTCAATTTATTAAGTTATTTTGCCTTTTTGTTCTTTTTCCTTTCGCTTTATATTCCTTTTCTTCTAGTATTTCATTATGCCTACAAGAATTCTTGTTACAAAAAAAGTTCAATTAAAAGAAGCAACTCTTTTGGTGGGACTACCCGGAATTGGTTTAGTTGGAAAAATTGCTGTTGATTATTTATCAAAACAGGTAAAGCCTGAAAAGATTGCTGAAGTTTTATCTGATTCTTTTCCACCAAGTATTCACACAAAAGACTCAAAAATATTTTTGATTAAGGATGAAATATTTTATTTTAATTTTAAAGGAAAGGATTTTTTGATTTTATCAGGGCCAGTTCAGCCCACTCTTGATTTTAAAGTTGGTTCTTCTCATGAACATTACGAGTTTGCAGAAACTTTAATTTCTTTTTTCAAAAGTATTGGAGTTACTGAAGTAATTACAATGGCTGGATTAAATGTTGGGGATAATAGATTGAATAAAAAACCAGAAGTAATTGTTGCTGGAACTGATGATGAAATAATTAATATTTGGAAAAAATTTGGTGCTAAGGAAGATAAAAAAGAAGGATTAATTTCTGGTGCTGCGGGTTTGCTTGTAGGTATTGCAAAATTGCACGGAATAAAAGGGGCTTGTTTAATGGGTGAAACTAATCCTCAATTAGTTTATGGGGATCAGGGTTCAGCAAAACAAGTAATTGAACTTGTTTCAAAAAGATTTGATTTGAAAGTTAAAATGAAGAGTATTGAAAAAGATGCTAAATCAATTGAGAAAGCATTCAAAGAACTGACAACAACTTTGCAGCAGCAAGAACCTGAAAAAAAAATTGATGGTTGTCTTACTTACGTAAGATAATTTTTTTTACTTTTTTGTTTTA
>CAZSDT010000008.1:3209-5124 GCA_964605745.1 uncultured archaeon | reverse complement strand
TTTTTTTTTAATCTAATTTTTTTTTATTAAACTTTATTTTGTTTTTTTTTATTTCTGTTTTTCAGACAATATTTTTTTTAAATTAATTAAATCCTCAATTCCTTTTTTTCCATTTCTTAAATAATAAGCTGGGTGGTAAATGAAAAACATTTTTTTTCCTTCATATTCAACACTTTGTCCGACCTTCATTTCTTCCTTTCCAAATGCTCTTGCAGCACTTTTCCCTAGTAGCACAATAACTTTTGGGTTTATTGTATTAACCATTTTCATGGTTTGTGGTAAAAAATAAATTATTTCTTCCGGAGTTGGGGGCCTTATTTTTTTTTCGCTATCAAGTGGGATTATTGGAACTACATTCATAATTGCATATTGCATTTGGTTTAATCCAAGTTCTTTTACCCATTCTTCAAGTAATTTTCCGCTTCTTCCAACAAAAGGTTTTCCAACTTCGTTTTCAGTAAAACCCGGAGCTTCTCCAATAAATAGTATTTTGGATTCGTCATCGCCTCTTCCAAAAACAATACTTCCTTTTGTATCAAGAACATTTTTGTAGAGGGTGTGTTTTTTTGCGTGTTCTAATAGTTGAGTTCTTACTTTGGCAAGTTTATTGCTTTCATTTAATTCCATGTGATTATTTTTAGTTGAATAAAGTATTAAAGGTGGTTGTTTTATTAATTTTTCATGCACAAAGTTTCAAAAGCTAAACAATTTTTTGCCAATAGTGAAAAAACTTTTTTTTCTAATAATAGTTTAAAATTAATAATTTTTGTTTTGATTATTCTTTGTTTGATTTTGTTGGGTTTTATTATTTTAACTAATTTTTCAATTGAGAAATTAAAAGAGGATTATGCTTTGTTTGTTAATAATTCAGTTAGCAAAACATCTTCGCTTAATAGTGAAATTTTTGTTTTGCAACAATCCAATTTTGATTTGAATAAATCTTTATTGGATTTAAATTTTAAATATAATTCTCTTTTTTCAAAAAATATTTCTCTTGAGTCTTCTTATTCTGTTTTAAAAGAAGAAGTAAATAGCACTATTGAAAAAATTGATGAATATGAAGAGGAGATTCAATCTTCTCTTGATTGGTTTAATACAAACTCGGTTTTGGGTGAAAATCATGAAAATGTTTTGTTGAATTTAAAATCAAATTGTAAAAAGCAAACAAGCAAAAGTTGTTTGATTAATTTGGGTTGTTTTAATTTAGTTAATTCAAAATTTATTAATTATAAATATAAAGATGATTTAGTAACTTCTAGTTCTTTTGATAAGTTGCAATCCGTTTCTGATTTTGTAAAAAACAAAGGTGGGGACTGCGAAGATTTTTCTCTTTTTTTTAAAGCTGAGTATAATTCTTTAGTTGATTCGTGCGATGGTAAAAAACCTAATTTATTTGCGTGGGTGGAGAATAAAGGGAGTAAATTTTGGTCCAACTTTAGCGAAACCTGGTATCTTCCTGATGCAAAAGCGCAATATTTGGATGTAAATAATATTCATCCTCTTGTTGTTTGTGGGTCTATATTTGATCCTCAATCACAGCAAGTTAATGGGCATTGTGTTTTGGCTTTTGCAAGCAGAAAAATAATTTCTGTTGAGGATATTTTTGTTTTAGAAGATTCTGAACTAATTGAACCTCAAACAGGACAATATTTAGGATTTATTGGTAGTGATTCAGGGGTCTTTTTGGTTTCTTTGAATTCTTCTTCACTTTCTTATATTGATACTTTGATTACTGATAATGATTTTTTTATTTTTAGAAATAATGAGTGGAGTAATTATAAAAAATTTGGTAGCGAGTTATTTATTGATAAAAATTCTTTAGAAAGTTTAATTAATTAAAAATAATTTTTAAAAAAACTATTTAAAAAAACTATTTAAAAAAACTATTTAAAAAAACTATTTAAAAAAACTATTT
>CAZSDT010000008.1:0-3109 GCA_964605745.1 uncultured archaeon | reverse complement strand
TAAAAAAACTATTTAAAAAAACTATTTAAAAAAACTATTTAAAAAAACTATTTAATAGCTCCGTTGATTTTTATTCCATCTTTTCCACATTTCTTTTTTTTCTTCTTCGCTGAATCTTACATTCTCTGTTTTTTCTCTATTAGCGAGCATTTCCTTAAAATTAAGCCAGTTTTCTCCGGCTATTAAATGTCTAGTAAATAAATAATCCAATTCGCTAGTATAATATTCTTTTTTTCTCTTCCGCATTGTGCTTTGGTTAATTAATTTTTTTAGTTTTAGTGTTGGGATAGAATCACCAGTTTTCAAATAACCTTTGTTTCTTTTCAAAAGATCTTTTGCTTGTCTGGTTAATTTTATATTGTTACCAAAATTAGAAATTTTTTTTCTGAAATTTTGTAATATATTCATTTTAATTCCCTACAAAAGTAGTCCAAAGAATTTTAATAGTAGCATTGTTCCTATTCCTGCAGGACCAATAATTACTGAAATAACAAAGCTTGGAATTAATGGTAGTTCTATATGGAAAAAATAAACACTCAATCCCCAAATTACTGCTCCTAAAATACTATTAGTTATTACTTTTTTTAAGAAAAATAAAATAAATATTGTTGCCGCGATTAATATTACCCCTATAATCAAAATAGTTGGATTGAATGCAAAGTTAGTTGCGCTTTGGGTTGCTGCTGGTAAGGCAAAACTCATTCCTTTAGCAAATTCATTGAATAAATCAAGCAAAATATAATTCATTCTTAATCAATAATTATTACAACTTTGCTTCTTTTTATTACTTTTCATTACAATTATCAAATTTTGCTTCTAAAATCACTTTTTTAAACCTACAAGTATCTTTCTTTTATTATTGATAGTTGATTTTTATGAGTGGATTTAGTGACGAACAAAAAAAGATTGCTCTTTTATTGCTTTCAGAATCAAAAACTGAAGAAGAATTGCACAAACAATTAAATTTGCCTTATGACAAATTATCAATTGAATTAAAGCAAATGCTAAAACTCGGTTTGGTTCTAAAAGAAGGTTATCCTACAAAATACCGATTAAGACAAGATATTATTGATGAATTGCAAAAAAGAAAAAAGATTTCTGATACTGATTCTTTTAAGATAAAAGTTAGTGCAATAATTGAATTAAAAGCAATTGAGAAAAGTTTATTGGAGAAGCATATCCAAAAAATAGTTGATGCAATTAAATCTGAAAAAAATTTCACTATCTATAATATTGTTCCTGCACAGATAATTGAAGAGGATGATATGTATTCTTCATTTATTGAAGTAACTTTAACAGTAAAAGATTTTTCAACTTTAATTTTATTTTTGTTCTATTATGGTCCAACTTCAATAGAAGTAATAAAACCTGATAAATTGGAAATTACTCAAGCAGAGTTTCAGGATGGGTTGGTTCAATTATCGGGAATATTCCAAAAATACGCTGACTTTATGCTAAAGCACTTAAACAAAGAAGAATTGAATAAATTCCATAAAGACCTTTATAAGTAGAATAATTTCTAATAAATTGTTTTATTTAAATTAAATTTAAATTAAATATTTTAAAATGGAGTGACAATTATATTAGCTATTTTAGTGGTTTTAATTTATTTTTTTAATAATTTTTTTCAAAATAAAAAATTTTATTTACATAGTTGTATCAATTTGTTATTAGTTGATAAGTGATTTTATGTTTGCTAAGCTTGAAGAAAAAGAAGTTCACTCTCCCACGCTTAACACCGTTTTAATGGTGGAACAAGCAATGAAAGAATTTGATCAAAGTCTTTTTTCTGTTGCTGATTTAAAAAAAGTTCTTCCTAAGCAAGTTAATCATAATACCTTAAAAATTATTTTAGAATATTTGGAAAGTAGTAATAAAATAGTTTTTTCTTCACGCGGAATTACTTGGATTGAAAATAATAATCCTAATTTGAAAAAAGCTATTTCGAAGGGAGAACTATCTTATTAAATATTAATTGGTTTAAAATATGTTTAGTGATTAAATATGGTTGATAAGAAAAAAATTGTTTTTAAAGATTATAAGGGAAAAGAGTTAGAAGATTTATTAAAAAAATTAGAACAAATTCAATTCACTCAAAAAAATTATGTTTTCACAAAAAACTGATGTTGGATGCGATATTTTATTATTTTAAAAGAAAATGCTAAAGTCTTTTTAGATGCATTAGATAGTTCTACTAGGAATAAACTTGAAAATGCAATAAATAAACTTCAAGACGATCCATTCACTAAAGGAAAGATGCTTGGGTCCTTAAATAGTGGGGTTCCTTTTTTAGAAAAAAGATTATTTTTTGGTCCAGGGTACAGAATATATTATTCTATTCTTTCTGGTAGAATTTATATTAATTCGGTGGAATACGCTGGAAAAGTTCATGTTCTTCAAATTGGTGACAAAAAAACTCAAAATAAAGATATATCTAAAGCAAAACAAAATTAATTTTTTTAATAATTTTTTTGTCGAGTGACAATTAACGTATTTATTTTCTTCACAAATTATTATTTTTAATTAGTGTTAATTCTTTGTTTTAATGTAATATAATTAGCTATTTTAGTGGTTTTAATTTATTTTTTGTTCATTAGTACAAAATTAGTATTAATGACGATTGACGTATTCATTTTCTCTCTTAAACGTAAAAATCCCCTTAGTAGTCCATGCTGTCGAGAGGGGGTTCGTTTCTCTTTCCAAAACCTTTTTAAAGCCAAAGAAGTAAGTGTTAGTCATGCCAATTGGCTTAAATTAACCTTGCTTACAGAACCTAAAAAGGTTTTGCAAGTTTGATTATTTTTAAGTTCAAAAGGATTATTTTTCGTTTGAGGTGAAATAAATGAAAGGACTAAATGTAAAAAGAATAGTTGCCCTAGGATTAGGAGCAGCATTAGTAGGTTCGGCATTAGCTCCAGCTGTTATGGCAGGGGTTTTTAATAATGTTGATACTCTACAAAAAGGAAATGTAATAAACTCAACTGGAACACCAGTTGTTGATATCGTAGTTGGCTCAATGGGTCAAGCAGCAGATGTTGTTTGGGCTGGAAATATTGCAGCAAAAGTAGCACAATTAGCTACAATTGACGCAACTACTGGCGCACCTACA
>CAZSDT010000007.1:14900-21362 GCA_964605745.1 uncultured archaeon | reverse complement strand
GTTGTGTACGAGATTGCTTGAGCTTGTACTTCTTTATAGCATTCTGCGTGGTCGCAAATGTTGTAAATGTATATTTTCTTTTTCTTCTTATCCTTCTCTCCTTCAAACACGCACCCTATAACAGTTTTTCCTGTATAATTTTTTGCTAATGATGCAGGGTCAGGTAAAATAGATTTTAAGAATTTTATTGGAACAACTTTTTTCCCTTCATAATCAACTTCATCAAGTCGAGTCATTCCAATATCTTCAAGCACTCTTAAATGAGTCAAATAGTTTTCAGAAAAAGTCATCCAAAATCTCATTCGTTCAAGTCCCTTAATATTTTTCACCAATGATTCCATTTCTTCGTGGTAAAGTAAATAACTCTCTGCTTTTCCTACAACTGGATAATCAAAAGTAAAGTGTACACTTTTTGGTTGAATTATTGGAGGAGTCTCTACCCATTTTCCTTTATACCAATGCCTTACAACTTGAGTAACTTCTCTAATATTAATTTCCGGATTAAAATTTGTGGCAAATGCTTTTCCATGACTTCCTGCATTACAATCAAGAATATCAATATTTTTTATAGAATCAAATAAATGTTTTTGAGCATAAGCACAGTAAATATTTGTTACACCTGGATCAAAACCGCATCCTAAAAGTGCCATTAAACCTTTTTTCTTAAATTTTTCTTGATAAGCCCATTGCCATTTGTATTCAAATTTTGCAACATCCTTTGGTTCGTAATTAGCAGTATCCATGTAATTTACATTCGCTTCCAAGCAAGCATCCATTATTGTCAAATCCTGGTAAGGGAGAGCTACGTTAATTACTAAATCGGGTTTGAATTCTTTAATTAGTTTAACAAGTTGGGGAACATTATCAGCATCAACTTGTGCTGTAGTAATAGTTTTTTTCCAATTCTTTTTTATGTCAGCAGCAATTGCATCGCATTTTGATTTAGTTTTGCTTGCAAGACAAATATCAGTAAAAACATCAGAATTCATTGCAGCTTTTTTTGTTACCACTGTTCCTACTCCACCTGCCCCAATAATCAAAACCCGACTCATTTTCAAAACACCTCAACTTTAATTTTTATTTAGCTCTTATTAAAAAAATAGACTAAAAAATAATCTATTTTATTAATAAAAATAAATTATAAACTATTTAATAATATATAATTCTTTACTTTTTTCTCTCAAGTGCAAATTTGTAAGTCAATAATGTATAAAGAAGTTTTGAAGCAATAAAATCAGGTGATTTATTATCTTCTTTTGGACAAAGTTCAACTAAATCAAGTCCAACAACTTCTCTATTTTTGAAAAGTTCTTGCATAAATTCAATTACATCATACCAGAATAATCCGCCCGGTTCAGGAGTTCCTGTTGAAGGAAACAAAGAAGGATCAAAAACATCAAGGTCAATTGTTAAATAAACTTTTTTCTTTAATTTTTTAATTGCTTTTTTCATCCACATTTTGTTATTGTAAATATCTTTTGCAAAAAAAATGCTTCCTTTTTCCATTGCATTGATTTCAGAAACATCACTACTTCTTATTCCAACTTGAACTATGTTTGCAACTTCTTTTGCTCTTTTCATTACACAAGCATGGTTATTTTTTGATTCATGATATTCTTCTCTCAAATCAGAATGAGCATCAAGTTGCAAGACGCTAATATCTTTATACTTTTTTGCGTGAGCGTAAATTGATCCAATGCTTACAGAGTGTTCTCCACCAAGTAAAGCAACAAATTTATTATTATTTAATAATTCAGTAACTTTTTTTTCTACACTATCAACCATTTGTTCAGGTGAATTGAATCCTATAAGGGCAGGAGCAGTGTAAATTCCTTGTTTGTAAACTTCGGTTTTAGTTTCTATATCATAAAATTCCATGTTGGGTGAAGCCTCTATTAATGCTCGTGGTCCTTTATCCGCACCCTTAACATAAGTGCTTGTACCATCGTAGGGTACAGGAAGTAGAACTATTTTTGCTGTAGAAAATTGAGTAAATTTTTTATCAAAATCCCCGTAAATTAATTCATTCATTTTATTTTACACCTTTATTAAATTAAATAAATTACTGTTTATAAATTTGGTTTAATATTTTAATTTAAATTATTTAACCATTTATTCTAAACCATTGGAGCTGAACTGAATGGATTATCTGTTGTTGAACTTTGTATTTCTTCTTCATTGTTTTCATTCTCTTCTTCACTAACTTTTTCCTCTCTTTCGCTTGGGCTCTTTGCTTTTATGCTTTCAAGGTGGTATTTTAATTCACCTAAACATTGTTCGCAAATATCTCTTCCTCCAATAGTTCTTCCCTTAACTCCGCCATCTCCATTAATCTCTCCAACAAATGCTCCGCAAAAAAAACAATCCGTCATTTTAATTCACCTCAATTTCGTTTGAATTAAGGTTTTAGTTATTTAAAAATTTAGTTGTTTAAAAAAAGTTGAAGTTTTTTGGAATTTTTCACTCCCAAAAAACCTTAAATTAATTTATTTTATTTTTTTTTAATTCATTTTATTACTTACGTATTTATTTTGTTTGTTGATTTATTTTTTTTTATTGATTTGTTTATTTTATTGATTTATTTCTTTTATTGATGTATTTAGTTAATTATATTGAGTTGGAACAACTAAAGGATTTCCTTCTACCTCTTTAGGCAAAGTTCCATTAAAATTTACTTTTCCTTCCTCAATAGTTACGCTTGTAATACTTAACCCTGGATTTTGAGCAAATGTTCTTTGAATAATATCATTTGTAATTTGCTCTGCAATTTCTGCTTGTTCTGGAGGGATTTCGAGATTTCCTATTTTTGCAGAATCAAGTTTCAATGCCGCACTTTTGCCGTTAGCATAATCAATTTTTCCTTTAACATAAACTGGGCCAGTTATTCTTGGGTCAATTAATAATCCGCTTGCTTCTACTGTACCATCTGCGTTGAATTTGAATTGAGCATTTCTTAATGGACCAACGGTTGAATTTCTTTTATTCATCATTGCAGTAAATTCTTCTTGCGTAAAAGCTGTGTTAACTGCTATTGATCCGCTTGAAGTATATTCACAAGTTGCGCATAAATATTCTGGATTCAGCACTATTGCGCCAGGAACTTTTGCCATTCCAGAAGCATAATCAATTTGGGAATAACTTACACCCAAATCTTTCGGTTTATTTGTTCCCATTAAATCTGATACAATTGGAACAAAACCTAAATATCCTAAAACCAGTACACTTAGTAAAACTAATACTATAACTCCTATTCCTATTATTTTAATTGCACTCATTAACTTTCACCCCTTGTTTTTATAATTGCTTTGCAGTTCTACTTAAAACCTTTTCCATTTAAATTATTTTGAAGAAATGGTGAAAAAGATGGCTGACTTTAATGCTGATATATTATTAACTAAAGTAACTGGTGAAGATGTTCTTAAAGCGCAGAGCGATTTATTATATTTATTCAAAATGGAAGTAAAATCAAGAGATATTTACTTTCAGGAATTAAGAAGATTTGAAGGACTTGAATTTGAAACAATAAAATGGTTAAGTGATCAAGAAGCAAGGCACATTCAAATAATTGAATCAATTTTAAGTAAAGCAAATATTACTGTCAAAGAACAAAAAACTCCTGCTCCTAAATTTGATTCAGATACAAGAGAAATAATAAAATATGATATTCTTTTTGAAGATGTTGCAGTTAAAGCTTTTTCTTCTGCAGCAAAAAAGACTAGCGGTGCTTTAAGCGAACTTCTTTCTAAATTAATGGATGAAGAAATAATTCACATTGAAAGATTAAATAAATACTTGAAGAAGTAATTTTACTTCAAATTTATTGTTTTTTTAAGTAAGTGTATTTTTTGTTACACCCAAACTTTGATTTCTTTTAAATATAAAACATGCAAATTATTAGTTATGCAATGCAATAAATTTAATTATCAAATGCAAAATACTGCACTACTTCTAAACGCATTGCTTGCCTTGTTACTAGCCTAAAATTGGGGCTTTGAAGACTTGCAATCCAAAGGGCTCTAAAAAGTTTTTTTTTATTAAAAAACTTTTTTATAAAAACTAATCAACTTTTTCCAATCATTTCATCAAAAGGAAAAAGTTTTGAGACATTTATTTATTTTTATAATTTATGAGGGTGATGAAAAAATGACTAAAAGGTGGTTTATTTGGTTTATGAGGATGGATTTAGAGAAAATGGAAATGAAAAAAGAAGAATAAAAATATTTGATACAACATTAAGAGATGGTGAACAAAGTCCAGGCGCATCAATGACAATTGAGCAAAAAATAAAAGTTGCAAAACAATTAGAAAAAATGGGTGTTGATGTTATTGAAGCTGGATTTGCTGCATCAAGTGATAAGGATTTTGAATCAATAAAAAAAATTGCTGAAGAAATAAAAAATTGCGAAGTCTGTTCACTTGCTCGCTGTACAAAAAGTGATATTGACTCTGCGTGGGGTGCAATTAAAGATGCAAAAAATCCAAGGATACACGTTTTTTTAGCAACTTCTCCAATTCACTTAAAAGACAAATTAAAAATAAGTGAAGCGCAAGCAATCGAGCGGATAAAAGAAAGTGTTGCATATGCAAAAAGTTTTTGCAAAAATATTGAGTTCTCTGCAGAGGATGCAACAAGAAGCGATTTTGATTTTCTAAAAAAAGCTTTGATTGTTGCAGTAGAAAATGGAGCAACTACAATAAATATTCCTGACAGCGTTGGCTATTCTCAGCCAAAAGAATATGGTGAATTAATCAATAAAATTGCAAGTGATAAAAAATTTGCAGGAATAAATATTAGCGTTCACTGTCATGATGATTTGGGAGTAGCAACTTCAAATTCTATTTTTGGAATAGAAAATGGGGCAACGCAGGTTGAATGCACTATAAATGGAATTGGGGAGAGAGCAGGAAATGCAGCTTTAGAGGAAATAGTAATGAATCTAAAAACTAGAACAGATTACTATAACGCTGATTGCAAAATTGATATAAGAGAAATAATTCCAACTAGCAAAATAGTTGCAGAATCAACAAATATATTTGTTCAAAAAAACAAATCAATTGTTGGAGCGAATGCATTTAGTCACGAAGCAGGAATACACCAACATGGGATGATAAATAATCCAAAATGTTATGAAGTGGTGGATGTTTCAAATTTGGGTGTAGAAACAAAATTAGTGATTGGGAGACACTCGGGAAAACATGCAATAATGGAATTTTTGAAAAAAAATTCTATTCCTGTTACAAATGATTCCATTATGAGTGTAATGAATTTTGTAAAAAATTCTCCTAAAGAAGAGTGCGTTGAAACCAATTTAATTTCAATATTCAAGGGGGCGTTCTAAATGAAAGAAAGCAATTTTATTTGGATGAATGGAAGTGTTGCACCATGGAAAGAAAGTAATACTCACTTTCTTTCTCATGCTTTGCACTATGGGAGTGCAGTATTTGAAGGAATTAGATGTTATGATACAAAAGAAGGTGCCGCAATTTTCCGATTAGATGAACATATTGCGCGTTTGTTTAATTCCGCAAAGATATTTGGAATGAAAATACCTTATACTCAAGAACAAATTATTTCTGCAACAAAAGAAATAATTGCAATCAATAAATTAAAGTCAGGATACATTCGTCCCCTTGCATTTTATAGTGAAGGAGGATTGGGATTTGATGTGACAAATCAAAAAGTTGATGTAGGAGTAGCTGCCTGGGAGTGGGGTGCAATGCTTGGAGCAAAAAGTGTTGAAGAGGGGATTAGTGTAAAAATTTCTCCTTTTCTTAGACCTTCAAGTGATTGTATGCCAGTAAATGCAAAAGTTAGTGGCAATTATGCAAATAGTATAATGGCTAAAATGGATGCAATCAAAGACGGCTATACTGATGTAATTATGACAGATAAGTATGGGTTTGTTGCAGAGTGCAGTGCAGAGAATTTCTTTGCAGTGAAAGATAACATTCTCTATACACCCACTACTTCAAATTGCTTGGATGGAATTACAAGAAAGAGTATAATTCAAATTGCTCTTGATAATAACATAAAAGTAGTTGAAGAGAATATTACTCCAGAAAAAGTTTTCTTAATGGATGAGTGCTTTGCATGCGGAACTGCAGCTGAAATAGTTCCAATAATTTCAATAAATAAAAAACCAATTGGAATTGGAGGGAGAGGAAAAGTTACTCATTTTCTTCAACAAGAATATCAAAAAGCAATTCATGGAGAAAATGAAAAATATAAAAATTGGCTAACCTTAGTAAAATAAGGTTAGTTTTTTTTTATTAAAGTTTCATACAAGTTTAATAAATTAAAAAAATCTGACTAAATAAAAACCTTTTTGTGAATAAACTCAATGTTGCAGGAGTACGGAATTGGAAAACCGGCTGGATTGAGGTTCCAGGCCCTAGCGGCTTTGAGAGTTCGATCCTCTCCTTCTGCAGTAATATACTTTATCGAGCATCAGCGATGATAAT
>CAZSDT010000007.1:0-14800 GCA_964605745.1 uncultured archaeon | reverse complement strand
CAAGTGTCGCCTGATTGTGCAGGCGTGACTGGGTTCGATCCTCTCCTTCTGCAGTAATATACTTTATCGAGCATCAGCGATGATAATGTTCAAGTGTCGCCTGATTGTGCAGGCGTGACTGGGTTCGATCCTCTCCTTCTGCAGTTTTGAATTAATTAGAAAAAGTATTTCATTTATTCTTTAGTTTTATCGGGCCACTTTTCATCTTTTTTTTCACCCGGCATATCAAGACTGATTATTTTATTCCAATCAACTAAGAAGAAAGCAAGTACTGCAATTACTCCTATTATTTCAATCATTATTGTCCAAAGTGAAGCATTTCCTTGCATGGTGGATTCTAAGGAAGTAAATATTTTTTGTGTAGTGAAAATCAAAAACAAATAACTAATTGTTCTTCCAACCAAAAATGCTGCTAGTACTTCTCTTAACCTAGTTTTTGTTGCACCAAATGCAATGAATAAAGCATTGCTTGGAAGTGGACTTAATGAGTAAATTAAAGTAAAAATAAATTTTTGGGCTGTTTTGCCTTCCAATTTTTTTTCAATTGCATTAAATTCACTTTTTTTATTCTTATCAGCAAATTTTTCTGTAATAAATCCACTTGCTTTAGCCAAAGCAAATCTTCCCGCAGTTGAAGCAGTTACACCTATTGCAACTAAAAGAAAAATGTTTTGTGGGGAAGAAATATAAAAATAAGATAACACTGCCCACGTTGGTGGAGCCAAAGCGGGTATAATATTTAAAACAAAAACTATTACCCATTGGGCAAAAAGCATTGAAATATAATCTATTTCATCAAACCCAAACATTAATTTTCACTGATTTATTATTGACAATGAACTTTAAATACGTGCCGATTGGTTTAATCACTTTGGCTTAAAAATACTTTGAACCCCAATTTAGTACACAACAAGGTTATTTTAATGGATGAAGTAAAAATGGATAAATTAGAAATTGGTTCAGGTAATAAACCAAAAGAAGGTTACTTGCATTTTGATGTGAGAGAAAATGTTAAAGCTGATGTTGTAGGTGATGCAAGGAAATTACCTTTTAAGGACGAAGAGTTTAGTGAAGTTTATTCAAGATTCTTTTTAGAGCACTTACTTAGAAAAGATGCTTTGGTTGCATTAAGCGAAATGTTTAGAGTTCTAAAAAAAGAAGGGGTTTTGGAAATTATTGTTCCAAATATTGGTTATTTTTGTAAATTATTTATTACAGAAACAGGGCAAAAAAAAGAATGGGCGTTGAATAAGATTTATGGGTTTGAAAATTATATTCAAGACCATCATTATTTTGGCTATGATGAGGATACTCTAACTCACGCACTTATTTTAAGTGGTTTTATTCAAATTGAGAGGGTAAATGAAGAAGAGCAATATTTGCATTTGAGAGCTAAAAAAGTCTAATTTTAAATTTCTTTAACTGATTTTTATTTATGCATTTTAAACGCTAATTGTCTTATTTTTAAGTCTTTTGGATTTTAATTTTATTATGAAAAATTGGGTTGTTCTAATTGCTTTAATTGCAATAATGCTTGTTTTGTTTGGTTGTACGCAAAATACAAATCCAACTGGATTACTGGTTCTTGATGACGACAAAAATACTGATTTGATCGATTCAAATACAAATGTTTTCAATAATTTAAATGAATTTAAAAAAGTTAAAGCCGGGGATAGTGTTTCTGTTGATTACACTGGTAGACTTACTGATGGAACTATATTTGATTCAAGTGTTAATAGAAAGCCTTTGGAATTTGTTGTTGGCGCTGGTCAGATGATTAAGGGTTTTGATGAAGGAGTAGTTGGAATGAAGGTTGGAGAAAAAAAAACTATAACAATTCCTCCAGAAGCAGCATATGGTTTAATTGATTCTAAAAAAATAATTACAGTTGATAAGAATTCATTTTCTCAATTTGATGAAATGCAAGTTGGTTTAATAGTTAGTGCAGGAAATGGAATGAATGGGGTAATAATTGCAAAAAATGATGTTAATGCAACAATTGATTTTAATCACAAGTTAGCAGGAAAGACTTTGGTGTTTGAAATAACTTTAATTTCAATTAATAATTGAAGGGTGATTTTGTATGGATGAAAAAGTAGTTGTTAAAGGAAGTAGTGTTGCTGTTGATTACACTGGTAAATTAACTGACGGAAAAGTATTTGATACAAGTATTGGCAGAGAACCATTAGAGTTTGTTGTTGGCGCTGGTCAGATGATTAAGGGTTTTGATGAGGGTGTAGTGGGGATGAAGGTTGGAGAAAAAAAAACTATAACAATTCCTCCAGAAGCAGCATATGGTTTAATTGACCCAAGAAAAGTAATTGCAGTTGATAAACAATCTTTCCCACAATTTGATGAATTAAAAGTAGGTTTAATGGTTAGTGCAGGAAATGGTTTAGCTGGAAGAATAGCTTCAAAGACCGATACTAATGCAACAATAGATTTTAACCACGAATTAGCTGGAAAGACTTTAATTTTTGAAATAACTTTAGTTTCAATTAATTAGATGGGTGTATTTGGTTTGAATAGGGCCTTAATAATTTATTATTCTGAACATCATTCTCTTGATAAGGGCAAGTTTTCAAATGAAGAAAAAGTTGCTAATGAATTAAAGAAATTATTTGAGGAAAAAAAATTTTCAACTCAAATATTATTGCTTGAACCTTCTAAAAAGCTTCATTTAAAGGACCAATTCAAAAAAGAAAAAGAAATTATTCTATTAAATAAAATTCCTGATTTAAGCAATTATTCATTTATTGTAATTGGAACTCCGATTGTTGGAGCAATGACTTCTTCCCCAGTAATTAATTCATTTATTAGGCAAATGAGTTTTTCAAAAGAAGCTAAAAATAAACCAGTTTTTGTTATTTATTCTACTGGAATAATTTCTGGTTTTGAATTAAAAAAAATGACAAGCTTGCTTTCTATGAAAGGAATAAAACCAGTTCTTAGCGAATCGTTCAAAAGCATGTTTGATTTTGATTTAAAAAAAATAAATGAAGTAAAAACTTTTTTTAATAACTTTATTGATTTGGTTTAATTTTATTAAATTGTAATTTTATTTGAACAAAAATTATTCAGAACCCATTTGTTTAAGGACATCCTCTTCAACTTCATCAAAGTAATCTTCTTTTGCTCGTTCCTTAGTTACTTTTTTTTGTTTAGCAATCTCTTTTGCTCCTTCTTTTAATTGGATTTTTAGATTCTCTATTTCTTCACTATCTACAATTCCTTTAATTTGTGAATCAATAGTAATAATTTCGCCTTTAATTTGAGAAGAAATTTTTTTAAAACCATTTTCATCAATTTTTCTATGATAAAAACTGCTCTCTGCTTTTTTAAGTTCAGTTACTTTTATTTGTTTTTGATTTAGCAATTCTTTTATTATATTTCTCTTATCGCTAGAAATAGAGCTATTCTTTTTCATTTCATTTTTTGGAGCGCCCTTATTTTTTTCAACATCTATTTTTGCTTCAACTCGAATCAATTTTGAGTTATTCTCTTGTGAAATTTTATCAAAAGTTTCTTTATCTATTTTGTGTTGTAAAAAGTTTTTTTCAGCTTGTTTAATTGCATTTAGTGCTTGTTGGCGATCAATTAAAAGAGGATTATCTTTTTTTCGTCCACTAACAATAATTGCTATTCCAATTAGTAATAATACTAAAAAGAATGGTATTACATAAACAATTATTCCATAAATTTCTACAATTTCTTTAGGAATAAAAAAAATGGATGCGATTGCTAATACAGCCAGAATTATTAAAATTGATGATAATATTTTTTTATTCATGTGCAGAATTAAGGTCTTTTTGATTAAAAAACATTGTGTTTTTTAAAAAATAAGTTTTTATAAATTTAATAGAGCGGGCCTAGAGGGAAGTCTAACACCGCAACCCCTTTTTACTAAAAGGTGTTGCATTCCCAAAAATAAAAATTAGTTTTCTCTTTTGGCAACCTACATTTTCTCTTTTTCTAAAAGAGAAAAGGCGGGCCTAGAGGGAATCGAACCCTCGACCTACTGCTTAGAAGGCAGTCGCCCTATCCACTGGGCTATAGGCCCTTGACCTATTTAATGAATAAATAGATTGTTTTTAGGGCTGTTTTTAAAAGTTTGGATTGAACTTTTTTTCTAGTTTTTTCAAATTATTTGTTTTTTTAAAGCATTTTTGCTGTTAAGTTAAGTTAATAACAAGTTTTGTGTTTATTTTTATTTATGCAAAATAAACCAATTGAAATAATTGAGTTAAGAATGCGTGCTGATTATTTGACTGAACAAATAATTTTGGGGTTAAAAAATAGATCTAAATTTCCTTTAAATTCACAGACTTTTAGTGAAATATTTCATGACAATAAAACTTGGTTTATGTACCGGTTGAAAAAAGAACAAGATTTGGATGCAGAGTTTGGTAGATATTTATACAATCAGCAAAGTCCATTCCTATTTAAAAAATCTGAACTTTCAAAACCCTTACTAAAAGAAACAATTACTGATGATGGATTTGGTGGAGTTGGGGTGGATCATTCAAAAGAAATTATTGATTTGTACAAAAAAATGCTTTATGAGATTTGTTCAAATGATGATATTCGTTCAACTTATGGGGAAACCACAAAAATTGATGTTGATAATATTTTGCTTTTAAATGAAAGATTAGTTAGTTTCGGCCAGCAAGTTGCTTGGACAAAAATTAATACTATTAGTCATTTAGTAAAAGAAACAGATTCGGACAAAATTAGAGAAATCTTTGTTTCAAAAGAAAGGGAAGCTGATGTAATAAAACATGCTTCATTAATTGCTCAAAAATATGGTTTAACTAATATTGAGAATGTAAAAGATTTTGTTAAAACATTAATTGATTTTACAACTAGAATTGAAATAGAAACTATTTTATTGCTTGGAAAGAAAAATTAATTTTTGTGTGTAAAATCTTTTTTTTTATTTAATTGGTGAATTAAAATGAGTTCTTTGAATGTAGCTATAATTGGTTCCGGTCCTGCTGGTTTAGCGGTTGCAAATAAATTAGTTCAAAATGGTTTTAGGATTACTGTTTTTGATGAATTGGGTGAATTTGGGGGAATGCTTGCTTATGGGATTCCTAATTTTAGAATTCCATTAGAATCAGCAAAAGTTAAAGTTGATAATGCAAAAAAGTTAGGGGTGATTTTTGAAAATAAAAAGATTAATTCAATAAATGAATTACTCAAAAAAACTAAAAATAATTCGGTTAAAAAATTCGATTTAGTGATAATTGCAATTGGCGCAGGAAGTGGGGTAAAGGCAGGTTTTGTTAATGAAAATTCGCCTTTTGTAATTGATGCATTAAAATTTTTGCTTAATGATAAATTGAATAATAAAAAAATGGTTGCTTGCGGGGAAATAGTTGGGATAATTGGTGGAGGAAATTCTGCAATTGATGCTGCAAGAGTAGCAAAAAAACAAGGTGCAAATGTGAAATTAATTTATAGAAGAACTGAAGCTGAAATGCCTGCTTTGAAGAAAGAAGTTATGGAAGCAAAAAATGAAGGAGTAGAATTTGAATTTCTTCTTGCTCCAAAAGAGTTTGTTGAAAATAAAAATGAAAATAAAAATAAAAAAAATGAACTGATTTGCTCCATAATGAAGCTTGGTGAAGTTGATTCTAGTGGAAGAAGAAAAGCTGTTGAATCAAATCAAACAAAAAAACTAATAATGGATAAAGTAATTGTTGCGATAGGGCAACAACACAAATTTGATTGGCTTGAAAAGGAAGGAGTAAAAACTAATGGAAAAGTTATTTTGGTTGATGAAAATTATTCAACTTCCTTAAATAATGTTTATGCTTGCGGGGATGTAGTAACTGGTGCAAAAACAATTGGCGAAGCGGTTTTGGGTGGAACAAAGTGCGCAGAGAGCATAATTAAAAAATGTAAAAAATTGTAAAGTATAAAAAATTGTAAAATATAAAAAATAACTTTTGAATTTAAATTTTTATTTAGAATTTTCTCGCTTTGTTTTGCATTAATGCATCAACTAAAGTAATTGCCACCATTGCTTCAACTACAGGAACTGCTCTTGGGGCAATACAAACATCATGTCTTCCAATAACTTCTATTTCTGAATTTTTAAAATCCTTTGAAATTGTTAATTGTTTTTTAGCAATTGAAGAAACTGGTTTGATTGCAACCCGTGCTATAATATCTTGACCAGTGCTTATTCCTCCAACTATTCCTCCAGCGTGATTTGATAAAAAAGTAACTTTTCCTTTATCCATTCTTATAGGGTCATTATTTTCAGAACCCTTTAATTTAGTTGAATTAAATCCATCTCCGATTTCTACACCCTTAACCGCATTAATGCTCATTAAAGCACTAGCTAATTCTGCACTTAATTTTCCATAAATCGGTTCGCCTAAACCCGCTGGAACTCCTTTAACAATTACTTCAACTATTCCTCCAAGAGAATCTTTTGCAATAATTGATTTTTTTATTTCTTCTAGCATTTTTTTTCCTGCTTTAAGATCAGGAACTCTTAATTCATTAGAGTAAATATTTTCTATATCTTTTTGTGAATAATTTTTGCATTCAATTCCATTAATTGCTTTTACAAATCCATTTACTTTAATTCCTTCATTTGCTAATATTTTTTTTGCAATTGCTCCTGCTGCAACCCTTGCTAATGTTTCTCTAGCAGAAGCTCTTCCCCCTCCTCTATAATCTCTAATTCCGTATTTCATTAAATAAGTATAATCAGCATGTCCTGGTCGGAACAAATCCTTTATTGAATCATAATGTGCAGAAATTTGATTTTCATTATAAGCAACAATGCAAATAGGAGTTCCTGTTGTTTTTCCTTCAAAAGTTCCTGATAATATTTTTGCAGAATCACTTTCCTTCCTTTTTGTTCCACTAATTCCTTCACCGGGTTTTCTTTTATCTAAATCTACTTGAATCTCTTCTTCACTAATCTTTATTCCAGCAGGGCATCCATCAATAACACAACCAACAGCAACTCCGTGACTCTCGCCAAAAGTTGTAACTTTAAACAATTTTCCAAAAGTATTGTCGCTCATAAAAATCAACATATTTGTATTATTATCTTGCTATAATCTTTTCTATTTCTTCGAAAAATTCAGGAAAACTCTTATCTACTGCTCTTTCATTAATTATTTTTATTCTGCCAATTTTTAATCCTGCAACCGCAAAACTCATTGCAATTCTATGATCATTGTGTGAATCAATTACTGCTCCGTGAAGGTCTACTCCCCCATTTCCCTTAATTAAAATATAATCATTTCCTGCCTCTGCATTTACTCCTAATTTTTTTAATTCATCAACAGTTGCGCTAATTCTATCTGATTCTTTTATTCTCAAATGTTCAATATTAGTTATTTTTGTTTCACCTTTGGCAAAAGAAGCAACAATACAAATAGGCATTACAATATCTGGATAATCATTCATGTCAACTTCGCCAAGGGCAATTAATTCTTTTCCAGTGCTTTTAATTTCTATAAAATTTTCTCCTCGTTTTATTTTGCAACCCATTTTTTCTAAAGCATTAACAAAAAATTTATCTCCTTGTTTTGAATCAATTTTAAGATTTGTTACTTTTATTTCTCCCCCCAAAATTGCGCATGATGCAAAGAAATATGCTGCATTGCTATAATCACCCTCAATATTTAATGTTCTTCCAATATAGGATTGATTATTTTTTACTTCAAATGAATTGTAATTATTATTTTTTGCAATTACTCCAAATTCCTTCATTGAATCAATTGTTACATCAATATATGGTTTTGAACTAAGATTTCCCTTGGTTATTATTTTTACATTATTTTTTGCATAAGGTGAAGCAATTAAAATTGATGAAAAATATTGGGAACTTTTATCTCCCGCGAGTTCTGTTGTTCCACCATTAAATGAATTTGTTTTAATTTTAATTGGAGGACAACCATTATTATTTATTGAAATTGCTTCTACTCCAAGTGGTTTTAATGCATCAAGTAAATCCTGCATGGGCCTTCCACTTCTCATTCTTTCAATTCCATCAAGAATAATATCTTTTTCCCCATTTGCTAAAGCTGCTATTGAAACCAAAAATCTTACACTAAGTCCAGAGTTTCCAATAAAAATGTCTTCTTTTGGAGCAATTATTTTTCCGTCCATTCCATCAATAAATATTGTCCTAGTTTTAGTGTCATAATCTATTTTTGCTCCAAGTTGTTGCATTGCTTTGATTGCATACTCCTGATCTTCAGCAATTAGAGCATTATGAATTACACTTTTTCCTTTAGCAAGTGAAGCAATAATTATTGCGCGAAGTGTATGTGCTTTTGATGGAGGAGCAGAAATAGTTCCACTGCAAAAATTTGCTTTTATTATTTCTTTAACCATTAATAAAATTTGATTAGTTTGTTTATAAAAACATATTTGCTCATATTATTATTATTATGAATATTCGTATTGTTGATTATTTATCTTTGGATTCAAAAAGAAGGGAAGAAGCTAAGGATTTATTAAAAAAAAATATTTTTTCTTACGAGAATGAATTAACTGAAGATGAACCTATACGAACTATTGCAGAAAATATTGATTTGCATTATAAAAAATTAGAAGAAAAAGGAAAAACAAAATCCTCTCCTTATCGAAGTATGGTTGTATTAAAAAATGGTGTTCCGGTAGGCACTACATTTGGGCACATTATTAGTATGAATCAAACTGGAGAATTAAATAAAAATACAAAAAATTTTCTTCAATTGGATTTTACTGCAGTTAAAGATATCCAAGCTAACTTATTATTTATTTCAAAATACAGACGCACTATAGGTAGTGAACTTGGATTAAGAATGTTTAATTGGGGGCGTAAATTTGGATGCAAGGAAGTATTATTTCTTCAACCAAGTAAAGCGAGCACAAAAGGAATTAATTGGATGCTTCGTAATGGATGGATAAAAAGAAATGGAAAATATAATTATTCTTTTAATAAATTTCCAAAATCCGCTGCAATTAAATTAAAACCTACACCTCAATCTAGAATAGGCGTTAGAGGTTTTCGTCCCCAAATGGTTCACGCAAAACCTGCTTTAGGAAAAAGACGCTGGTAAAATTAACTAGTTGCTTTTATTGCCTTATCACTTTCTTGCAAGAGCAAACTTCCTTTTTCTAAGTACTCTCCATTTGAGGTTATTTTTTTAATAAGTTTTTTCTGATTCTTTTGTTTGCATATTTTTTCAAGTTCTTTTGATTGTATCGTAAAAAGTTTTCTTATTTTTGCATTGTAAGGATTGGTTAATTGAATTTGTGCATATAAAGATGGGTTTTGAAGAATGATTCTTGACATATCCATTAGAAATAATTTATAATTTGGACTTGCAAGTAAAATAGTTTCTTCTAAATCCTGCTTTGATTCCTTTAATACGCTTGAAGCAACAAACATAGAATAATGTGTAAGTCCCTGAACTATAGAAAGCGTTTTGTCATGTTTTGTTGGAGTGGTTGAAATAATTTTTGCTTCATTTTTAATAAAAAAATCTTTTAAAATTTCATTTTTTTCTTTTGTAATAATGTCGACCCAAGCAATTGGTTGGTTTTTAATTTTGCTAATCCTAGGTCCATGCATAGGATGGATTGAAGCAATTTGGATTCCTCTCTTTTTATGTTTAATCAATTCTGCGCAAATTTTTTCCTTAACTGAACAAAAATCAAAGAAAAGGGCTTTTCTTTTCATTTTAGGAATTATTTTTTTAGCGATATCTACTGCACACTCATTAGGCACAGAAAGACAGATATAATCAAATTCAGAATAAATTGGGTTTTCTATTGGTTGAACAAGCAATTCGTTTGCTGCAATTAGAGTGTTTTGAAAATTTTTTGAAGTTATTGAAACATTAAATCCATATTCTTTGAATAGTTTTGCATAAAAAGATCCAAATGCTCCTGAACCGCCTATAATTAATAAATTCATTTCTTTTTTTGGATTAAGTTGATTCATTGGTATTCACCTTTTTTTATTTATCCTTACTTTTTTTATTACTTTTAATATTTTCTTTATTTATTCTTAACATTTTTTTTTAAAATATATTCAATTTCAGTATCAGTAGTAATATCAATTATTTTTTGCATAAATTTTCCAATATCTTCTGTCTGAGTTAATCCATATTTTAAGGCAATTTCTTTTGCGCTTGATACAACTTCTTGTTCTCTTTTCAAAACAACAAGCATTTCTTTTAGTTTTAATTTATTAGTTTCATTAAGTATTTTTGGATTTGACTCTATTTTGTATTCGGCAACCATTTCGCCCAATCCTAACACTCTTTCATTTATTGCCAAAACATTATTTACATCCAATTTTACGGTTTCACCGTAACTATCTTCCTCCTCTTTTTTAATGCAAATTTTAGTTAGAATCTCTTGGTAAACTTTTAAAATTTCTTTTGATTTATCAATAGGGATATTTACTAATCCTTCAATTTTTGGTGCTTTTCTTTCTCTTAATGGTGTGGCAAGTTCTTCTTTTTTAAAAAACATTGGCGCTTGATCAGAATAAACAAATCTTCCAAATTGCGCATCAATATCCTGTTCTTTTTTCAATCTGAAAAGAAACCATGTGTTTTTGTTATTTGATTTTTCATTATTTAATTTTTTATTATTTAATTTTTCATCATTTAGTTTTTCATTAGCAATAAATTCTTTTATAAAAACCCCATAGTTTAATGGGTAGCGGCTTCTTTGTTTTAATCCTGAAATTATTTGCTCATTCATTTGGTCAATTTTTATTCTAAGTTCGCTCAAATCAATTTTATTTTTTTGTGTATTTGGCATTTTTTCACCTCTAATTAATTAAAATATTATATTTGCGAGTTAAATATTAAGTTAGTAACTTCCAAGTATTATTATTTTTGAACAATGTTTAGTTATTTCTTCAAGGGCTTTTTTTACTTTACTTTGTGAAATGTTTCCTTCAAAATCAATAAAGAAAAGATATTCCCATTTCTTCTTTTTTGATGGGCGGGATTCAATCTTAGTCATGTTTACTCCAAAAATTTTAAATGATTCAATTGCATTAAACAAAGAACCGGGTTCATTTTTTACACCAAAAATTATTGATGTTTTTTTGCCTATATTTTCCTCATTTTTTTTTGCACTGATAATTACAAATCTTGTTGAATTTTCTGTATCATCATTAATTGAATCCTGAATTACTTTCAATCCGAATTTCTTTCCAGCTAGTTTTGAGGCAATAGCTCCGCAAGTTTTGTCTTTAGAAGCGAGTTCTGCAGCTTTTGAAGTGCTTGTAGTTTCAATTAATTCAATTCCTTTTGCATTTTTCTTAAGCCACTTTGTGCATTGTGCAAATCCTTGGGGATGTGAATATATTTTTTTTATATTCTTCAGCGAGTCATTTGCTAACAAGCATTGTTTTATTTCAACAAAAAATTCTTTATTAATAAAAAATTTTCCTTTAACTAATTCATCAAGAGTAAAAGGCACGCTTCCCCCAGTAGAATTTTCAATAGGTACAACGCCTTTATCACATTCTTTTTTTTCAATTGATTCAAAAACTTCCAAAATACTTTTTTTTTCAATTAGTTGAGAATTTGGAAAAGCAATTAATGCTGCTTCGTGACTGAAACTAGTTTGGGGCCCTAAGTAAGCTATTTTTTCTGAATCAAAAACCACAAAAGCACCTTTTACTTGACTTATTCTTGTTGAAACTATTTAAAAACATTGATTTAACCTTTTCTTGAATATTTGTTCTCCAAATGCAGAATTCGTTTTTCGTATATTTTAATACGTTTTTTAAACCAATAATTTATATAAAATTAGTTATTGAGATTAAAATTATTGGGTAAAAAAGATAGATTTTGAAGATGGTTTTTATGAATACAGTTGTGTTAAAAATTGGCGGAGGAATTCTTAGAGATAAGAGTTCATTTGATAGAGTAGTGAATATTGTTGCTTCAAAAAAAGCAAAAGGCGAACAACAAATAATTGTAATCTCTGCTCTTTATGGTGTTACTGATTTTTTGATTAATAGTTTAAACATATGTGTAAATCAGCCGGAACAGGTTGAATCCATAATTAATTCATTAAAGAAAATGCACACTGATTATTTGGCATTTATTGTTGATCCAAAAATAAAAGCAAATGCTGAATTTATTTTGACTGACAAACTTTCAATTCTTGAAAAATTCTTTTATGGTGTGAGTTACTTAAAAGAAATTAGTCCTAGAAGTAAGGATCTTGTGCAAAGTTTTGGTGAAAGATTAAGTCCGATAGTTTTGGAAGCATTTTTACTTGATGCAAAAATTAGTGCTAAATTTATTGATGCTGAAGAAGCAGGAATTAGATGTAAAGGAAATTTTGAAAATGCTTACGTTGAGATTGAAAATACTTCAAAAAATATTCTTTCTAAAATATCTCCTTTGCTTGATAAAAATGTTGTTCTTCTTCCTGGATTTTATGGTGTGGATGATTCAGGAGATGTTAAAACATTTGGCAGAGGCGGAACGGATTATAGTGCAGGATTTATTTGTAATATTTTTGACGCAAAATTAGAAGTTTGGAAGGATGTTTCCGGGTTTATGTCAGCTGACCCAAAAGTTGTTCCTAATGCTAAACAAATTGATTCACTAAGTTATGATGAAGCGGAAGAGCTTGGTTACTTGGGTGCAAAAATACTTCATCCTAAAACAATTGATCCTTTAAGAAAAAAAAATTTATGTGCCGAAGTAAAGAATGTATTTGCTCCAGAAGTAAAAGGAACTATTATTTGTGGAGAAAAAACAAAGGATGATTCAGTAGTAAAATCCGTTACTGCAATTAAAGATCTTTCAATAGTTTACATAGAAAGTTCAAGCATGGTGAATGTGCCAGGGTTTGCTTCTTTAGTTTTCTCAAAACTAGCTGAACAAAAAATTTCTGTTGGAATGATTGTTACAAGTGAGGCTTCAATTACATTTAGTGTTGAATCAAAAAATCTTCAAAAAGCAGTTGATTGTTTAAGTAATATTTCAGAAGCATATCCTTGCCAAATAAGATCTCAAGCAGATATATCTATGATTGCGGTAGTTGGAGAAGGAATGAAAAAAACTTCTGGAATTAGCGGAAAATTATTTAGTGCAATTGGGAATGCTGGAATTAATGTTGAATTAATTTCCCAAGGGGCTTCAGAAATAAATATAACTTTTGTAGTTGGAAAAAATGATTTAGAAAAAGCAGTTAGAATAACTCATGATGCTTTTGTAAAATAGAAAAAAGTATAAATGATTTTTATTAATTAAATTATTAATTAGTTGGAGGGAAGGTTATGGCAAAAATAAGAGCAGGAGTATTAGGTGCAACTGGAATGGTGGGTCAAAATTATATTCGCCTACTTGAAAATCACCCTTATTTTGAAGTAACTTTTGTAGCAGCTTCTCCAAATTCTGCAGGAAAAAAATATGTTGATGCAGTAAAAGGAAGATGGAATATGGATACCCCTCTGCCCTCTAGTGTTGCAAATTTAGTTGTTGAAGATGCAAATTTAGTAGAAAAAGCGGTAGGAAAATGCGATTTTGTTTTCTCTGCACTAGAACTTGATAAAGAAGCAACAAAAGCACTTGAAATTGCTTATGCAAAAGCAGGTATTGCGGTTGTTAGTAATTGCTCAGCGCACCGATTTACTAGTGACGTTCCAATGATTGTTCCTGAAATAAATTCATCTCATTTAAGTATGATTCCAATTCAGAAAAAAAATTATGGATTTGGAAAAGGTTTTATTGTAGTAAAACCAAACTGTTCTCTTCAGAGTTACTTAACCCCACTTTATGCATTAGAAGCAAAAGGGTACAAAATTTCTAAAGTAATTTTATCAACAATGCAAGCAGTAAGCGGTGCAGGATATCCTGGGGTTGCTTCACTTGATATTGTGGATAATTTAATTCCATTTATTTCTGGAGAGGAAGAAAAATCCGAAAAAGAACCTCTTAAAATTTTGGGTTCAATTAAGGATAATAAATTTGTAAATGCTGAAAGTATAAAATTTTCTGCACATTGTAATAGAGTTGCTGTAATTGACGGGCACACTGCGTGCGTGAGTTTTGAATTTAGTGATAAATCAAATAAACCAACTAAAGAAGAAATAATAAAAATTTGGAGGGAATTTTCTTCAGTTCCACAAGAATTGAAACTTCCTTTCGCTCCACTTCACCCAATAATTTACACTGAAGAAGAAAATCGACCACAACCTAGAAAAGACCGAGCTAATGATAAAGCAATGGCCATAGTTGTTGGAAGATTACGTGAGTGTAATGTATTTGATTACCGATTCGTTGGGCTAAGTCACAATACTGTTAGAGGAGCAGCAGGCGGCGGAATATTAAATGCAGAACTACTTCACGCAAAAGGGTATTTGTGAAAATACCTTTTTTATTTTTTTTTTAATTTGTTTTTTTTAATTTTAGTTTTTTAATTTTTATTTTTCTTTAGCTATGTTTTTTAATTTGTTTTTTTTTAATTTCTCTTAATTTTTCATTTCTCTTAATTTTTCATTTCTTTTCATATTCCTTTTTCATGTATTCAAAAGTCAGTTTTAGTCCTTCTTCCATTGTTGTTTTCGGTTTCCAATTCAACTCTTTTTGGGCCAATTTTGTATCAAGAACAATATCTCTTACTTCTCCTTTAACTGCTTCAATATGTTTTGCTTCGCCTTTATAATTTGAAATTTTCTTTAATTCATTAAAAATTTGGTTCACACTATATTGAGTCCCATTTGCTAAATTGAATAATTTGTGTTCTGGATTTTTTTCTATTGAATTAACAATAAATTCAGCTAAATCAAGAACAA
>CAZSDT010000006.1:0-25673 GCA_964605745.1 uncultured archaeon | reverse complement strand
AATGTTAATGATGTTAGAGAACTAATAAAACAATTTAAACAAATGAAAAAAATGTTTAAAAAATTCAAAGGAATGCAAAGCGAAAAAGCAATGAAAAACTTTGGAGAAAAAGGAATAGGAGATTTATTACGCCAAATGCAAGGAAGAAAAGCTCAAAAGAAATTAAGATTAAAGTAAACAAGAAAAATTTATTAAAAATAAAAACTAATTTATCTTTATGAAAAATTTTGCAAGAATAATTCTTTTACTGAGTTTAATTTGGCTCTGTACAGGGATAAGTGCTCAAGAGTTTTATGCCAACCTTACTTTTGAAGTCCAAAATGAAGGAAACACAATAATTAATGGAACAACAAACTCTTTAGAACTCTCGCCAAAAACAACCCAAGAACTAACTTTAAAAAATGGCAAAACCTGGACACTATTTATTGATACTAATGAAATATTTAGCGAATACTCATACAAAATAATTCTCCCAATAAATTCACAAATACAAAAAATTCAAACCAACAGCACGTACTTTCTAAGCACACAAAATTCACAAATAATAATAGAAGGATTTGGAGAAAATATTGATTTTAATATCAAAATTAATTATACCATACTCCAAACAACATCACAACCAGAACTAATTTTTTTGATTTTAGTAGCAATAATTTTAATTGCAATTTTTGTAGGAGGATTTGTTGTATTCAAATACCAAAACCAAACAAAAATTAATCAAAAAGAAGAAGCAAAAGAAACCCAAAATACCTTTGATGAAAATGCGCTCACAGAAAGGCAATTAGCAATAGTAAAACTATTAGAAAAGAAAAATGGAAGAGAAACTCAGGCAGAAATACAAAAAATACTTCAACTACCAAAAGCATCCCTCTTTAGAAATATTTTTACACTTGAAAAAAAAGGAATTGTAAAAAAAGAAAGAAAAGGAATGACCATGCTTTTAACGCTACAAAAAAAAAAGAAAATAACAAAATAAATCAAAAAAAAAGAAAAACAAGAATTTATTTCTAGTTGTTCCGGTTTGTTTCGGGTAAACTATAATAGCTGTTCCGCCAGCATAGGTAGTAATAAGGAGATGATTAAAAATGGCAAACAAAATAATTGCTGTACTTTTGGGATTGATGTTATTAATGACATTAACTCCAATAGTTTTAGCAGAAGATTTAAACACAAATGAAAACGAGGATTTGAATTTAAGCACAAATTTAGATTCAAATATTACCCCAATTGATGAAAGAGAAGCAAGAAGCATGCTTTCACCATACGGAGCGGAAGTGAGAATGCTACAATTAGAAAAGTCTGTAACTAGAAATGTTTTAATTGGAAACATAATATTAAATGTGATTGTAAAAAATAACCCTGATGCAAACACAATTCAAGCAGAAAATACATTAAATACAATGGAAATGGTTTTAGAAGAAATAAAATCCAGTCCAATTGAAGGAGACAAAAATGTATTAATTCAAAACTTTGTTGAATTGAAAAAAGAAGCAAAAACATTAAGTTCAACTTTCAAAAAACAAACAAAAGATTTTATTACTCAAAGAGACCGGTTTGAAATAATGCAACAAGTAAGAGAAATTGATAAAAATCAATTAAATCAATTTAGTGAAAAAATAAAAGAAAAAATAAGAAATTTTAATTCTGAAAAAATAAAAGAAAAATTTAATACAATAGGAATTAAAAATGAAGATATGATTGGAAAAATAAAAAAAGGAGATGCTAATTTAAAAGAAATTAAAGAATATGCTTTAAATCAATTTAAGGATTTAAATTCAACAGAGAAAAAAAGAATATCATCAAAAATTAAAAATGATTCAATAAAAAAAATAGTTGAACAAAAACAAATAACTCAAAGAATAATGGAAAAGTTTAAGGAAAAAATAATGAACAATATTCAAACAAGAAGTGAAAATTTAAAAGAATGGATGGAAAGAAAAGGATATGATTTAAATCAGGATAACAAAATAAATCGTGTTCAAAATCTTATTGAACAAAATAATAGGTTAAAAGAATTAATACAAAGTAGAGTTGACAAAAACGGGGGGAATAGAGAATGAAAATACAAATACTAATAGTACTTCTCGTAATATCAATGCTATTACTTGGGTGCACTCAAGAACAAACAATTAATGTAGATAATAATACAAACGACACCAACACAAATAACACCAATACAAACATAACATCAGAAAACCAAATATTGGAACAAGAAATAAATCAAGATTGGATAAATGAAAATGAAGTAATTGATACAGGAAGCGTAATTTAATAACAATAAAGCAAAAGAGGAGTAATCCTCTTTTGCTCACAAACAAACTATTTAAAACAACAAAAAAACACTAATAGTTAGGATACAATGCTTACAATAATACAAGAAATAATACTACTTAGCGGAACTCTACTTGGCGCAATAACTGATGCTAAAACTGGATATATTTATGATTGGATTACAACCCCAATGATACTATTAGGAATACTTTTTAGTTTTATATTACAACAATGGAACAATTTAATATTTGGCGGAATTATTTTTATTTCCCTTTACTTTATTTACAAATTAGGAAAAATTGGTGGAGGAGATGTAAAATTATACACTTCAATCGCTTTACTTAACCCAACAAACAATTTGTATTTTATTTTCAGCGCAATAATAATTGCCTGTGCTGGAGCAATTATATTTTATTCAACATATTATACAATAAAATATGCAAAAAAAGGAATCAATTTTAATGAAAACAAAAAAGGAATACAAAAAGGAATAATATTTGGAACATTGTTAATAGTTTATTTTGCAATACTCACACAATTAAATTTAATTCCATTATTTACTACAATACCATTAGTTATCACAAGCGTATTTGGGCTAGTTTTTATTGCATTACAAGAAGGACTAAAGAAAAACTTTTTTGAGAAAAAAATAAAACTCAACCAAATAGAAGAAGATGAAGTTATTTCTGAAAGCAGTAATTCAAAAAAAGTAATTGATTTACTTAAGGGCAAAGCGCTTGTTGGAGAAAAAGAAAAAAATTTGCTCAAAGCAAACAAAATAAAAGAAATAATTGTATTGAGAGAATTACCTCCTTTTGGACCATTTATTGCATTAGGGGTAATTGTTGCAATAATAAACCCAAATTTAATAATGTTTTTATTTAGTTAAAATTTAATGATAAATAAAATTCAAGTGTGAGAAGGCATAAAAATGAAAATATTAATAACTGGATCAAGCGGAATGGTTGGAAGAGAACTAAAAAAAATTTTAACCAAACATACTATTGTTGAATTTGATTCTAACTTGAAAGATAATATCCTTAACGAAACTCAATTAAAGAAAAAAATGAATGGAATAAATTGTGTAATTCACTTGGCGGGAATAATTGATAACTCTAACCCAAATTTATGGGAAACAAATGTTGAGGGAACAAAAAAAGTTTTACAAAGCGCAATTAATGCAAAAGCAAAAAAATTTATTTTCATGAGTTCAACTGGAGTATATGGAACAAATAATAAATTAATTAATGAAAAAACAAGCCCCTGCCCAGAAAATGAATATGAAAAAAGTAAATTGGAAGGAGAAAAAATTGTTCTTGCAAAAGGAGAAAAAATTGATGTTAATATTATTAGAAGTGCAATGGTTTTAGGTGCTAATGAGTATTGGAAAAAAATGTTTAAAATGCTTCAAAAAAAATATCCTCTCCCCCTTAATGGAGAAAATCACTTTCAAATTATTTATTCTAAAGAACTTGCTAGGGCAATTAAAATTGTAATAAAAAAAGGAGAGGCTGGAGAAATTTACCTTGCTGCGGGGAGAGAAAAGAAAACATTAAATGAATTCTGTAATATTGTACAGAGTGCGTTAGGGGTAGAAAAAAAATTAATCCACATACCTTCAATCCTTGGAATATTTTTTGGAAAATTATTTGGAATAAAATTACTAACTCTTGATAATATAAGGCACTTAGGAAAAGAGAGAAATTATAACACAAAAAAAATACAATCAATTGGATATAAGCAAAAATATTCTTTAAAAGAGGCAATTGGAGAAATTGTTAAAGAATTTAATAAAACAAGAAATAATTAACAAATTAATAAAACAAAAAACATTTAACAAAATATAAAAACACAAAAGAATAAAAAAATTACTGCTTAGCTTTAGCACCTTTCTTAACACTTTCAACCATTTTTTCTAATTTTGATTTAACTTCTGCTTCTAATTTTGTTTTCTCTATTGCACTACCAACGTGAACAATATCTGCTCCGCTTGAAATACAATCAAATGCAAATTCAGGAGTTCTTACTCCCCCAGCAATAATTAAAGGAACTTCAATTGAAGCTTTAGTTTGAGCAATCATTTCTTTTGTAACTGGTTCGGGAGCCCCTCCACCAGATTCTAAAATAACTAACTTTGAACCCATATACTGACCAGCTAACGCATTTGCTGCAGCTAAGTAACCTAAATTTCTTGGAATCAATTGAGCTCTACCCATAAACCCAACAGCCCTGCCAGGTTCTACTATAATATAAGAAGTGGGAATAACTTCAAGACCCATTTTCTTTATTGGAAAAGCACTCGCAGTCTGCGCACCGCTAATGTAATAAGGATCATTGCTATTTAGCATTGATAAAAAGTAAATTGCGTCCGCTTTATTTGACAAAGTTGCAATATTACCCGGAAAAAGAATGGTTGGAAGCTTGCATTTATTCTTAATTGCATCCAAAGTATCATCAAGCAATTTTCCTTGAGCGCCCAAAGACCCACCAATAGCAATAGCACTAACGCCAGCCTTCTCTGCAATAGCACTAACTTTACCAGCAAGTTCTGGGGATTGGTTAGGAGGGTCAATTACTAAAAAAAGTTGCCCTGCTTCTTCCTTTAATTGGGATAGAAGTTTAGTGTAAACTTTACCTTCTTTCATACCAAAATTGTACAAAAAGAAGTATAAAAAGGCTTCTCCTTGCGAAAAAAAGTATTAATAAAAGAAAAATAAATTAAATAAAGTATGAATCTTTTAAAAAAAAATATTTTTTTACAAATTAAAAAAATACAAAAAACCAGTGCTCAAGAGATTTTGAATTTTGATTAAATTTTTTAATGAAATTATTGAATAAATAAAAAAAAAATAATTTCAAAAGAATAAAATAACTTTTTCGCCGGCAAATTGCATCAAGAAACATTATAAAACGATTGGTGGAATTTAATTAATTATAAAGAAGGAATAAAAATGACCGAAAACACTACTACTGAATTAATTAGTCAAATCGCACAACAAAGTGGAAAAACAGAAAGCGAAATAAAAGCACTAATTGATGCAAAAGTACAAAAATTCTCTGGACTCTTAACTGAACAGGGTGCAACTTATATGGTTCAAAAAGAATTAGGGTTAAAGCAAGAAACACTTGAACAAGTAAATATATCTGACCTTAAAGAAGGAATGAAAGGAATTGAATTAAAAGGAACTATTGAAGCGGTTTTTCCAGTAAAAGAATTTGATAAAAATGGGAAAAAAGGAAAATTAAAATCATTTATTTTAAATGACACAACCGGAGGAGTTAGAGTAACTCTTTGGAATGAACAGGTTGATGAATTTAAAATTGCACGCGGAAACGAAATTGTTCTAACAAGCGTACTTGTAAAAATGTACAATGATACTAAACAAGTTACACTAGGATTTAATGGAAAAATAGAAATAAAGAGCACAAAAGAAATTGAGCCAATAAAACTTGCTGAATTAAAATCAGGAATGAGTAGTGTTGGAGTATTAGGAAGAATAATGAGAAAATTTCCTTGCAAGGATTTTGAAAGCGGAGAAAGAAAAGGAAAATTATGCTCATTTCAAATCGGGGATGACACTGCGACAATTCGAGCAACTGCTTGGAATGAAAAAGCGGATGAACTTGAAAAATACAATGAAGGAGATGCAGTTGAAATTGAAAATGCTTACACAAAAGAAGGAAGATTTGGAGTAGAAATACATTTAGGCTACAGCGCAGAAATAAAAGAAACTACAAAAAATGTTCCAACACAAATTGAATTATTAAAAGACCAAATGGAACAAAAAAAGATTGCTGATACTAATGAAGGGGAAAATGCAGTAATTGAAGGAAAAATAATTTCTGTAGAAAAAGGAAATTTGTTTTATGAAGTATGCTCTAAGTGCGGCAAAAAAATAACTAAAACTGAAAATAGTTATTTGTGTGAAGGGTGTGGAGAAACTACCCCTAAGAAAAACCCGGTTGTGTCAGTAATTTTGGAAGATGAAAGTGGAAATATTAAAACTAATTTCTTTGGAAAAACTGCGTTAAGTGCAATTGAATTAGAACAAGAAATCTTAGAACAAAAAGTAAATGGAAACGGAGCAGAGGTTGTAATTGCAGAATTAAATGCTAATATTGTTGGAAAAAACGTAAAAGTATTTGGATACACTAAAATAAATTCATTTAGTGGAAACAAAGAATTTACAGCAAGAGAAATAATAAACTAAAATCTAATTCACCCACAAATCAAAAAAATAAAGTTTTTTATTAGAATTATCAACAAAACAATTGTGGGTTTCAGCATCAACCACCCCTAATTTTAGTAAATCATATTTAACTTTTCTAACCGCTTGACCCAAATGAGATTTGTTAAATGTTTCTTCGCCTTGAATTCTTACAATATCCTCAACTAAAGCAACTTTACTGCTCGAAAAAAAATCCGATACTAAAAAGCCCCTTGATTTTTCACTAGATAAATTAGACTTTAAATAAAGCAAATGATAAGGAACAACTTCAACATGATAACCTTGAACAGAATTATTAATTTCTGCAAAAAACTTTTTTGCTTTTTGATATGCTAGTGCTGTTTCAGGGCCATTATCTCGGCCAATTTTTACAAAAAAAGTTTTTCCTTTAAAAGAAACACTTAAAGCTAACTCATTATTCGCCCCAGCGTGCTTTTTACCAGTGTGTTCTGCCCTTATAACAAACCCCTCTTTTTCAATTACTCCTCCATTTTTTAATTTTCTCAAATTTGAAAGAATCAAACGCGAAGCAACAGAAACGGCCCCTTTATATTTTTTCATAAAAACAGGAGAAGCCGCCAAAAACTTTTTAACAACCATATTCTTTTCAGAACGAATAAGCACCAAATCTCTTGCGCGAGAAAACTTTTCTTCTTTAGTTTTAAGTAATTTAAAATTTAATTTTTTAACTAGGTTTTGAAACAAGGGCATTTTAAAGTCACTTTACTTTTATAATTTTTTAAACGCATCAATTTCTTCTTTTGTATATTTACTATCATATACATATTTATCATCAAGCATATCATGATCCATCCAATCACGCGCCCACTCTTCAACATTATATTCCTTTAATTCACCATTCTCCAAATTCCCTACAAATCTTTTAATTCCAGAATTAATCAACATTTTTTTGCACATAAAACAAGGCTGAGCATTAACAAATTTTACTCCTCCTTCAGGTTGGCGTTTTACAAAATATAAATAAACGCTAGAACCCAAAACACTTACACCAGCTCTTGCGGCATTTAATAATGCATTTTGCTCTGCGTGAACCGAACGACAAATTTCATAACGCTGACCGGAAGGAATTTTTAATTGTCTACGCATACAAACTCCTCTTTGAAAACAATCCATTGTTCCGCGCGGAGCACCAATATAACCAGTTGCAATTATTTGATCATCCTTAACAATAACAGCTCCGCCTTTTACGCTTAAACAAGTTCCGCGCTCGGCAGTTTCTTTTGCAATATTCCAATAATAAACATCCTTAGTGGGGCGATAATTTTTATTTAATTTATTTTCAATAATCTCTGCACACATATTTATTCACTCCCCTCTATTACTAATAAATATTTTTTTAATTGAGAAATTAATTCTTCAATTGAACCGATGTTAATCAAAGTAAAATCGCTCATCGCAATCGGACCGCCTTTTTCTATATTTTCTATTTCTGCAAAATCACGAGCACGAGCTGATTCAGGTGTTGCTGGACGATTTCTTAAAGCTGTATCAGTTGCAAGAAGAGTTCTTTTTACTAATCTATCATACCTTAATTTAGGTGGAGCAAAAACAGCTATTAAAATTAATTGTTCATTGTATTTGTCTTTTAGAATTTTATATTCAGACCAAGAGTATAAACCATCACCAACCACATTACCTTTTTTTAACAACTCATCAAATTTAGGTATATTCAATAAAGCATAAGCACCCATCCCGTGCTCTTTACGAACATCTTCCCTAATCTTTTTTTCATTAACTTCGGTTGGTTCAAGTCCTCTTTCTTTTACAATATCAAGCGTAATTTGACCAAATCTTAAATAAGAATAACCCTTACTAACCAAATAATCAGAAACAACACTCTTGCCAGAACCAGTCATTCCAACAAGACAAATTAACTTATTCATACCAAAACCCCTTCATTATAATTGGGTGCAAAAAAACATTTAAACAAGAAGGGTGGGAGCAAAAAACAAAAAAAGAAACAAAATTAATTATTCCCCTCTAATTATTACATCCACATTTGGTTTTATAATTTCAGCAATTTTTTTTAATTCAGAAAGTTTCATTGATTTTAATTTTCTTGATTTTGGGTCAAGAGCTGTTTTTGCTAAAAATAATTGCCAAAACCATTTTTCATTTTGAATAAAATGAGATATTTCAATTAAATCCTCTTTAGTCAATTTTGGATACAGGGTTGTTCTAAATTCGTGAGGCACCCCGCTTGCTTTTAGAAGCGAAACCGAATCCAAAATTGTTTCAAAAGGAATACTTGATTGAGTGATTTCGTGAAACTTTCCAACTGGCGCTTTAAAATCCATTGCAACATAATCAACTAATTTTTCTGCAAATAAAGTACGCAAAATATTTGGATTTGTTCCATTAGTATCTAATTTTACTTTAAACCCCAAAGCTTTAATTTTTTTTATAAAATTATATAATCCAGGAGAAACAGTTGGCTCCCCGCCAGTGATTACTACCCCATCAAGCATTTTCTTTTTTGATTCTAAAAATGCAAAAAAATCTTTTTCTTCAATCAATTCTCTTTTTGATTTCTTAAAATATTTAAAAGAAGTTAATTCTTTATTATAACAAAATTTGCACTTAAAATTGCAATTCACTAAAAAAACAATGCACGCAACATTTCCAGGGAAATCAGTCAGAGTGGTTTTTTGCAACGATCCAATAAACATTTTACAACGCCTTTATACCAATTAAATAAAAAATAATTAATTAAAATAAAAATACAATTAAATAAAAATTACAATTAAAATAAATTAACTACTTTTAAAAGGTGCAAAAAAAAGCACCTTAATACAAAAACAATTTTTACTGGCAATCGCACTTTGGCTCTACTGATGAATCAAATTTCTTTCGGTCAGCAAATTCAGCCTGTTTACTATCATTCCAATTACTTACTGGTCGAATATAACCTACAACTCTACTATAAACTTCGCATCTTGTCTTAACCATTTTTTCACCTCCAAGTGAAATCTTTTTTTCTACTGCAATAAATTTAATTTACTAAACTACTACTCTTTTTCACAAATTGGGCAATACTCATGCTCTCCTTCAATATACCCGTGGATTGGACAAACACTGAATGTTGGTGTGATTGAAAAATATGGCATTTTGTAATTCGCCGCAATCTTTTTCACCAAATTCTTTGTAGCATCCCTTGAAGGAATCTTCTCCCCCAAGAATACGTGAAATACCGTTCCGCCAGTATACTTTGTCTGCAACTGGTCCTGCAAATCAAGAGCATCAAATAAATCAAGAGACTTATTAACAGGCAATTGAGTTGAGTTTGTATAATAAGGCGCTGCTTTATGTTCATTAAATTGCTTTTCATTTGCAACTATAATATTTGGGTACTGCTTTTTATCAGCCCACGCAAATCTTCTTGAAGTACCTTCACCAGGAGTTGCTTCCAAATTAAAAATATCTCCAGTCTCTGTTTGATACTCTTGTAATCTATCTCTCATGAACTCAAGAACTTTAACTGAAAAAGCCAAACCCTCTTTAGTTGTAATATCTTTATTCATAAAATTAATTAAAGATTCATTCATTCCAAGTAAACCAATTGTAGAAAAGTGATTAGTCCAATACCCACCAGTCTGTTCTTTAATTCCCCTCAAATAAAATTTTGAATAAGGATACAACCCTTGATCTGTTAATTGTTCAATTGTTTTTCTTTTAATTACCAAAGATTCTTTTGATAAATCCATTAAATTTTTTAATTTTTCAAAATATTCTTCTTCAGATTTTGTCAAATAACCAATACGAGCCATATTAATTGTTACAACACCGATTGACCCAGTCAAAGGATTTGCACCAAATAATCCACCACCTCTTTTATTTAACATTCTATTATCAAGACGAAGACGACAGCAATTATGAGTTATTGTTCCTAAAGAATGAACAAACCGATGATTTTTTTCAAGTTCAACATCATAAAAATCCTGGGTATTATTAAATTCAACAATCTCTGATACGCGAACAGGATAAAATGAGCCTGAAGAAATCTTTTCTGAAAATTCAGTTTGTGCAGAATATTTTTGCAAAGTTGCTAATCCAACCATTCTACCTTTATTCAAACCAGGAACAAGATAAGTAGATTTAGCAACAAACCCAGGAACCCATTCACTCAAACAATTAACAGTCAACCCATTACTATTTGAAGGACTTTTTTTATGATGTAAATAAATTGTTTGAGAATTCTCATTTTGTCTAAAAGAAACTGAAACACCAATTAAATTATAAAGTAAAACTAAATCTTTTGCAAGAACCAAATCATTAATATGAATTTCAAAACGTTTATCATATCCATCCCCGGCAAAAAACCCTTCAAGAAAAGATTCAATTACGTGCTTTGAGGAATTAAATAATAAATCTGAAACCCGCCCATATTTTTTGAACCCTACACTATGAAAAAGAGAAGATAATTTTGAATTATAAAAATAAGCATAATGTGAATTATATCTTGGATCTTTTTTCTCCTTTAAAGTATAACCAAAAAGTTTCTTTGTAATCAATTTTATTTTATCAACATTTTCAAGAGTGCTTGCGTTAAAAGTAAATTGCATTCCTCGAAGTACAGAAGAGTGCGGTTTCTTTAAATAATTTCCATCAGCAGTAAAATACCCCAAAAAGAAAGCCAATTCCTCATCAAAAACAAGCTCTCCTATTTGTTGATACTCTTTATTCAAACAATTATCTGCAGATTTCAAACTAAGTAAATAATCTCCAACAGACAAATCCTTTGCACACTTTTCTTCCACCCCATTAAGAGTTAAAACTGAAACAGGATGATTCAATGATGCTTTAAAAAATTTCCCGTCTTCAGTTCTTATCTGTCTTAAACCAGTAAGACGAGTTTTCAAAAAGTTCTTTACGTTTGACCATTCAAGAGAAAAATCTTCTTTTAAAGAAAGAGCTTGAATATTTTGCTTATTTTCTGACCAGCCTTCACCGCCAAAAGAACCAATGAGCTCGGAAAAGGTTGTTCTAGTTATGTGTCCATTTATTTTTACAATAATTTCTTCCGCCCCATCAAGACACATGCTTCGTGCATCTTCCGGCTTCATATCAGAATTTACATAATTTGAAAAATAAGGAATACCATATTTTGCAGTCATATCCCAAATACCATTATGCTTTGGTGAATCCCAATCAAAATCTTCTGTAATATTATAAGTTGGAATTGGAAAAGTAAATATTCTTCCGCTCGCATCCCCTTCAGTCATTACTTCGCAAAACACTTCATTAAGCAAATCCATTTCTGGTTGAAAATCTGCGTAAGTTAATTCCATTGGTTTTCCACCAATAATTACCGGATCATGCGCAATGTGAGAAGGAACTTTTAGATCCATTGTTATATTTGTAAAAGGCGTATTTCCAGTAATAAATATTTTTCCAGACCGACGAGCAATCACTGTTTCATTATCCGTATTAGGACACCAAATTGTGCCTGAATAATCTACTTCTTCAATTCTTTGAATATAAGTTTGAGAATGTTTAATTAAACGCAAAACATGAATTGGTTTTGTTCCTATTGTTGGTTTGCGAACTAAAACAGTACAACCATAGCCGGCTAAAACACACATGTGTTGCAAACCATCTACAATTTTTTTATCAGTAGTTGAAATTTTACAATCTTCAAAACCGTCTGCTTTCAAATAAGTATCTAAAAATAATCTTGCTTGATTTTGATTAGCTGAAAATAAATTTTTAGGAATTTGCTTTATATCATATTTATCGCCAAAACACATGTGAATATTCTTAGAAGAATCTGCATTCAAACGAATCATTTTTGTCGAAAACCCTAAAGCAGGAACTGAATCTTTTATAGAAAAATTGTATGCAAACCCTTTAAGTAGAGAAATAATTTCTTCATATTTATTTTTATTTACTTTTTCTGATTGGTAAATTGTTATTCTTCCACATTGCCGATGTTTATTTTTTGAATTTTCACTAGAACCTTCTGCAATAACCCAAGCTAAAAGTTGAATTTCTTCATTAGATAAATTAATGCCTTTGTTTGAATTAATCCCTGCGATTGGAATAATAAAAGGAGATTTTAATTTTTTAACGGATTCAATTTCTTCTAAAACATATTTAGTTGAATTAAAGTCTTTTCTAACTATTCTATGTTTTGGGGAAATTAATTGATCCTGAATTCTATTTCTTAATCTAAACATTTTTCCTTTATATTCGCGAGCAAATAAATGCTTAATTGGTTTATCTTCAATCTTGTTTGTTTTAATATTAAAGGTTTTTATTAATTCACCTTCTTTTAAATCTGAATAACTTGCCCAGCCTTGAGGAGTCAAAATTTCAGTATCTTCAGACATACATTGAAATCCTACTCTAGTTGGAACTGCTGTATTAAAAATAAATTCTTGAATTGCTTGCTTCACCGCTTTTCTATCCAAATTATCATATCTAATAAAAGGAGCTAAATAAGTATCAAAGTCACTAAATGCTTGAGCACCAGCAGCTTCTCCTTGGAGAGTATAAAAGAAATTAACTATTTGACCCAAAGCAGAACGCAAGTGCTTTGCTGGTTTTGAAGCAACTTTTCCTCTTACCCCAGTAAAACCTTCTAATAATAATTGCTTTAAATCCCAACCAACACAATATGCGGCCAAGCAATCCAAATCATGAATATGAATATCTGCATTTTTGTGAGCAGAAGCAATTTCTTTTGGATAAACTCTACCAAGCCAATAATTAGAAACAACTCTTCCCGCAATATTAAAATTCATTCCCTGCAAAGAATAAGCCATGTTTGAATTTTCTCTAACTCTCCAATCTTCTTGAGAAACATATTGACTAACTAATTCAAAATTATTTACCATGTCCTCTGTTTTTCTTAACAATTCTCTTTGATGACGATACAAAATATATGCTTTAGCAGTTTTATCGTGCCCACCTTTAATTAAAGAAGTTTCAACTAAATCCTGAACCTCTTCAACAGAAACTACTCCATCAACACCATATTTTTCATTTAATTTAACAACAACATCCTTTGCAATAGAATCAGAACGAGATTTATCAGTACCACCAACAGCACTAACAGCTTTCCAAATAGCAATAGAAATTTTTTCTTCTTCAAAATTGGCTTTAGAACCATCTCTCTTAATTACATACTTAGGCAAAGGCAACACCCCAAATTATTCTTAATTTAATTTTACTAACTTTTTACTTTGATTAGAAAATTTTTAAATTTCCAATGCTGGAGTAAGCAAGAATTTTGATATTTAAAAAGCTTACTATCCAAAACCAAAGGAAATGAAAAGAAAACCATTATTAGCTACAAATGGTTTAGCAAGCCAATAAAATGTCCAAGAAATGAGAAAATGAGTGAGAAAATCAAACAAAATAAGCACTAAAAGTTTGGAAATAACTGACGAAAAACGCACAAAAATATTTTTTATTTTTAAAAAATAAAAATTAACTAAAAAAAGTATTTAAAAAATTAAATTCAACTAAAAATAATTAAAATTATTAAAAAAAAGTAATTATATTAAAAAAAAAAATAAAAATATAATAAAAAAATAAATAAATTAAAAAGAAATTAAATAGTAAAAAAATAAAGGAAATTAAATTCCTTTATTTGTAGAAAATAAAATTATTACAAAATAATTTTACTTTACTTTTTATTTCTGCTAACTTTGCATCATCCGCGCGATTTTGTAAAGCAGAGTGCATAAATTCTGCAACAACTTTCATATCAGTTTCTTTCATTCCTCTTGTTGTCAAAACGGGTGTTCCAATTCTAATTCCGCTTGGATCCCACGGAGAACCAGTTTCAAAAGGAATAGTGTTTTTGTTGCAATACATACCGGCTTTTTCGAGCGCTTTTTCTGCTTCAATACCACTAATACCACTCTTTCGAACATCAACTAATAATAAATGATTATCAGTTCCATTTGTAACTAAACGATAACCGAAACTTTGCAAAGATTCACCCAAAACTTGCGCATTTTTTACTATTTGAGTTGCATAATCTTTAAACTCGGGTTGGAGTGCTTCTTTGAATGCAATTGCTTTAGCTGCAATTACGTGCTCATGCGGTCCGCCTTGAAGTCCGGGAAAAATTGCTTTATCTATTTTTTCTGCAAATTCTTTTTTACACATTATTGCAGCACTTCTTGGGCCACGCAAAGTTTTGTGAGTAGTTGTTGTAACTACATCAAAATAAGGAACTGGATTCTCATGAACTCCTGCGGCACACAAACCAGCTATGTGAGCAATATCTGCTACACAAAAACAACCAGCTTCATCTGCAATACTCCTAAATTCTTTAAAATTAATAGAACGCGGATATGCTGTGTAACCAGAAAGTAAAAGTTTTGGTTTTTCTTCTAAAACCTTTTTTCTAATTTCATCATAATCAAGCATTTCATTTTCCTTTGAAACACCATACTGAACAAAATTATATAATTTTCCAGAAAAATTAACTTTGTGTCCGTGAGTCAAGTGGCCCCCTTCAGTTAATTTTAAACCCATTGCTTTATCCCCAACATTCAATAATGCGGAATACATTGCCATATTTGCTGGAGAACCACTATTAGGTTGAACATTTGCGTGCTCTGCGCCGAATAATTGTTTTAATCGATCTATTGCTAATTGTTCAACTTTATCAATAACTTCATTACCGCCATAATATCTATGCGTTGGATAACCTTCAGAATATTTGTTTGTTAAATAAGAACCAAGTGCCTCTAAAACTGCAGGAGAAACTAAATTCTCGCTTGGAATTAATTCAATTCCTTCCATTTGGCGTTCTTTCTCGCTCATTATATAATTATAAATTTCTAAATCAAATTTTTTTATATTCTCAAACACAAACAACACCAAAAGAAAAAGAAACAAAGAGAATAAAAAAGGAGAGGAAACAAAACTGATTTAAAAAGAAAAAACTTGACAGGATGTGCCAAAAATAACTTTAATTGATTTTGAAATATTTAAATTATTTGGCTTAATCTTACTACAAACCATGCTAAGCAAAAAAATTTGTTTTTATTCATTTAATATTAATTAATAAATTGAAAGGAACAACTTTCTTTTATTAAACTTAAAACTTTTGGGGTTGAATTATACATGACTGAAAGAAAAATTAGAATTATTGATGATTTAGTAGCAGAAGTTGCTAAAGAACAAAATTTGAACTTAAACTTAAGCACAGAAAACTTAGGAGAAGCACACGGTTTAATTGTTGCAAGACTTTCACAATCCTCAAAACCATTTAATGAAATAATTAAAGAACTATTCAACGAAAATGGGTTAAATAAAGAAAAAATAATGGATTTTCACAAAAGAATTACATTAGGAATAAAACACCACTCAATAGAACAACATTCATCAACAAGTGTGGGATTTGAAAATGTAAGTATTATTGCAACTAATAAATATTTTGAAAATAAAAGATTGGCAGCATACTTAGAAAGAAGCACAAGGTACCAAGATTTTTCTAAACCATCATATTATATTCCAAAAGAACTAAATGAAGAACAAAAAAAAGAATATGTTAATGCAATTGAAGAATTATTCAAAACATATCAAATAATTTTGCCAAAAATTGAAGCAGAAATCACAAGAGTTTGGAAAGAAAAAGGAATTGTAGAAAAAGAGAGCAATATTAAGAAAAAAGCTTTTGATTGTTCAAGATATTTACTTCCAAGCAGCACACACACTAATTTTGCAATGAGTGCAAACTCCCAAACGTATAGAGCACTAATCACAGATTTATTGAGTATCCAAAACGCTGAATTAAATGAAAGCGCACGCGAAATGCAAAAAGAACTTGAAAAAATCTATCCCGCACTAATAAATGATGGTGTGTGTTTGACAGATGAAAAGCGAAAAGAATATTTAAATAAAGAAAACAAAATTAGTCCACTAAAATTAAATAATTCAAGCGAAAAAATAATTGTTGAAGGAAATACTTTTGAAAATATACAAAACACAGTAAAACTAATTGATTATACTAAAAATGCTGAAAATTTGATCTGCTATGAATATTTGGTAAAAGAAGGATTTTATCCTAATTTAGAAAATGGAAAAGTTAATTTGAATGGAAAAGAAATTAATGAAAATGAAAAAAAAGAATTATTAGTAAAAATATTTGAATATAATACTATTGAAGAAAAACCACACCGGGCTTGCGAACTAGCAAACTATTATTTTGAAACAATACTTGATTTTGGAGCAGGAAGAGATGTACACCGAAACAGAATGCTTACTTGGATTGATTCATATGTAAGCCCGGAATATGGGTTTGCTATTCCATATTATTTGACAAGTGAAGCGAAAACACTCTACCTTAATGCACTAAAAAAAGCATTTGGAGTTTGGGTTAAATTAGTTAACGAAGGAATATCAAAAGAAATTGCACAATATATACTACCTTTAGGCACAAATTACAAGGTATTTTATAATATTAATGCAAAAGAACTACACCACGTGTCAAAAACAAGAACAACAAAGCACGCACATTATGCATACAGAGAATATGTACACCAAATGGTTGAATTAGCTAAACAAGTACAACCAAATATTGGAAACAATATCAAAGATTACTTTGAAAAAGAACAATATTAAAAAATAAAAAAGAAATTGGAATACTTAAAAAATTCCATTTTCTTCAAAATCTTCTTTTAACTTAAGCAACTTATAGTCTGAAGAAAAATTTATTGCCACAAGAACCACAGAAGGAATTAAAACCAAAAGAAAAATCCACCCAAACACAAAAACTGCTAAAAGAGAAGACACACAAACCACAAAAGAAATGAAAGATTTGTGAAGTGAAAAAAATTCTTTTAAATTATTAAAATCATTTATTGAAGGCAAAAAATAATTTATTGAAAAATCTTTTACACACGAACTAGTGTTTGAAACACACTCATACAAATATTTTTTCTTACTCATTTTTCCACCTTTAAAAATCAACTTGATAATTTTGCTTTTGAAAAAGAAACTTTCTTTACTACAAAAGGCTTTCTTGATTCCTCATCAAGCCAAATAACTAACTCTTCAAACTCACTCATAAATTTCACCCACACACAAAAAACACCAAAAAAAATTTGAAATGTTAAAAACATTTTAAAACAGAATTTTTATTATTACTGAAAGCAGAATAAATGCCCCTAATAAAAAACTAATTAAAAATTTATTTTTAAGAACAAAATTATTTTCATCAACCCAAAAAGAAAGAATAGAAAATACACTTTCAAAAAAATAAACAAAATTATTTTTACTTACAACCGCATTTTGCGAAACATACAAATATTTTTTCTTCATAACACCACACTCTTTTTTTCCTAGTTTAGACTTACGTTAAGGAATTTTTTCCAGCAAAAAATCATTTTTATTAATAAAATCCACTAAAAAGATTTCACCAAATAGAACAAATGATTTTAAGCAAAATTAATTTTTGCAAAATATTGCAAAAAAAATTGCATCTTTAATCAGTCTAATGATGCATTAATAAACCTTCTTTTTTTGAAATAAAAATATTCAAAAATAACAAGAAAAATAAAAAAAAGTTAAAAATTAATTTAAAAAATAAAAAAAACAACTACAAAAAAACAAAAATGCAAAGCAACCTTAAATATAACCTAATTTTAAAAATTAAGGAAAAAATCTTACTGCAAAAAGTTAATTTTTAATAAAAAAATAAGTAAATTTATTTAACTTAAAAATAAATTTATTTTTAATAAAATTTTAATAATTTTTTATTTTTATTACACTAAAAAAAAGTATTTATTTACTTTTTTTACGCCGGCAAATTGGTTGGATAACTATTTATAAAGAACTTAACAAGCAAGTAAATAAGAAAAGCTAAAGGGAATTATTTTTAGCCAAAAATATTCTCAAAAAAGCATTTCTACACTAGAGGTGAAACACAATGGCTGGAAAAAAAATAGAAAGAGTAGAAGATTTGCCAGGAATTGGGGAAGGGGCAGCTAAGAAATTAGATGAAGCAGGATACAAAACCCTTGAATCAATGGCGGTAGCGAGTACAAGCGAATTAAAAGAAATTGCAGGACTTGGAGAAGGAACTGCAGAAAAAGCAATTAAAGCTGCAAGAGATGCACTAGATATGGGATTTGAAACTGCTGATGTTTTGGCAGAAAAAAGAAAATTAATTGGAAGAATTACTACAGGAAGTAAAGAACTTGATACACTAATTGGAGGAGGAATAGAAACTCAATCAATTACTGAAGTATATGGGAAAATGGCAAGCGGAAAATCACAATGGTGCTTTCAAACAGCAGTAACTGTACAACTGCCAAAAGAACAAGGCGGACTTAATGGAGGCTGTTTGTATATTGACTCTGAAAATTCTTTCCGACCAGAAAGAGTAATACAAGTTGCAAAGAAATTTGGGCTTGATGTTGATGAAATATTAAAAAATATTTATGTTGCAAGAGCATACAACGCAGAACATCAAATGATACTAGCGGATAAAGCGGGAGAAATGATTGAAGAAAAAAATATTAAATTAGTAATAATTGATTCACTCACAGCACAATTTAGATCTGAATTTGTTGGAAGAGGAACACTAGCGGAAAGACAACAAAAATTAAGTAAACACATGAGAACCCTACAAAAAATTGCTGAAATGCAAAACGTTGCAATACTTGTAACAAACCAAGTAATGAGCAGACCCGATGTTTTGTTTGGGGACCCAACTGAACCAATTGGTGGAAATGTTGTAGGGCACGCAAGCAAAACTAGACTTTACTTAAGAAAAAGCAAAGAAGATAAAAGAGTTGCAAAATTAGTTGATTCCCCATCATTACCTGACGGAGAAGCACTCTACAGAATAACTGAAAACGGAATAGAGGATGCGGAAGAATAAAAAAACCGTTAGGTTTTTTAGGTTACAAATAAAAAACCCTTTGTAAAAATAAAAAATAATTTGTAAAAATAAAAAAATTAATTATTTAGGAAAGAAAGACAAACTTTCTTTTCTAAAATCTTTTTTTAACTTTTTTAAAATTTAATCAAAAACAAATAATTAAAAAATGCTAAACCTTAATTAACTAATGAAACCTTACCGAAAAGTTCACCAAATAGGAAAAGTAGAAATTTGGAGACACCCCGAAGGACACCGGTTTGTAAGATTTAGCGACTCATCTATGCAAGGAAGACAAATACCACACCCATCAAAGATACCTCGAGAGGGAATGAAAGGCACTGTAAATTTTGTTACTAGTTTTAAAACAAGAGTTGGTGAAAAAAGACAAAAAGTCTGGGCTAAAGAAGTTGGCGGAAAAAGCGACACAAGGATACTAAAACAAAAACATAGAGAAGCTAAAATTAATTTCAACAAATACGCACACCACGCAAGAACATTAAGGCAATTAAAAGCTGTGGGATACAAAACCCCCGAAGTACTAGGAATATTACACCCAAACCAGGGCCCAAGTTTAATGCTAACTACGCATATAAAAGGAAAACCATACAAATCAGACTTACACCGAACGGCTTTTGAAGAAGAACTAAAAAGAAAAGGATTTACTGCAGATGATTTACACTCAGACAATGTGTTTGAAAATAAAAAAAGAGAACACGTTATAATTGATGCATCAAGATTCGGGCCAACTAATATGAAAAAATTTGAAAAAGCAGTAAAAAAACAACAACAAAAACAAAAAAAAGAAGCTAAACAAAATGCAACAATAAAAAAATCAAAAGGAGTTATTGGTAGAATAACAAATTTTTTTGGATTAAAATAAAAAAAATAAAAATTGATTGAGTTAATTTTCTTTTAAAGAATAATTTTTTTCAAATTCACTTTTGAACTTTTCAAATCGATTTTCTTTAATTGCAAGACGAATTTCTTTTATAAGATTTGTCATAAAATAAGTGTTGTGATAACTTAGAAGCATTAAACCGTTTTGTTCATAAGTCTTGAATAAATGATGCAAATACGCACGAGTGTGATTTTTGCAAACAAAACAATCACAATCATTATCTAGAGAAACAAAAGCTTCTTTATGAATTGCTCTATCAATCTTTATTTGCCCCTTATGGGTGAAAATTAATCCATGACGAGCCATTCTTGTAGGATATGCTGAATCAAACATATCAGCCCCATTATTTACAGCATTTAAAATTTCTATAGGCGAACCAATGCCCATTATGTAAGTAGGATTATCAATTGGTAAAACTTTTTTTACTTCACTAATTATTGAATACATATCTATTTGTGCTTCACCAATACCAAAACCACCCAAAGCAACACCATCAAACCCAGTTTTATGTAAAGCTAACGCACACTTGCAACGAATGTCTTTATGCACTCCTCCTTGAGCAATTGCAAAAAGCAATTGATCTTTATTAAGTTTATTTTTGTTTTCTTCATGAGCTTTTTTACATTCTTGCGCCCACTCTATTGTACGAATTGCAGAATCTAAATAATCTGCACGATTTTTTCCAAACAAAGGCTGATGATCCAAACACATTGCAACATCACTACCCAATTCATTTTGAATATGAATTGCTTTTGTTGGAGTAACTAGCTCTATACTTTTATCAAAAGGATTTTTGAAATATACTCCTTTATCTGTAACTTTGTGAATAAATTGATCCAAAATTAATTGAAACCCACCCGAGTCAGTAAAAAGAGCTTTGTCCCAAGACATAAATTTATGCAACCCACCAGCTTTTTCTATTAAAGGAAGACCGGGTTTTAAATAATTAATAAAAGCATTAGAAATAATACAATCAACACCCATTTCTTTTAATTCTGAATGAGTTACAAATTTTACTGCACCCTTAGTTGCTACTGGCATAAAAAAAGGAGTAACTATGTCCGCGTGAGCAGTATGCAAAATTCCACTACGCGCAAGAGATTTAGAAGAAGAAAATTTTATTTCAAAGCAGTTTGACATAAAACAATATTAGTAAGAAAAGTATATAATCGCTTCACAAAAGCTTTTTTATAAATAAAAATAAAACAAATAAAAAAATTAAGACATTTTTCTTAATGAAACTAAAAAATTTCTTTTTTCTTCAATCATAAACCCGGCAGAAATAAAACTATGCCGCATTTTGTCAGTTAAATACAAAAAATCTGGAAATATTCTGCCCCCAACACAAAGAGAATTTGATAACTCACATAAATGTTTAACTTGCTTCTCAACAGGCAAGTGTTTTAATGCAGCCTCGGAATAAATTATATCAAAAACCATTTTTTTTCTTCTAAAAAATTTTGGTAAAAAATCAACAGCGGTGTGCAAAAAAGTTACGTTTGCTGGTTTTAACCAAGCAGAAGAAGAATCAATTGAAAAACCAAAAACATTCAAGCGAGAATCTTTAGCTAATTCTTTTGCAGCAGTACCATCCCCACAACCCCAATCCAAAATATTAACTCGCCCACCCTTCTTTTTTCTTAAAAAAAAATTAATTGTTGAAGAAATTTCTCCTTTCCTTTCAGCATCAATTGCAGAAAATTTTGCTTGAGTAAGCCACTCAAAAGATTTTGTTCGCTTAATCTTCCTTGAACCCTCTTCTATTTCTGCACGAGTAACAAGAGATTTAGCTAAATGTCTTTTTCTTTGTACAGATTGATTGAATTCATTTCTAAAAATTGGCATAAAGATTAACACAATATTTGAAACATTTAAACCTTTGTTAAATACAAAAAAGCCTTATAAAAGGTTTGAGAGATAAATACTTTGGACTAGACTGGGCCGGTAGCGGTGGCTTGTAACCAGAAATCCGCTTTATGCTGGAGTCGAAAACGTGAACGAGGAGTGTATGTTTGTACGCTGAGAGTGATTATAGCGTCGAAGCTCTGTCCTCACAGGCCCTTATTCAAAACGAACCCCGCCAGGACCGGAAGGTAGCAACGGTAATTTTGGTCAAGAGCGCTGAAGGGAAGCGGAGTGGAGCTATATTTGCTTAAACAACGTACTTTCTAAGCTTCCAATTCACGCCCGTCCATAAAAAAGGCTAAAACAACCTATTCTTTATCAAATTGACAAATTAAGGCTTTTTAGATTAAAAAAACAAGGTTATTTTTTATTAAAGAAAACAAAGGTTTTTATACTAAAAAAACACTCAATTAGCACCGAAAGGTGATTTTAAAAAATGGTTTTTGAAAAAAAAATGTCAGTAAAGGATTTAATTGAACAAATGAGAGAAGAACTAAAAAAAGAACAAGACGAAGTAACTCCATCAAAAACAACTAAAAAAAGTGTAAAGAAAAAACCAGCTAAAAAAATAGCTGTTAAGAAAAAAGGAAAAAAGAAAAAATAAATGAAAACCCTTTCTTAATTTAAGGGTTTTTCATTAATTTTTAAAACAAATAATTCAAAAAAAAAATTATTTCTTTTTGAACTCTTTCTCTGTTTCTTTTATCAATTTAGTCAAAACATCAGAAACAACTTCAAATAATTTCCAGCCAGTACTATATGCAAAAAATTTTTTTGAACCAACCAAAAGGGTGCCATGAATTTCATGTTGAACCCTTAACCCACCTTTTGCATAATCTTTCAAAGCAAGCCGTAAAGAGGATTCCACTCCAACCTTCTTGAAAAATCGTTCAAGAGTTTTTTCAAAAAAAGCTAAGTCAACCTCATCAATCTCATTAAATTTCACTAATTTTACGTTAGGAAAATTATTTAATTCAACCATTACAAAAACCTCCAAAAGATACTTGATGAAATAAGTACTACCCAAGTTATTAAAAAAGAATGGAATATAGTCAATACTAATGATCAATGAAGAAAATTCTAAAAAAACAGCATACTTTTTAGAACAATTAAATAAATATACAAATCAGCAAGAACATGCAAGAATAAAAAGAATCTGCGAAACACTTTTAAAAAAAGATTTACCACTCACTTGTGTTGAAGCACTTATATTCAAAACAATATTAAAAGGAAAAAAAGAAACAGAAGAACTAAAACAAAAATTTAGTGAAAATGCAAAAAAAATTGCATTAAATATGATACAAATGGAAGAAGTTATAAAAAGAAATTATTCAAAAATACCAAACGAAACCATTCCCTCAATTATTTTGTCATTATCAGAAGATTTTCAACCAATAATTATAGAAATCGAAGAAACAGCAGATGCTTTATTTAATAAAGAAAAATTTATTTATGAAAATAATTATGCAAAAAAAGCAATTGATATTTGGTTGCCCCTAGCAATAAAAATAGGGATGAGTGATTGCGAGTGGAAAATACAAGATTTTAGTTTTAGAGTAATTAATCCTCAAGGATTTGAAAAAGTAAAAAAATTAGTTAATAAACCAAGAGAAGAAAGAGAAAAATTAATTGAAGAAGTCATAATTGAATTAAAAAAATTATTAGAAGGAAAAATAAAAACAACAATATATGGCCGGCCAAAAAGCTTCAAATCCATTTTTGACAAACTAAACAAAGTTTCTTTTGAAAAAATATATGATATTTATGGAGTAAGAATTATTTGCGAAAAAGAAAAAGAATGTTATGAAGCTTTAGGATTAGTTCACTTTAAATATGACTTAATACAAGCGGCATTTGATGATTATATAGCAAAACCAAAACCAGATGGATACAAAAGTATTCACACAGCAGTTAAACGAAAAAATGATGAAATTGAAGTACAAATAAGAACCTGGGCACAACACTTAAGAATAACCGGCGAAAATTATTGGAATTATAAGAAAATTTCTAAAGACAAAGAATTTGAAAAAGAACTAAGTTGGGAAAGACAATTACTCGAATGGCAAAAACAAACAGGAAAAGAAAGAAACAACACAAAAAACACAGGAAATAAATTATTTATTTTCACGCCAAAAAATGATGTAATTCCACTGCCAAAAGGATCAACGGTAATTGATTTTGCTTTTGCTGTGCACACAGATATTGGGAAAAACGCAGAAAAAGGAAAAATTAATGGACAATTAGTTCCACTAGAAACAAAATTATCCAACTTAGACACTGTTGAAATTGTTACCAACGAAAAAAGTCAAATGAAAAAAACTTGGTTACAAAACGCAATAACAGAAAAAGCAACATCAAAAATAAAAACTTTTTTTGGAATGATTAAAAATAAAGAAAAAAAAGAAAATATATTAAGTACAAAAGAAGCCAAAAAAATAAAAATGGCGGAGTGCTGCCACCCATTACCAGGAGAAGATGTTGTTGGAGTAAAAACAACCAAAAGAAAAATAATTATACACAAAAAGAATTGCCCAAACATATCAAAAATAAATAAGAACAAATTAGTGAATATTAACTTTGAAAGAGAAAAAGGAGAAACGGGTGTAAGAATAAAAGCAATTGACAGACCTGGTTTATTAGGTGAAATATTAGAGGAAATTAAAAATTCAGGAGCAACCCTAAAAAATACCAATTTTAAAATAAAAAAGAATGGATACGCTGATGCAATGTTTATTTTAGAAATAAAAAATGCCCAAAAACTAGAAAATTTAATTGAAAAATTATCAAACATCCCATCTGTTCAACTAGCAGAAAGAATATAAAACATCAAAGCAACACCTTAAAACGTATTTATTTAAATGAATTTGAAGAAAAATATCAAAAGGAAGTGGTTAGATGAATAAAATTTTAAAAATAATTATGTTTGCTACGCTGATAGCATTAATTGGAACAACATACGCGGCTTTCCCGGAAGTAACACAAGTAAGTTATACACCAAGCCCAGCTGTGCCAGGAACAACAATAACTATGCTTATTCAAATAGAAAATAATGATTCAACAACACAAAAAGATGTAATTGTAAGTTTAGAAGATACTTACCCATTCACTGTAAAATCTACTGAAAGTGAAAGTAACCCAAGAATAGTTGGAGATATTGGAGCATATGGAAAAGCAATGGTACAATTTACATTATATGTTGACCCAACCGCAGAAAACAAAACATATTCTATCCCAATTACTATAAAATTGAAAAACGAGGCGAGTGGAAAGAAAACAAATCAGAACATAATTGTTGGGGGAAAAGACCCTATCATAAAAGTTATATCTGTAACAGATGAAAAACTACTTCCCGGAGAAGAAAAAGAAATTAATTTTATTTTACAAAATGTTGGAACAAGCCCAGCAAACTATGTGGTTTTAGAAATGCAAGAAGATAGAACAGTTACTGCAACAGGAAGTGTAGTTGAAAGAGATGTTACTTCATTAGGTGCAGCAGCAACAA
>CAZSDT010000005.1:0-27897 GCA_964605745.1 uncultured archaeon | reverse complement strand
TTCTGCTTGGCTAGTATCTGCACCAATGCTTAAACCATATTTAATCATTTTTGAATCTACTAAACCTGCGTTGATTTGTATTGTTGCACTTCCTGCTTTGCATGCAAATTCTGTATCAACTGCAGTATAATTATTTCCAATATCAAGTGCTTCTCCTACTATTGAAGAAGTTGGTTTTACTGCGTATGGGTGTGATTCACTTCCAACATAAACTGCGCCAATTTCTTTTCTATTAATTCCTGCTCGTTTTAATGCATCTCGTGCTGCGGCAACTGCTATTGTCGCTGTATCTTCATCTTTTCCAGGAACCGATTTTTCAGTTAATCCCAATCCTTCCTTAATTGCATCAGCATCTCCTTCTTGAGCGTGAGCAATTTCTTCAGCAGTGATTCTATACTTTGGTATATACGAACCCCATCCAACTATTCCAGCCATAATATTACCTTTACCATATTTGTTTCTTTGTTAAATAAAAACTAACCCTTTGTTGTTAATTCTTACCAACAATCATTAATACCAATTCTTTCTGCAGCCGAACTTTAAAAACCTATGCAAATAGACGAACGATGATACGTCAATTAACGTAAGGCTTTTTTGTTACTTTTTTTAATAAAAAAATTAATTTTTTTGGAAAAAAAACTTTTTTCCAAAAGCGCAACTAATTTTAATAAAAAATTACTTTTTTTCTCGTAATTGTTTTATTATTTCTTCTGCAGCCAATTGATTTATTGTTTTTGCTAAAATCATTTTTTGTGCAACTATATCAACTTCATCATCTTTTGCGCCTGATTGGGCTGCTAAGGACTTTGCGTGTAGCTTCATGTGCCCTGCTTGAATCCCTGTTGTTGCAAGTGCGCGAAGTGCAGCAAAGTTTTGTGCTAAACCAACACTCACCCCAATTCTCGCAAGTTCGCTAGCTGTTTTTATTCCTAAAATTTTTAGTGAAAGTTGTGCCATTGGATTTGATTTCATTGTTCCACCAATTGTTGCTAACACCATCGGCATTTCTATTTCCCCAACTAAATCTCCATTTTCATTTTTGTAATATTTTGTTAAAGAACGATATTCGTGTTCGAATGAAGCAAATGAATGTGCTCCTGCTTCTACTCCTCTAAAATCATTTCCTGTTGCTATAGCAAGCGCATCTACTCCATTCATTATTCCTTTGTTATGGGTCGCACATCTAAATGGAGTTGCTACTGCAAATTCGTAAGCATCCAAAATTCTTTCAATTATTTCTTCTCCTTTCATTGTACTTTCCATACTTTTTTCCAAAATATCTTTTGTCCAAATTGTTTTTGCTCGTGCTTTTCTATGAATAGCTAGATTAGAAATTATTCTCAATCGAACTTCCCCGCCCGAGATTTGTTCAATCATTGGAGAAATTTTTTCTGTCATTGTATTAATTGCATTTGCCCCCATTGCATCTCTAACATCAACAAGTAAGTGAAGTGAAATCATTTCTCCGCGAGAAGTTTTTAGAACTTCCCCTTTCAAATCTCGTGGCCCGCCACCGAATTTTACTAAAATTGGATCAATTTTTATTATTTCTTCAAATAATTCTGCTTTCTTTGATAAAATTTTTATTAATGAATCAGTTGCGTTAGCACAATGAACTATTTGAATTAATCCAATCATTACTGGTTCATCTGCGCTTGTAGTAAATCCGCTGGATAATTTTGCTGCGTTTGATGCAGCTGCTACTACGCTTGGTTCTTCCAAAGCAAATGGAATAATATAATTTTTACCATCAATTACAAAATTTGTTGCAAGACCATAAGCAAGTGGCATTGTGCCTATTACATTTTCTATCATTCGGTCAGCAATACTAAATGGCAAAGGACCTTCTTTTGCAAGCAAATTTTTTTCTTCAGGAGTTAAATTAAATTCTTTAGCAACAATTTCCTGTCGCTCTAAAATGCTTTTCTTGTAAAATCCTTTGAATGCTTCTGTGTCCATCAAATTCAACTCCTTTATTTATATTTTTTATTTTTTTAATTTAATTTAATATTTTAATTATTTTTATTTATATTTAAAATTTATTTTTTTACTTATTTTTTACTTAAATAATTATTTTAATATTTTTTTAATTAAATTTTATTGTAATTTATTTAATTAAATGTAAATTAATAACTTTTATTAAATATCTTTATTTGTAAAATCTCTTTTCTTAACTATTTTTGGGTTATCATCAATATTTTTTATTCCCATTTCTTCATTAGCAATTCTTTTGTCCAAATATTTTATTATTGATTGAGCTGTTTTTCTTCCTGCATCAATTGCATGTATTACTGTTTTTGGTCCGTGTACGCAATCCCCCGCAGCAAATACATTGCTTATTGTGGTTTGAAGATTTTCATTTACTTCAATACACCCATTTTTTCCTGTTCGTATAGGTGTTTTAAGTGAATCATCATCATGCTCTTGCCCTATTGCACAAATTACTTTAGTGCACTCAATTTTTCCATCAATGTGATTTGAATATGACACACCCTCAACTTTTTCCGCGCCAAGTATTTCTTTTACTTTTGCATCAAAAATAAAATTTACTCCTTCTTCTTTTGCTTCCTCATAATCTTTTATTGAAACGTTAGCAAATGAATCTTTTTTGTTTGCTGTTGTAATACAACTAACTTCCCCGCCCAATCTTATTGCACTTCTTGCAGCATCAATTCCAACGTAACCCGCTCCAACCACCAAAACTTTTTCACCTTTTGCAATCATTGGGATATTTGATTGATTTATATTAATTAAAAATTTCATTGCACTCATTACACCTTTTAGTGAAGAACCAGGCACATCAAGGAGACGAGGTTTTCCTACACCGGTGCCGATAAAAACAGCATCATATTTTTTTGAAATATTTTCCAATCCTTCTTCATCTATTTTTGCATTTGGTTCAAAATCAATTCCTAAGGAGTTAAGACCAGCAAGTTCTCTTGATACTACTTCTTTAGGAAGTCTAAATTCAGGAACACCATATTTTATTACTCCCCCAAAAGCATTTGTTCCTTCTAAAATTGTAACGTGCATTCCTATTTGTGATAAATATGCTGCAACTGAAAGTCCGCTTGGACCTGAACCAATTACAGCAATTTTTTTCCCAGATAAATTTGTTCTTGCTGGATAGGGTGCATTGTCTCCAACAAATCTTTCAAGCCCGCCAATACAAACTGAACCAGCCGGGGTTTTTGCTAAAATACAACTTCCTTCACATTGTTTTTCTTGTTGGCAAATTCTTCCGCAAATACTTGGGAAAAAGTTTTTTTCTCGAATTATTGAAACTGCTTTTAGGCTATCCCCATCTTTTAGGGCTTTGATAAAAGCAGGAATGTTTACTCCAGCAGGACAAGCTTTTACACAAGAAGGAGATTTGCATTGAAGGCATCTTGCCGCTTCAGTAACTGCTTGTTCAGCAGTAAATCCGATTTCGACTTCTTTGAAAGTATTTTTTCTTTCTTCAAGAGAAAGTAAAGGCACATTCATTTTTTCACACCAGGATTAAATTATACTTTTCTACTAATGTTACTATTTTACCCTTAAAAAGGCAAATTTAATTTGTGAAAGAACCCCTATAAAAATGTATCTAAAAAACGAAGTGACTATCGACGATTGACGTTTAAAGTAGCTTTTTTGCATATCTTTTGAAAAAATAGTTAAAATTAAACAAAAAAGCGTAAAAAAACAAAATTAGAAGTCAAAATAGGCGCCACCCTTCGTTAAAAAAGACTTTTTTTATATTGCAAAAATAAACCTTTTGATTTATTAATTAAGTTAAACCTAAATGTATTAGCGAGCATAATGAAAACAATAAAATTAAGCTTTTTAGCAAAGAAAAAAGAGGAACTTTCGTTTCCGAGTAAAATGAGATTTAAAAAAAGAAAACACGGCTTAATTGTATTAAGTAAAGAAGCCCAAAAAGCAGATTCTAAAATAGTAATGGGCGTATACAAAACAATAATCCATAATCTATTAAAATTAGAATCTGAACAACCCTTGTCTTGTCCACAAACTGGAGCAATAATAAAAAAAGAAAATAATGGAACCGTTAAAGGAAGAAATAACCAAGGGACTTATTCAATAACCTTAAATAATAAAAAATTTTTTTTAAAACTTTCTTCATCGGTTAGAGCGGACCTTAATAGAGCCGGGTTATTAGGGTCGGCAAAATTAATTAAAAAATATTTTAAAAATACAACAAACAGTGTGCGTGTGATAACCCCACACATAATTTATTTACAAAACCAAAAAGGAATTGTTGTTACAGACTATATTGATACACATGAAGCAATTTCTATTCATGACGCTTTAATCAACCCAGTTAAACCACTTATCCCTAAAGAAGCAATTGAAAATTTTAATAGAGCTCAAACACTTTTAAAAGAAAATGGATTTTATGATATTGAATCACACAACGCATTTTATCATTTTAAAACAAAAAATGTTTTGCTGTTTGATATAAATTGTTTTGATGAATTTGTTGTTTAATTATATTTTCTTTCTTTAATTAAAAAACAAACAAAAAATAATTTTAAATATAAACAAAAATAATTAAAAATATTTAATTGAATTAAAAAAATTAGCTTTAATTTTTAATCCATTCTTTTAATTTTCCCAATATTACTGGCTTTTCAGAATGAATTTCATTAATATCTTTGCACCCAATCAAAAAAGAAGCTATTTGCATTTCGTGTTTAAAATTTAATAAATACTCCTTAATTCCTTGTGAACCTTTTTTTTGCTGTACTTTTAAAATTGGTAAAGCGTTCCCGCACAGATCAGCGCCTAATACAATTGATTTTACTGCATCTATTCCATTTCTAATTCCGCCTGAGGCAATTACTTTTTTGTCGGTTCCACTTAATGCAGATTTTGTTTCAATTAAAGAAACGGCTGTGGGTAAACCAAAGTCTCGAAAAATTAATCCAAATCCATCTTTGTGGCGGAGTGAATCTACTGCTGTCCAGCTTGTCCCTCCAGCCCCTTGTACATCAATTGCTTTTATTTTGGTTTCTTTTAAAGCTAGCGCAACTTCATAACTTATTCCGTGCCCTACTTCTTTTACATAAATTGGAACTTTAATTTTGTCGGAAAATTCTGCAATTTTTACAACTAACCCTGTAAAATCCACATCCCCTTCTGGTTGCACTGCTTCTTGTGCAGCATTAATGTGAATTGCAAGTGCATCTGCTTGTATTGCATCAAGTGCTTCATTTACTTCTTCAGGAGTGAATTGTTTTAATTGAGCTGCACCAATATTTCCTGCTAAAAATATATCAGGGGCAACATCTCGAATAAAATAAGTTTCCATTAAAGAGGGCTGTTGTATCATTGCTCGCATACTACCTAAACCCATTCCTATTCCAACTTCTTGACAAGCAGCAGCAATTTCTAAATTAACTTTTTTAGAAACTTGTGCCCCGCCAGTAATTGCGGATACTAAAAAAGGAAATGAAAAACTTTTTCCTAAAAAATTTGTTGACAAATCAATTTCCTTCATACTTAACTCAGGAAGAGATTTGTAATTAAGTTCAACATCTTCAAAAAGTGTAGTCTTGTCGTGAAACAAAACATCTTTTTTTGCGCAAAGCTCTAAATGATCTTTTTTTCTTTGTTCAATTTGTGAAATCATTTTTTCCCTTCTATTAATTTTAACTTATTTAATATTTATTTATTTTAATTATTTTCAAATCTTTCTGTCTACTAAGTGTTCTGCAAACTTCTTCAATAATATTTTTGCATTTGAATCTTTAAGAACCTTATCTGCTTTTGCCCAAGCTTGTAAAACTAATTCTTCGGCTCTTTTCTTTGAATAACTTATTCCATCATATTTGTTTATTATATTAAGCGCTTCTTGTATTTCACTTTCAACAATTGTGTGTGAATCAAGTATTTCTATTAATCTTTTTTTGTCACTAGCACTGGCTTTTTCAAAAGTTCTTATTACAATCAAAGTTCTTTTCCCTTCGTGTATATCTCCACCAATACTCCCTTTTCCTTTTTTAAAATCCGCTTCAGTTAATTCCAAAATATCGTCTTGTATTTGAAATCCAACTCCAACTATTTGCCCAAATTCACCTAAAGCATTATACTGTTCGATTGTCGCATTTCCAATTATTGCCCCTAATTGACAGGCAAATCGAGTTAATACACCTGTTTTGCATAAACACATATTCAAATATTGCTTTTCGTTTGGAGTGTATCCCCCGTGGTGCCATTCAATATCCCATGCTTGTCCACTTGATACTCTAATCATTTCTGTAATATACAAATCATAAATTTGCATTTTTTGTTTTTCTGTTAAATTAAAATCATTGTTAACTATTTTTGCCATCGGCCAAAAATACATTATTGCGCCCGTGTTAACTGCGGTATCTATTCCAAATATTTTATGCACACAAGGCTTTCCGCGTCTTGCAACTGAATCATCTTCAACGTCATCGCTCATAAGCGTGTTGTGAACTACAACTCCATTACAAATATAACTATGGGTTTCATCCACTTCAATATCATAAGTCTGCACTGGTTCTTGTTCAATTATATTTCTCACTTCAACAAACCCTAATTGTTCAAAGTTTAACTGAGCAGGAAGAGAAGGAACTTTTTCTTCTTGTCTTAACATAACTTGTTTTGATAAAATAGAGGAATTTTTAACCAAACTTTGACACAAATTAAATGAAGTTAAATTTGTCGCTTGCGCTTGATTTATTGATAGAGTATAAAGAATTGTTTTCTTTTTTATTGAATTTGCAAAATGCTCGTTTGAAACTTCTCTTTTGTTTAAATTTCCACTAATAAATCCAATACTGTCAAGTAACATTTTAAATTGACTAATCAATTCTTCATTTGCTGCAGCGAGAGTAATATTTCCAATCTTGCCAATACTTCCATCAGCATCAATATACCCATTAATGAATGCAAGTTTGTATTCTTTTGGCAATTTAAAAACCCAATTAGGAATTTTTATTTTTAAATGATTTTCATTTAATTCTAAATAAGTAAATAATTTTACTAAAGCAGTGGAACAAAGAGTAATTCTTTCTTTATATTTTGAAGATTCTGCACAAAATAGTTTTTGTACTAATTCTTCATACTCTTTTCTTCCTTGGACAAAATCAGGAATGCATAATTCAACTTTATCTTTTGCAATATGCCCATCTCCAATAATAAAACCACATAATTGAGCTAATTCAAGAGTCATTTCTGTTGGCATAGAATATCTGTCTTTAAAATTTTTTCGAATTATGGGAATAGATGGTAATTCACCTTGTGAAAAATAAACATTTTTTCCAACAACTAAAAGATCACCTCGGACAAGATTTTTTGCCCTCTTCCATTTTAATGATACATTTGCTTTTTCATAACTACCTTGACTTTTTTCAAAATCACTCCATTCTAATGTATATTCTTCTACTAAATAATCAACAAATTCTTCAGGTAAAAAACAATTTTTGTACCCTCTTAACGCATTAAATATTGCCCGCTGATTTACGCCACCAAAATTAGATTTTTTAAATGCTTTTTTAACAAGCAAAAACGAAGATTCTTTTTTTTCTAATAAAATATTTTTCAATTTTTCTTTTACTATATCAGTAACTTTGTAATGATAGGGTTGTTCTTTTTCTACAACTAAAAAAGGGTGCTCTTCTGTTGCACTTAATGTTCTATTATTACTCTCAACTTTTAAAACTTTTTTTACCCCATTATCATGTTTAAAAGAAACTCTTCTTTCTTTTAATTGACCTAATTTATCTACAGAAATAACATAATCTCCTACTTTAACATCCTTCATTTTTTTAGGTGTTCCATCAGCCATCCAAACTAAAGCATTTTCTTCAACACAACCATTGTGAATTAATTCAACTATTGGAGCAACTTTTAATCCATCTTCCCACTTTCCGCCAAGTGCTTCGGCTACAATGCAAGTCATTACTGGGCGAAATCTTTTTCCCCCTCTGTCTAGTAAATCCCAAATAGGATCATTTACTCCTTTTTTGTAAGCTTCTAAATCTAATTCAAAAACAGTTTTTCCTAGAGTTGATTCTATCCATCTTTCACTTGCTTTTCTAGGAATGTAATTTTCTATTTCTTTTTCTACTTCGGGCACTTTTGCTTTTAAAAACTCTTTAATATCACTCTCAGTGTCTTTTTTTGTTATCATTCTAATCAACCCCAAGTTCTTACTAATCATATTGTTCTTAATGCATTAAAAAGCTTTTTATTAATATTAAATCAAAAAAAATCAAACAAAAATTAATTTACAACCCTAATTGTTCTTTAAATTTTTCTTCAAGTAAATTAAGTACAATATCTAATTTTTCAGTTGGAATTTTTGCGCCAGCAGCAATTCTGTGCCCCCCACCTTCAACCCCTTCTACAACTTGAGAAATTTCTTTTAGTGCACCTCCAATATTTAATCCCCTGCGAACTAATGCACTCGTTCCTCTTCCGCTTGCTTTTGTTGTCCCATCTTTATTTCGTGCTAAGGCAATAATTGGTTTGGCTTCAGAAATTATTGAACCATAAAGCATTCCTGCAATTACCCCTACAATTGATTCATCAATAACTTCGCCTGCATCAAAAAAATAAAATGAATTTTTTTCTTCAATTCCTCTTTGCTTAATAAATTCAATTCCTCTGCGCAAATTTTCTCTATGTTCATCCATTAATGCAACTGCTTTAGAATAACCTTCATTCCTATCTCCTTTACAAACAGCTAGCGCAATTTCAGAGTGCTTGTTTCTAGAACACGCATTTAACATTGTGGAAAATTCTTTTCCATCGCAAAGCGGAGAAGAAGAATTTTCTTTTAAAAAAGTATAAACTTCGCCAATTAATTCTGCTATTTTCCATTCGGGTGTATTATTATCAAGCAATAAAACAAGTAAAGCTGAAGTTAATTCTCTTTGCTGTTCAAAAGTTAAATCATTATAAGTGAGCCACTTTTGGGTGTAAGAATCACGCAAAGGAATATTTAGTTGTGTCAAAAACGCTTTTACATTATCTTCATTTGCAGTTAAACCGGGAAGAACTGGACTAGAAGAGAAAGTTAAAAATGAAACAAGGGGGCGGGAAATTCGGCCGTATAAACGTAAATCTTTTTTTATTTCAATTAATTTATTATCAATACCTATTTGCAAAATTTTTCTATTCATTCCAATTAATGCACAAGTGGAATTTGCATCCTGCATATCACCTAAGGCTCCAACAATACCAAGAACTGATAAATCAAAATTATTTTTATTTAAGGCGAGTGCAAAAAAGAAAGTTACTCCCGAACCGGATATTTCTGTTCCACCATTTATTCCAAACAAAAGAGGATTAACTTGCCACTTGCATTTAGGCATTACTCCATTTACTAAAATTGGCTGGTGGTGATCTAAAACAAAAAAATCTTCGCCGAATTCTTCAACCAAATAATCTAATTGACCACTACCAAAATCTACAAACAAATAATTTTCGCCTAATGCCCTAATTTGAGGAATATTTTCTTTATATAATTGCTTTAAACATAGCCAAGAAACTTTTTTCCCTTCTCTCTCAAGCGCTTTAATTGCAATTGCTCCAGAAGCACTCCCATCAGCATCATGGTGGAATATAACCACAAAATTATCTCTTTTTTTTAATTCAACAACAAGTTCTTCTAACGCAGAAAAAAACCCACTCTCGTTTCGTTCAACTAATTGCTCTTGATTGTATTGCATAAATAAAGAATGGAAAGTTAATGGTTTTAAATTTAGCCTATAGCAAACAGCTTATATTTTTGAACAAGTAAGGCTGTTTGCTAGTTACCAAACCCTAACAAAAATAGATTATTTTAGGTTTGGTGATAAGTAAATTACCGCCCTATTTTTAAATATAAAAAAACAAGAAGAAGCCCTTTTATGCTTTTTGAATCCATTTAATGTACATGACACAAGTATTAAAAAAAATTATTTTATTTTTTAAAAATCTTTTCAAAAAAGAACCAGTAATAATAAAAACAACCATTGAAAACCTTCCTCTTCTTATTGAAAAAGGATTTGCTTCAAGGAAAAATGAAATTGAAGATTATTCTGCAAAAAAGATTTCTGAAATTAAATATTTACACTCAAAAGCAAAATCAATAATTAAATCAGTTAACCAAACCCCGCTTGATGAAAAAAATAATGAACGATTGAATCACGCAGTTGAAACATCAAAAAAGCAGTTAATTGTTCAGCTTGAAAAACTTTTGGATAAAATAGATCCAAGCAAAATTGAAAACAAAATTAATTCTTACCGAGGATATGCTGGAAAAAGCGAAGCAATTTTAGTTATTGAAATTAATGCTTTTAGAAAAAATATTGCTTACACTAGTTTTTATCACAAAGAAGAAATGAAAGAGTTAGGAGAAAATTTGCAAGGATTGTTAAATAATTTGCACGAAATGAATCAAAAATTTATTAATGAAAAAGATTTATTTGAATTTGAAAATTTTAAAGAAAAAATAGGTTCAGCATTAAAAAAGAAAAAAGAATTAATTGATTCAAAAAAAGAAATTGATTCATTAAATGAAAAAATAGTTGAGCTTGAAGAATCGGTTAAAAAACAAGAAGAAAAAATAAATCTAAAAATGAATACTAGAGCAATGCTTGAAGCGAAAAATGCAGAAGAGGAACTTGTAAAATTAGCAAGCACAAAACAGGATCTTAAACTTGAAATAAGTGCGTTACTTTTGAACATTGATAGGCCATTGCAAAGATATAAGCAAATTGTAGATTCGGGAAGAAAAAAAGTCCCCGCTGAAGAAAAAGAAATGCTTGAGTTATTTATTACTAATCCAATTTTGGCATTAAAAAAAGATCCAAAAGCCATAACATTCAAAAAAATTTTAAAGGATATGAAAAATTTAATTGAAAGTGGCGAAATAGAATTAAAAGATAAGGAAAAGGAAAAAAGACTTGAAGCACTTGAAGAAATATCTAAGTTTGACTTTTTTGGAAAAGTGTTTTGGAAAATGAATGAATTGCAAAAGAAACAAATTGATTTAAACAATATTATTTCAAACAATGCGGCTAAAGTGGATTTAGAAAAAGAAATTGTAAAACAAAAAGATATGCAAAAAGAAATTTTTAACTTAAAAGAAAAAATTCAAAATGAGGAAAAGCAAAAACAAGTAATACAAAGAAACATATCAAATGAAATTGATTTAGCTCGAAATTTTGCTCAAAACGCATTAAAACAAACCATACTTTTGGAAGAGGAAATGGAGTAGTGTAAAAAAAATCCTGTTTGTAATTTTTTTTAATAAATTAGCTTTATCTAAAATCAACTCTATTTTAGCACAAAGAAGCTTTTTTTTAAACCTTTGATTGGAATATATTATTATGAATAAGCTCGAAAATGAGGTTAAATTGTGCAAATACTTGCTGGACAAATATGCTTCAATAATTAACGAGCACGAAAAGAGAACTATTGGGGAAATTAAATCCCTTGTTGATGGAACAGATCTTAGCATTCAATCGCTTATTTCTGACTTTAAAGATGCATCCTATTCTTTTGAAGATGATTATTTTAATGCATTAAAACAGGTTTTTGAATTTATTCAAAAAGAAATTGAATTTGTTGATATTGATTTAAGTGTAAACTATTGGTTTTCCCCAAGAGAAATAATTGAAGCTAAAGTTGCGGATGATGAAGACTTGGCTGTTTTTCTTTGTGCTTCAATGAAAGCACTAGGGGACAACAAAGCAGAATTAATTATTGCAGAACTTGATGACTTAAAGACGCATGCGTTTGTAATAACTGAAATTAATAAGGATTTTTTGATTCTTGATCCAGCACAAGAATTTGAAATTGAAAAATATAAGGGAATAAAATCAGATGTTTTGAAAAATTATTCTTTCCAAGGCCAAAAAATTAAAAGATTTTTGTACAGATTTAATTCTGAAAAATATGAACAATTTTTAGAATAAATTAGATAATCAACTATATATTTATGATCCAATTGAAAAAAAAAGTAGTGAAAAAAACAACTAAACAAATACAAATAGACAAAGTTAAATCTCAAAGAGCAAGATTTTTTTTAACACACGCTAAAATGGCAAGTAGTTTGGCCAAATATAAAAGTGCAAAGAATTTTTTAGCAAATTTTAAACCATCTTTTTTTAGAACTAGAAGAGCGACATTTATGGTTGATTTAGTAAGGGGGCTTTATCCAACGCCTGTTTCTGTAGCACTAAAATTTAACCCAACTTTGAAAGGAAATGCGGCAGAACATATTTATGAAGCGCGAATAAGATTTAAAGATAAAAAAGTTATTGTTGAAAGTGTTCAAGGTTCCGCATTTATTGAACAAATAAGGGATTTTGAGAATTCGGTTGGATTAACAGCATCAAGATTTTTACTCAGAGAAATTATAACTAATGCAAAAAAGAACAAATATAATCAAGTACTTTTAAGAAGACCAAAAACACACCCTTCTTACAAAAATCCCTCAATAGAATTTGCATTGAGTAAGAGAGGAAGGGAGCTTAGAGACAAAATTTTGTTTGAAGAAAGCACTCCGACTGAAAGAAAAGAGTTTGAACAAATTAAAATTGAGACAACTTCACGCATAAGAGCAAATATGATAAAAGTGTATGAGAATATGGCTTTAGGGGAAGGATTTAAAAGGAAAAAAGATTATTATATTAAAGAATTATAAAAACAAGCACATTTAGAGTGGTTTATAAACTCTACTCGTATAATTTTTTTTATTTGGTGAGGAAAGATGGTTGCTAGAAATAACTCAAATAAATGTCTGTATTGTGGGGCCTGCGTAGGTGTTTGCCCGGTAAGTGCCATTGTGTTAAAAGACACAAGAATTTTTATTGATGAAAAAAAATGTATTAATTGCGGGGCTTGTGTAAATATTTGCCCAGTTAGTGCAATGAGTTTAGAGAAGAAATTGTAAAAGGTGAAAATATGGCTGTGAATGATATTTTGTATGATGTAATAATTGTTGGAGCTGGGCCTAGCGGACTTGCAGCTGGTTTGGAACTTGTTAAAGGAAAAGCTAATGTTTTGATTTTAGATAGAAAACAAGAAATCGGTTGCCCAAAGAGGTGCGCAGAAGGATTGAGTAACCGTTGGTTTGACATAATGAAAATAAAACCAAAAAAAGAATGGGCTGTTCAAGAAATTAATGGAGCAGTACTTTATGGACCCAATGGAAAGAATGTAAAAATGAAAAGCAAAAAAGCATTAGGGTATGTTTTGGAAAGAAAAATGTTTGAAAAAGATTTGGCAATACAAGCAGTAAAGCTTGGAGCAAAAATTTTATTAAAACACCAAGTTATTAATGCAAAAAGAGAAAATGGAATTGTAAAATTGAATGTTGAAGTAAATAATGAAATGAAAGAATTTAAAGGAAAAATGATTCTTGCTTGTGATGGAATTGATTCGCTTGTTGCAAGAATGCTTGGATTAAATACTAAAAATAGTTTAAATGATACTGATTCGGGATATCAATATGAAATGACCGGAATTAGTGGATATGATGAAAATAGTTTGCATTTGTTTTTTGGAACAGAGGTTGCACCAAGAGGATATATTTGGATTTTTCCTAAAAGGGATAATACTGCGAATGTAGGAATTGGAATTGGAGGGTATGTTTCTAGCCAGACAAAACTTACTGCAAAAGCTTATCTTGATAGATGGATAGAAGCACAGCCAGGACTTAGAAATGGTTCAATAATTGAAGTTAATGCGGGTGGAATACCTGTTGGTGGATTTTTAGACAAAATGACTGCAGATAATTTAATTGTTGCAGGAGACGCTGGGCACATGGTTGATCCAATTCACGGCGGAGGAATTGGAATAGCAATGGAAGGAGGAAGACTTTCTGCACAAGTTGCATTAAGAGCAATTAAGAAAAATGATTTTACTGACAAAACAATTGAAAGTTACACAAAAGAGTGGTTTGAATTAAGAGGAAATGAATTAAAGCGAAGATTAAAGTCAAGACATTTACTTGAACAACTAAATGATGATGATTTTAATTACTTGGCTGAATCTATTACAATGGATGAAGCACTTGCAATTGGAAATGGAACACTAAGTAAAACTGATATGGCTGTTTTAATGACAAAAAAATTAATAAAACGACCAGGACTAGTTGCAATAATGATGAAGTTCTTCCAGTAAAGAACTTTATCTCTTTTTTTATTACAAATACAAAACAATTATTTTAAAAAATAATTAACCATAACAAACACTAATTCACTAATCGGCTCTTTAAATAATATTTTATTCCCTCCCTACACCTAAATAAGTATGGAAATTCAGCTTAGTAACTTGGCATTGCACCATTTAGTTGAAGAATTAAATTACTTCGAAAACGGGTTTGTAAATAATATACAAACACTAGAAAATAATTGGATTAAAATAAAAGTTCACACAAAAGATTTTGGAGATAAACAATTAGTTCTTGCACCAAATGCAATTTTTGCTTCAAGTCAATCCTTACAAGCAAAACAAAGCCCGGGTGGATTTAGTGCATTTTTAAAAAAATTTCTTTACAACCAAAGAATGGTTTTGATTAAACAACACGGACTCGATAGGATAATTCAAATAGATTTTCCTGAATGCAAACTAATAATTGAATTATTTGCAAAAGGAAATTTGATTCTCTGCGACAAAAACAATAAAATCTTAAGAGCATTTAGAAAAGAAGAATGGAAAGACAGAAAATTAGAACAAGGAGAAGAATACAAATTTCCATCTTCAAGAGGAATAAGCCCTTTGGAAGAAAATGAGAATAATTTTTTTGAAAATTTAAAAAAAAGCGAAAAAACTCTTTTTGGTGCATGCATCGATATTCTAAATGTTTCTCCACAAATACTTGAACTTGTGTTTAGTAATGAAAAAATTAATAAAATAATTAATGCAAAAGAAGTTAACAAAAAAACTTCAATAATTATTTTAAACCAATTAAAAAAAATTTATTCTTCAAAACAAGAAAAAGCATATTTGGTAGGAAATAATTTATTTACAACAGATTTGGGAACAAAAGACAAAGAATTTGAGTCTATTAATTTTGCAGTAAATTCTTTACTTCTTTCCCAGCTTGAAAGCACACCCAAAAAAGAGGATGATGTTAAAGACAGCAAAAAACAAGACAAAGACCTCAAAAACTTAAAATCAAGACAAATGCAACTGGATGGAATTAGGGTCCAATTAGAAGAAACCCAAAAGAAAGGAGAAGAAATTTATTTACATTATAATGAGTTAAAGGAATTAATTGGTGCAATTAACATTGCAAAAAACAAAAATTTAACAGAAAGTGAGATTATGAATAAAATAAATAAAGTAAAACCTTTAATTAAAGAACTTGATTTTAAAAAGAAAAAACTAATTGTAACTTTCAACTAATGCTATTAACTAAACAAAAAAAATTAAACAAAATTAAACAAAAGAATTAAACAAAAAAATTAAGTAAATAAAAATCCCAAAATAGAACACCAAAAAATGAATAGTCTTTTTTTAAGAAAAAATCTTTAAACGCCTTATTCAGGCAAAAAAACTGACAAGTTAAGTAAAAGCGAACTAGCCAAGGTAAAGTCAAAAAGCAGCACACTTCTAATACAAAGTGCCTGCTAATTTAATATAACTTTATTCTTTTCCTTGAACATCTTCTAAAATTTCTCTCTCGTCAACAATGAATACATCACTCACTGCTGTTACTGACGCATAAGGTATTTCTACCAATTTGTCAACTTTTCCGAGCTTTGATAAAAGTCTAGAAGTTCTATCCACTTCTACTACCAAGTATTCTACGTCTCCACCAATTTCAGAAACTACTATGTCGACTAATTTGCCAACCTCATCCCCTCTATTAGTGATTACTCGCTTGGAAGCCAATTGTCTTGCTATTGTGTATTTATACATTTTCACACCCAAAAAACTTAATTTACAAATAGAAAGGCTAACTGCTTTATAAACGTTTGCACAACGAAAACCAAACTAAATTTTGTTATGTAAAATAAAATTTACAAAATTAATTTTAAAAAAAATAAACCATAACAAAAAAATAATTATGTATAAGACAAATTTAATACAAAAAATAATTTTATTATAAAAAATAAATGTATAACAAAGATTTTTATTAACCAAAAACCTAAAAATTAATCATGTCACTAAAAGATCCTGATGAAGACTATGAAGAATTAGTCAATGAAAAAAGCATAATCCCAAAAGGATTATTCAAAAAAAGCAAAATGCTAATATTTGTTCTTTTAATTGGAATTATTATTGGAATCTTTTTACAATATTATTTATTCAACCCAATTCTAACAGAAATGAGTACGGCTGGCTGTGCATCAATAAAAAGTACAAACCAACTGCTTAATGCAGAAAACGATTGCTTATACTATGCTTTAGGAACAGAAAGTAAGAATGCAAGCGAAAAGTGTGCCACAAGGAACTTAATTGAAAAGCAAAACACCAAAGATTTTAATGAAGAAACAATTTAATTAAAAACAAGCAATTTTTTGTTTGGCAATCGCCGAAAAAATATAAAGTTTTTTAAACCACGACAAAAACACACTCTTTAATGAAAAATGAAACAATAATTTTTGCGAGTGTAATCCTGCTATTATTGCTATTAAGCGGATGTACCGAAATGACGCGTTCAGAAAAAAACTTGTGTGTCTCCCTTTCAAGCAAAAGTTATGCATATTTACCAAACTGTGAAACTGAGAGCAGTTGCTTTGAAAAAGTATCAACTTTGTTTAAAACAAAACTAGGATATGAAGAAGAAAGTGAATTATATGAAATAAAAAACCATGTGGCAAGAAGCTGGTATTTTTATAATTTGTCCTTAAAAGAACAAAAAAATATTCAAACTTATTGTAAAAACGCAGACCCGATTAAAGCCGCAGGAGCACTTAACCAAGCACAGGACTTAATAAGCACCTCTTTTTTAGAACTTGATTTGGGAATAAAAAAAAGTTTTAATTTAATTTCACTTGAAGAAAAAAAATTATCAAAAGAAGAAATTGATTTATTAAAAGAAGAAAAAATTTATTCAAATTTAATTGAATTTAGGCAAATAATATCTGAATTAAACACTGGTCCGACAAATTCGGACACCTATGTTTCATATTACATGAAAAAAGCAGAAAGTTTTGCAAAATCAAGCGCTGCTAAAAAGTTCCCAACGCTTGTAGAAAAAACCCCTTTTTGGATAGAAAATTTTAGTCTAATTAACAACACAATATTAAAAGAAATTGGAATAGAACAAGAAGCATATTTTCCATTTATAACAAATTTGTTTGAAAATATAATAAATCAAGCAGAAATCCTTTTTTTTAAAAAACAAAGCATTCTTGCATTGCAAAATTTCCCTATTTATGAATTTATGAAATTATACTCAGACCTTGGAGGAAACAATAATTCTGCATTGAAACGATTTTCTGATTTAATAAATAAAACAAGTGATAACCAGTTAGAATTAAATAAAAAAATTAGTGATTTGTGGAAACAAAATGAAGAAAAATTAGCAGAAACAAAAGAATTATTAAAAAAAATTGATAATTCAGAAGAATTTAAAGAACTCGCAAATAAATTATTGGAAAAAACAATTACAACAGATTCTAACATAAATAAAAAATCAACTGAAGCTATCAATGAATTTATTAAATTAAAAGAAAAAAAATCAAAAGCAAATTTGACTAAAGGAGAAGAACTAAATACATTAAAAAAATTAGAACTTAATTTTAATGAAATTAATTTATTATTAAATTTTAAAATAAATGGTTTTGAAGAAAAATTAATTAATGCCTGCAAAATAGAATCAAATAAAGAAATTGACATAACTAATAATGATAACCAAATTATTCTTTTAATTGAAGATATAAAATATTATTCATCAAGAGTAAAGAACACAACTGGAAAAGAAAGTTTGCTTAGCTGCCAAGAATTAATTATCAAAAAAGAATTATTAAATAAAGCTTTAACTAACACACTTCTTCTTCAAGCAACTCAAAAAGACTCAATAAAAGAATGTGTTGTTTTTTTAGAGAAAATATTTATCAACGAAAAGTTGTTTGAATTAAACTTACAATTTGATGAATTAAAAAAAATTGAAGTCACTAAAGAAAATTTAAATGAATTTGAAGAAAAATGTAATTTAATAAAAAAACAAGTTGAAAATGAACTACAAACAAATAAAGACTATTTAAAATTACTTGAAGAATATAAAAAACTTCAAAACAATTTAAAAGAATTTGAAGAAATTGCTTTTCAAATTAATGAAAATGCAACTTTTTTATTAAAAGAAAAATATTTTAAAGAAGCACAACTCTTTGAAGATTATTTTAAAAACAATAAAATAGTGTTTGAAAAAATTTCAAATGTAAAATATAGCATTTTAGAAAAAATTACAACCCTTAACCAAGAACTAAACCAAATGATTGAAGAAAAAATAATTTATTTTATAGAAAAAAATATTGTTGTATCAAAATTAAATTCGGAAATAATTCAAATAAATAAAACTAACTTTTCTTTAATGCGCCTAATTATTACAAACCCTTTTAGGGAAATAAAAAAAGAAATTTATATTAAAATTGATTTTGATCTTAATCAAATAGTTTCAAAAGATGCTTGTGTTGATTCAATAATAGGTAAAACAATTAATTTAATTTACTTACCAACAGGCAAAATTTCAATTGACTTTGAACGCACAATTACAATAAATTCGGAAGAAAAAGATTCTTTTATCTATGTGACAAATGAAGAAAGTTTATTAAAAAGACAAATATATTTAACCCCAAAAATTCAAGTGCAGAAAATGCTAATTCAAACAAACCAACCCCAAAAAACAACTAACACAATTGTGTTAGTTGATTCTATTGAAACTTTCTTTGTAAATGAAAATAATCAAACAAAATTTGTTGTTGATAATATTAAAATTGACACACAAATAGATGTTTTTTATTATTTAACCGAGGCAATTAATTTAACTAAAGAACTAATAAAAACAGAAACGACAGATATTGACGAAACATTAATTTACAAAATAACTGCACAAAACAATTTTCCAAAAAAATTAAACGCAAATTTATTTATTGTATTACCTTCAACAAACACAGATATAATTGTTTATTCACAAGATTATACAAAAAAAGAAATAAAAAAAGTGCAAAACAAAGTAATAATTCTTAATCAAGAATTTTTAGAAAAAGAAACAAAATATTATGAATTATGGGTGAAAACAAATAATGCATTAGATTATTATAAAGAAGGATTAGAAAAACAAGAATCTTTTTTTATTGAACACGATTATTTACAAAAAGCACAAACAACTAAAAAAATCAGGGAAGAAAATAATCTAGAATCAATAAAACGTATTTTTGAATCAAATTCAGAAGAAATAAAACAAATAGAATTGAATGAAAAAAATAAAACTAATCTTGAACTAACAAAACAAAAACTTTTGGAAAAAATAGAAGAACTTAGAAAAAAACAACAAGAATTATATGATTTGGGGCTTACTACAGAGGCTGAAAAAATAGGAACTACAATAGATTCAATTATTAATGAACAACTTGATTCTGACAAAGCCATTGCTAAAGCATTTGATAAATTAGTAAATTTATATTTTTCAGCCGACAATAAACTAAAAAGTGAAGTTGAAAAAATGTGGCAAAACATTAATAATAAAACTGAAAATAGTGAAATTTTAAATAAATTAAAAAATTCATTTTTTGAAAAAAAACAAATATTTGATGAAAAATTTGCGTTTGACCCCGCCGAAACTAATAAAATATTTAGTCATCTTCAAGAGGATTATTCTTATTTTTTAGAAATTTCAAAAGAAGTTGATAAAAATAATTTAATAAAACAGAAAGAACTAATTAACAAGCTAAATTCAGATTTAGATTACTGCAACACAACATTAGATTTAATTGAAAAGGAATTAATTGAAAATAATTCTGCTTTAATAAAAGCAAAATTCATTTTACCCCTAACACAATCAAGAATTGATAAAATAAGGCTTCTTATTTTAGAAATAACTAATTCAAACTTAACCATTGAAGAAAAAATTCAAAAACTAAATCCAATCAAGACAGAAATATGGGAAGCTATTGAAATAATGAAAAAACAGGCAATTTTGGCTTTTAATAATGCAGTTGATAATAAATTTCAAAAAGAAATTTTAGTTGAAGGAAAAAAACTTATTGATGAAAATAATTATGTTGATGCTTATTTAATGCTATTTGACAGCAAAAACCCAATGCAAAATTTTTTGGGTTTTACTACTTTTTTACCAATTATATTAATTATTATTGTTGCTTTTGTATTAAAAAATAAACTTGGAAAAAAAGAAAAAGAAGATAGCGAAAAAAAGAAAAAAATAATAGAAGAATGGGAAAAAATATAAAATAATTAATTTATTTAAACTTTATTTTTTATTAAAATAAATCCAACCAAATATTAACAAACCTACTAATACACCACAAATAGCAAGTATTACACCTAAAGGCAATTGGTTTTGTTCTAACTCTAGTTCTATTATATTAGAAACATAAATATTATTATTATCAATCACTGTTACAAAAAATTTTTCTTTACTTATGTCAGTTTGAAGTGATTCAAAAACAATTTCTTGCTCACCTTTAGCTAAAACAAAAACAGATTGTAAAGAATTTTTTATTTTTGTTTGAGGAGAAATAATTATTGTTCCATTAAAATCAACACCCCAATTATTTTTTAATATTGCTTTAAAAGAAACAGGGTTTTCTTGTGATATGGTAACTAATGAAACTTCAATTTGCTTTGGAGTAACTACACTTAATGTAGGGTGATTGCTGATTAATACTTGTTCTTCATTAAAATTATTTGTAAAAAACAATGCTGCTGAAGGCAAATTATAAGAACTAATCAAAGTTGGTTTAATATAATATACAAATTGTTTTGTTTCACCAGGCGAAATAGATGTTGTTGCGCTTGAATCTCCTTCAACTATATCAAAGCTAGAAATAGAAACTTTTGCTCTTGTATCAGGGTGAACAAATTGCAAATAAACCGTTGAATTTTTTGTTCCTTTATTTGAAACAATAATATTCATTTTTGCTCGATCGCCTAAAAATATTTCCGACGGAGCAGTATTTTGTATTTCTAACAAAGGAATATCATAAATTCCAACTAAAGAATTTTTTGAAACAAAAACATTTGTTGTATTTCCCCCAAGACTTGCACAAATTACAACAGTACTAATACTTTCCTTGATTTGGGGCAAGTAAACTCTGGCCCAACAAGAATCGTTAGTACAGGAAAAAAATTCTTTCCAAAATATTTTTTCTTCTTGCCCATTAATTGAAATTGAGATGTAAGTATTATCTATTTCAGCTCCGCCAAACACTGCATTTAATGAAATTAATCCAACACCTTTTTCACCCAAACTAGGTTCTATTAAATTAACATCTATGGTTTGACATTCTTTTGATGAAATAACTGAAGTATTTATATCTTTAAACCCAAAATCGGCTAAAGGCGCCTCAAAAGCCATTACGTTACTTAAAAGCAACATAATAAAAATTAAAATTAAATATTGTTTCATAAAATCACTCAATATGATTCTTTTTATTTAAAACAGGTTTTAAAACGTTACCAGAGAGACAAATTTTACTTTTTAGCACTAAAATAACCCTTTTTTTCTAATTCATCCAAAATATTTGCTAAAGTAAATCTAAAATCAGGGTTTGAATTAATTAAAATAATTTTGTTTTTAGAATAATTTTTCTTAACATACTTTAAACAATAATCTATTCCCTCACAGAACACATTGTCCATTATCTTTTCGGGGGAATATCTTCTTCCTTCAAGCCGAAGCTCTAAATCTTCCGGATTTACTTTTAGTACTATAACTAAATCTACTTTCAATTTTGTTTCACAAAACACGTGTCCCTCAAAAATAATGTTTTTGTTCTTTAAAAGAAAAGAATTTGCTTTTTTTTGCAATGCCAAAACAGGTAGTTCTAATTCATTTTCATCATTAAAACAGCCAAGTTTATTTTTTAATGCAAAATCTTTTTCATTAATTACTTTTGATTTAATTATTTTACCAAGTTCTTTTGAAATTAATGTTTTTCCTGTGCCAGGCGTGCCGGTTATCAATAAGTTCATAATATTAATTAGAAAAAAAGAATTAATAAATAAATCTTATTTAATTAAAAAAATTATTTTAGGTTTTTTGGAAAAGCAAAGCACTCGTCAGTCAAACATTTTCCTTTTGAATCAAGGGATTTACACAAAGATAATTCTCTTTGGCAAGAATTTATTATTTGATCCATTTTATCCAATCCAAAATAGAGTGTTTGGAGTATAAATACTTTATTCTTAATTACAATAATTAGGACAAAATTTAATATTTTAAAAAAAAAACAAAAAAAATAGTTTTAGTGAAGAAATGTTTGAAGTAAACTTTGATATAAAAGTTCAAAAGTAAATTCTTCAGCACAATATTTAATTATTTTTGCATAATCTTTATCTAAATAAAATTTAGAAACATCTTTCCCTGTTGCTTCTTTAATTGGTATTTCATAATAAGAATTAATTGTTTTTTGAGATATTGTTCTAAAATCCTCATCTCGTTTGGTTGCTTTTGAAACAGCCATTCCAAGTTGAGCCATATCAATATGCTTTGGATTTGTAAAAAGAAGATTAAAAAGTTCTTTTTGAGGAGCAATATTGTGTTTTGTCATTCTGCAAAATAAATAATTTAAATCATAAGCCAAGTGATTAAATCCAACTATTTTTAAAAATTCATCCCCGCTGTTAAATTCTTTTTTTTCAATTGATTTAAGTACATTGTAAAACTCTTTTAAAATTTTTTCTTCCGAACCTGCTTCCCATTCAAGTAAAAATGAAGGAGATTTAATTTGTCCTTCTTTTGGAGCAGCGTGAGTAGAATAATAATTGTAAGCAATTACAATAACCTTACTATTCTCATGAAAAGGGTTTAATCCGGATTTTTGATCATTTGGATCCACTAAGGATTCTATATCTAAAAAGAGAAAACCCATCTTTAATCAAGTATTATTTAAAAGAAAATAAATAAAAAGGGTTCAAAAGAAGCATTTAAAAAAAAATTGTTCTAATTAAACCATTTTTTTGTAAAAAAAAATAAAATAATTAATAAACTAACAAAAAACCCAAAAATTAAGATATATTTAATACAATTTCAAACAAAATTAGTTTAATATTAAGAACAGAAAAAAATTAACACACTTGCAAGGGCACACGAATAATTAACAAAAATAAATAATTCAATTATAAAGACAAACAAAATTAGTTTTCTAGCTAAAAATACAAAAAATTATTTAATTTTTTCTTAAATGAAAAAGAGTATGTACAAATTAAAGAAATAAATATCAACAAACAAATGCTTTTTTAATCATTTTGTATCTTTTTAGTTTAAAGGTGTTCTAATGAAGATAAAAGAATTAAAACCAGCTACAGGATTTGATGAAATAATAGTTGAAGTAGTAACTAAGGGTGAACCAAGAGCTTTTGCAAGTGCTCAAGGACAAGGGACTGTTTGTAATGCGGCAGTAAAGGATGAAGATGGGGAAGAAGTTTCTCTCACTCTTTGGAATGATGATTATAAAAAAGTTAATGATGGGGATAAAGTAAAAATTTCCAACGGATGGGTTTCTGAATATAAGGGAAGAATTCAAATCAGCGCTGGAAAAAAAGGAACTCTTGAAGTGATTAAGTAAAATAATCACTTTTTTTATTTTTTTAAAAAAATATTATTCAAAAAAATAATTAAATAACTAATTTTTGAATAATAAAAATTATATAAATTAAATAAAAAAGAAAAACTATTGCTAAGAAGAAGATTTACTTCTTCAAAGCAGATTTTGTCATTGTTTTTGGTTCTGCATTTAAAATTTCTTCTGCAGTTTTATTTCTATTTCTTCCAAAATTTGCATATTTTCTAAATTTTGTTTTAGTCCAAGCTTCAGGTTGCTTAGATCTCATTTTTAATTCTTGTGAAAGTAGACTTAATCTTAATTCCTCATCTACATCCATTTTCAACAATATATTACTCATAGACCCACCATTTTAAACTTTAGGAAACTTCTAAAAATAGTTCCAATACATACCTGTGTTGAGGTCATATATAAACCTTTCCACTCAAATATAATTGATTATAATGCATAATTTAGCCATTTTGACCAAAAAGGATGCAGAAAAGATACTTTCTACTAAAACAAACACTTCTTTTCCTGGACACCCTTTTATTTTGCTAAGTTTAGATTTAAATAAAACCCAAGAAAAAATTTTTATTGATTTAAAAGAACAAATTGCACTAATTAGGGGAGAAAAAATAAAATTTAAGGAATTAGAAAAAACTAAAGAAGAAACTTTTTATACTATTATTGACGGCAAAGTTCTTGCTATTGAATTATTCGGTGAAGATACTAATCTTTATTATAAATTAAAACCAACACGAGATTGGCCAACAATTATGCTTTCAAGTGTACCCATGCATCGATTTAAAACAATCAGCCCAAAAACAAGCGCAGAATTAATGGTTAAAGAAATTTCCCCAATTAAAGGAATTATACTTGATTGTTGTTGTGGTTTGGGTTATACTTCTATAATTGAAGCAAACCAAAAAGATTGTGAAAAAGTAATTGTTTTTGAAAAAGATGAACATGTTTTAGAAATGGCTAAATATAACCCTTTTTCGGAAGAACTTTTTACTAACCCTAAAATTAATTTATTTACTACAAGCGTTGTTGAAGGAATTAAAAAAATAGAAAATAATTCAATTGATAGAATTTTGCATGACCCCCCAACAACTTCTTTTGGAAAAGAACTTTATTCGATTGAATTTTATAAAGAATTAAACAGAGTTCTAAAATCAAAGGGATTATTTTATCATTATTGCCCAAACCCTGGTAAAACTAAAGGAACTAATTTTTGGCCAACTGTTGAAAAAATGCTTAAAAAAAGTGGATTTGTTAATATTTCTTATCACGCAGAAAGCTCTGGATTAGTTGCAACTAAAAAATAAAATTTAAATAAAAAACAAAATTATTTAAAAAAATAATTCTAATAAATCAGTTTTAAAAAAAAATTATTTTTTGCCTTTCTTTTTTACTTTTGGTTCTTCTGCCGGAGCTTCACCAAATTCATCTTCAAGTGTTTTTTCGCCTTTTTTAAGCGCTTCAAATTCACCTAAATCTTCATCATCTAACCCAAGTTCCTTTAACTTGTTTTTATGATCCTCTATTTTCATTTTTTCAAAGTCTTTTCGCCAAATAAGCATGTCTGCAGTTTCTTTCATTTTTGCTCCTTCTGGAGGTTTTTGTGGCTTTCGTAACATACATTAAACTTATTCCTTTCACGTTTAAAAACCTTACTTTTTTAAAAAAAATATTAAAATAATCAATATAAAAAAGAGCAACTATTTAAACAAAAAAGACCTAAACTTCTGTTGATTAAAATGCAGGATAATTTAATTGATGCTCCAATAACTACTTCTCTCTCACCCCCCACTTCCCCTAAAGAAGAACTTCCTCTTACTCAAGCACAGACAAATCAAATTGAACTTAATCCAAAATTTGAACAAATATTAACTCAATTAAAACAAGAACTAATTGTTGAAGGATATTCTTCTAAAACAATTAAAATGTATTTAATTTATACAAGAGAAATGATTTATTTTATTAATAAACCGCTTGAGGAATTAGTAAAACAAGATATTATTTCCTACCTTGCTTACAAAAAAGAAAAAAATTGTAATAATGCAACCCTATCCTTAATTCATGCTTCACTGCAATATTTATTTAAAAAAAATCACATGAAAGCAATTTTAGAAGAAATTAAGATTCCAAAAAAAGCAAAATCTCTTCCAAAGGTTCTTACTCGTGATGAAATAAAAAAATTGTTTGAGAGTACTCATTTTGGAAGAAATAGATTAATGTTGCAATTCATGTATGGTTCAGGGTGCAGAGTAAGTGAAGTAACTAAGATTAAAGTAGAGGAACTCAATTTTAAAGAGAGAACTGCAACTGTTAGAGCTGGAAAGGGAAATAAAGATAGAATTATTATTTTATCAAAAGAATGGATTCATGGAATAAAAAAATATTTAACAAAAAAGAAAATTCAATCAGAATTTGTTTTTTCAAAAAAAAATGGAAAACCAATTACTACTGATACTATTCAAAGAATTGTTAGAGAAGCAGCCACTAATGCAGAAATAAATAAACATGTTACCCCCCACTCTTTGCGTCACTCTTATGCCACACATTTACTTGAAGCTGGAACTAATATTAGGTATATTCAAACTCTTTTGGGACACAGTAGTTTAAACACCACTCAAATTTATACTAGTGTTGCTAATGATCAACTCAAAAAAGTTGTTAGCCCGCTTGATAAATTATAAAAAAACAAGAACTCACTGACACCCCATTGTTCCATTAATAAAAGCTAATTTGAAAAATCTTTTTTTAAAAATCAAAATAAACCAAAATCTTATGTAGAAGTAGGGTTATTTGCTTTTCAAACCAAAGTTAATTTTTTTATTTTGAAGAATAGATTTAAATACTTCATTGTCTTTCTTAGCGTAACAAAATAGAGGGAGGATTAATTATGAGCGTTAGATTGTCAAAACTTTTCGGCATGGATGTTTACGATTTCGAAGCTGGATATAAAGGTAAGGTATATGATATAATCATTAACTTAGAAAAAGGAAAGCTAGAAACAATAACAACAGAGCCATTGAAGGTTAAAACTAAAATGGATGCAAAAAAAATCTTAGCTGAAAAAAGTATTCCTTATAGGAATGTTAAGTCAGTAAAGGATATTATAATTGTTTCAAGTAGAGAAATACCTTTTACAGATCAGCCTAAAGATGAAGAAAAAGAGCAACCAGCAGCTACTCAATTAAGATATAAATATTCTAGAAGGTAAGGCCTCCCCTTACTTTCATTTTTAAATTTTTAACTTAACTTAAGACTCTTTTTTAAATTTAAAATAATTTTTTTAAAAAAAGGTGAATTTTAATTTTTTTAACTAAAAAAACAATCTCTTTTTTTAAACCTAAAAAACCATTATTTTTTGATTCAAAAAAGAACATCTTTTCCTGGACACCATCTCTTTTTATCAAAATTTTAAAAAAAAGAAATATTAATTAATAACAATATGTATATATATTATACATAAGAAATATTTTATTGTATTATTATAAGGTATTAATGGAAGTGTGGGGTGGGGGTAAAATGTCAATAAAATCTTATTTTGTTCAATATAGGTTTATCCTTCCTGATTCAACCAAACATTCATCTTATACCTATCAAAAACTTTTTAGGGGAATTTATGGTTATACCCAAGCAGTGTATAAAGGTTCTGGAAAAAATTATCACTATCATAGAGAAGGTATTTTATCAAATTACCCTTATATTAGACCGGGTAAAAATTGTGTAATTATTCCTCAAGTTGCATTTCAAACTTTACAAGATTTTTTTAAAACTGGAAAAAACCCCACTCATTTTTGGCAAGAAAAAGGGGATTGGAAGTGTACTTATTTTTTGAATGAAAAAGACCTTTCTGAGAAAGAAGTGATCACTTCAATTGAAAATTTATTAAATAGAAAGTTTGTTGAAGGGGTTGAGGGTAAGGCGTTACTTTTGAATGAAATGAAAAGAATATTAACTCAAAGTGGGTCTGAAGAAGGGTATAAAGCAGGTCTTCTAAAAGAAGCTCAAAGTATAGTGGATCTTGATTGGTTTAAACAAACTTACCAACAATCACCTAACTTGATTGAATTTTATGAGTTGTTTAAGAAAATTAAAAATCCAACTTTGTAAAAATTAGTTTTTTTAATTAGTCGAGCGGGAAATCTGCATCTTTTAAGATGCGGATGAAAGCGAGCAT
>CAZSDT010000004.1:0-43274 GCA_964605745.1 uncultured archaeon | reverse complement strand
CGTTTTTCGTCGACCTTTTTTTAAAAGGTCGCTATGGCAACGATCGCTTTGTTTTTGTTTTTGCTGCTTTGCAGCTTTTAATCGTTGCGTTTTTCGTCGACCTTTTTTTAAAAGGTCGCTATGGCAACGATCGCTTTGTTTTGTTCATTTGCTTTGCAAACATCATTAATTATTCTTCTTTCGTGTATTGTTTAAAAACCTGCTTTTTTTGAAGTTTCTAAACATATCTTTTGTTTGTCCAAAGGATTCCCATTAGAAGTAGTCCTACAACAATTAGTATTCCTATCATTATAATTAGCGGATTTTTTAGCATTATTCCTTCTGCATTGTTTGTATCGGTTGAATCGATTTTTTGTTCTACTACTGTTTGTTTTTCTAAAGGTTTTGAAGTGATTAGTGTTTGTTGCGTGGTTGTTATTGTTTGAGTGTAGATGCTTGTAGGAGTGTTTATTTTGATTAAATAATTTTCGTTTTTATAATTATCAATTTTTATTTCGATTTGTTTTTCGCTTAGTTTAGGAATAATTTCTGTTTGTGTTTTTGAAAATGAATTGCTTATTATATTGTAATCAATTTGTTTGTCTGAATTAAAATAATTAATTGCTTTTATTTGGATTAGTAGTGTTCCTTCGTGTGCAATTGGTGTAATATCTTCAATTATTAGTTCACCGTTTTCTATTGGTTTGCTTTTTGTTATAGTAATATTTTGTTTTATTGGTTGAGATAAACTATTAAAAGTCAAAGTTGCTTTTGCGATTTGGTTTTCTTCTAAATCTATAGTTGGGTATATCTTGAAAGTAATTTCTTTTGTTTCTTTTGGGGCAAGTATTTCTGTTTGTTTTTTTTCCATAAAAAGTATTTCGTTGTAGTTTTCTTTTATGCTTATTGGTGCGTTTAACACTCGGTTAGTGTTGTTAGTAATATTTATTTTTATTTCATTCCACGTGTTTGTTTTTATTTCTTGGTCTTTTGCGCTTAGTGTTACTAAATTAAAATATTTTAAATTTTTTATTTCTACTTTTGGTAATTTTGATTGGGTGTCGAATGAAATATTTGCTGTTTGTGGGTAAGTTGCTTTTGCCAAAGATAATGAAACATCGCTAAATGAACCCATTTTTATGTGGGTTGCATCAACAAATCCGGTTTCTCTAAATGTTGGGTCAGAAGGAATCCATTCTTTTTGTTTTTCATTGTATACCTCAAGCCAAGCGTGGTTTCCCCAATTTGATCCATCATATGTTATTCCCATAGCCAGTTTAGTTGGTATATTTTTTGCTCGAAGCATAGCGGTTGCAAGATTAGCAAATTCATCACAAACCCCTTTTTTGTTTAATAGTGTTTCAACTGCTGTTTTTTGTTGTAAATAATATTTGTTAAATTCATTTCCTGTTGCATATTCAACGTAATCATTTACCCAAAGTATGGTTGTGTTTAAAGTATCAAGAAAATCAGTTGTTACTAATTTGTTTTTTGTAAGATTTATTATTTCTACTGAATCTTTTTCTACTTTTTCGCTTGCAAGAGTGTATTGTTTTAGTGCTTCGCTTGGTTCAATTATTTTTGAATCAATTATTTCTGGGATTGCTGTAATGATATTTACCTCTGCAACTATTTCATAACTAAAAGAACCATTTTTTGTTATGTTAAATAAAGCGTATTTGTTTCCAAATTTATCAAGAATTGGTTTTGAATAAAAAATTGTTCCATCTATAATTAATTCTTCTTTAATTATTTTTACATTTTGTAGTGGCGTGTTTTGAAAAGTTATTGTTTGAAATTTTGCTTCTTCTCCAGTTTTAAGTCCGCTTATTGTTCCTTGCCCATACAAAGTCACTATGGCGTTTAGTTCTCCAACAGTGGTTGGGTAAATAGATTCAGCAGAAATATCTTCTGAATAGCAAAAACTTATGCAAAAGAGGAGTACTAAAAAAAATATTATTTTTTTCATGTACAATTAGTATGATTTTAGTTATTATTAATATTTGGTTAAGAATTTGATTTTTAAAAGTAGAGTTGTTTTTTTCTAGTTTTTAATTAATTTAAATGGGCCCGGTCGGATTCGAACCGACGACCCCCACCTTGTAAGGGTGATGCCATAACCGCTAGGCTACGAGCCCATTTTACTATTTTTAGCCACTTTGTAGCTATTTTTATTGTTGTATAAGAAAATGTTTCTTGAAGTGTTTTTTTAAACCTTGACTTTAGGGTTTTTTTTTAAAATTTTCTATTTTTTCATTAATGCAATAAAATAATTTTAATTTGTAGTTAAATTATATTTTTTCTTAATTTTGGGTCCTTTGCCATAAGCTTAAATATGGGTTTTTGGTTGTTATTACTAAAGGTGATGTTTGTGCGGAAAACTATTTTGCTCAGGCTTGGAACTAAGGAATTTCGCTGGACGCAAGTTCTCGGAGTTTTTCTAGGAATAATAACTGTTCTAATGCTTGTTCAGTCAGCTGCTGTGATGTTTGATTCTTGGCAGTCAGTTAGGGATTTCAATAAGTGTGTTGAATTTTCAGGAAAAAATGAATTAACTTCTCTTGTGGGGTCTGACCAGCTTTTAGCTGAATTAAGGTTCCAAGATTGTAAGAATTCATTGTATCAAATTACAGGGGCTCAGGTTCCTGCTATGCAATTAAGTATGACTTCTCGTCAAGCAGCAACAGCATTGGTTCAACCAGTAGCTTGTTTCTTTGTTTGGGCGGCTTTGTTCCTACTAGCATTGTTCTTAATGTTCAATAATGCTGTAGTAATACCGATTGAAGAAGTTGAACAGGTTGCAAGACCATTTAAGAGAAAATAAAAATTAATTTAATTTTGGGTAAAAGTAAATTAAAAATTGCTTTTACTCATTTCTTCTTTTTTTAGTTTTTAATAAAATATTTTATTTATTTTTAAAAAAATAAAATAAGTGAAAGGATTTTCCCCTTCACTTATTAAAAAATAGTTTTCACATTGTGAATGTTTTTACTTTTTCGTTTGGAGTAATATTTCCTTTCTTTACACCTATTATGGTGCTTACTCCTTTTGCACTTGCCGCCTCTATTAGTCTGTTTGTGATTATTCCATCAAACATTACTGTATCTACTTTTTTCTTTGAGTCTTGAACTTCTGAAAGTAAATCTTTTACATCTACTTCCTTGATTTTCTTTTTCTTAGAATCTAGTAGAGTTGCTTTTGACTTTCCTTTCAATTTGTCAAAAACTTTTCGCAATTTTTCCAAATCTTTTGGAAGTTCTTGCTTGATTTCTACTCTTGGAATATTAACAATTTCTTCTCTTGGTTGGAAGTTTGGTCTAAAATTGTCTCTTCTCTCAAAGTTGTTTGGTCTAAAATCATTTCTTGGACCATTGTTGAAACTTGGTCGGAAATTATCTCGGTGTCCAAAGTCTCTTCTTTCGAAGTTGTTTGGTCTGAAATTATTTCGATTATCAAATGGTCGAACTCCTCGATCATCATGTCTTTGGTTGTTGAATCCTTGTGGTCTAAAATCATTTCTTGGACCATTGTTGAAGTTTGGTCGGAAATTATCTCGGTGTCCAAAGTCTCTTCTTTCAAAGTTGTTTGGTCTAAAATCATTTCTTTGTTGTAAAAATGCTGGTGCTTGTTCACTAGAGTTTTCTTTTCCAGTGAATGCTTCGCTGAATGGAACTTTTTTCTTTAATGCTTGTAGTATTTCTTTTTGCATTAGTTCTTCAACTTCTTTTCCATCAGGAGCTTTTGCAACAAAATCAACTTTTGTTAATGAAGCTAATTTTTTTACATTTAATTCTCCGCCTCTATCCCCGTCAATTAAAACAGTTACTACTTTTTCTTTGCATAATGCAATTAGTGGAGTATCAATATTTCCTCCGTTCATTGCTACTGCGTTATTGATTCCGTAGCTTAGTAATTTTAGTACATCTGCTCGTCCTTCAACAACAATTATTTCTGGAGAACTTTCTACTTCTGGTCCAGCTTGTAGTCCGTTGAATAAAAGAATTTTTTCTGTTCTAATATCAGTTTTTATTTCTGCAGCAAGTTCAGAGCTTTCTACTCCTTCAAACTTTTGCATGTGTTTTAGTAGTTCTTTTGCTCTGTCTGCAATAACATCTCTTTTTTCTTTTCGAGTGTCTCCAATTTTTAGAACTTTTACTTTCGCTTCGAATGGTCCAACTTTTTCAACAGTTTCAATTGTTGCAGCTAATATACTTGTTTTTACTTGGTCTAAAGAACTAGGGATAATAACTTCTCCGCTTGTTGTTCCTTTTCCTTTGTTAACAGTTATTTCTATTCTGCCGATTTTTCCTGCTTGTTGTAATTCTTTTAAGTCCATGTCTTCGCCTAAAAGACCTTCGCATTGTCCGAATATTGCTCCCACAATGTCTGGTTTTTCAACTACTCCTTGTACTTCATAATTTGCAAGTACTTCGTACTTTACTGCGCTTAAATATGTCTTTGCCATTTTAACCACTTCTCCTTGTTTTTTGGCATTTTATTTTGTAAATTAATAAAGCAATTTGCTGTTTTGTTTTTTTTTCAAACTCAGTAATTTGCATTACTTAATTGGGTTTTTTTAGAAATAGTTTGTGTGTTCTTCTAATTTTTTTATGACTTCTTCTTTTGGCAAATAAATTTTAATTTTTTTTTCTTTGCTCGTAAGTCCGAAAACAATATGTGTGTCAACTTTGAAGAATTTTTTTAATTCTTTTATGATTTCTTTGTTCGCTTTATTTTTTTCTGGCTGCTGGGTTGCTTTAATTAAAATAATTTCTTTTTCTTTATCAAAAGATAATTCAAATTTATTTTTCCCAGTGCTTATTTTAGCGTTCAATATTGTTTCCATTGCATTCTCGCACAAAACTTTTTCTTTAATACCCGTAAAAACACTTTTCGTGTTTTATTTACACAGCTCTTTTAGAGCTCTTTACAATTAATTTAGTTATTGAAGGGAATATAAAGGTTTTCTTAGGCTCAAGTTTTGATTGTATTGGGCGTTTTGGCTAATTTGCATAAAAGAGAGTTTTTTAATAATTGGATAAGATTTTAAAGTGGGGAACCTTATATTGTATTTAGTATTAATTAAATTTAGAGTTGATTAAATATATGAAGAAAAAGAATCCTTTTAGTGAAGCTTCAAAAGAAAGAAGGTTGCTTGCAAATGCCAAAAATTCAGGGTCCAAAAAGGATTCAGTTAAGGGTGCAGAAAACAAGACTTTGACTAAAGCTCAATTAGTTGCTTTGTCTTCAAAAGATGCTTATCGTTTACCTACTGCAATTAATGATTAAATTTAACAAATTTATGGAGTTGAAAAAAATGGAAAAAAAGAATCCTTTTAGTGAATCTTCAAAAGAAAGAAGACGCCTTCTTAATGAGCGTAACTCAAAATCAACAAAAAACAAAACTCTTTCAAAGGCAGAGAAAAGAAATTTGAGCAAAGACCAGTTAATTGATTTATCAACAAAGGATGCGCATTCTCCAAAAGGGTTGTATCAGTAAATAAATAAATTAATTCAATTTTTTTAGTATATGCATTTTTAACTTAAAAATGGTTTGTGAAAAAATGGCTCATTATAATAAAGGTGCAAATGCAGAGCGGGAATTAATTCACACTCTTTCTGATAAAGGTTTTGCAGTGTTAAGGGTTGCGGGAAGTGGAGTAAGTCCTTTGCCTTCTCCTGATGTAGTTGCATTAAAGAGTGGTCGAATTTTAGCAATTGAGTGCAAAGCTTGGAAAGGAAAGCACTTAGCAATTCCTTGTATTACAATGAGTGATGAAGTTAACTGGGCAAAAACTGCCGGAGCAGAATTTTTTGTGGGGTGGAAGATTCCTAGAGAAGGTTGGCTTTTTGTAAAGTTTGAACATTTTCACAATGCTGGAAAAAATTTTATGATTTCGCTAGAAGAAGCAAGAAAAAACACAATTTCTCTTGAAGCCCTAATCTCTCCTTAATCAAAAGCTTTTTTTCAATTGAATAGTATTTTAACTCTTTTTTAATTTGTATTTGGTATGCGTATTGGAAATGATGAGATTATTCACGAATTAAAACTTCGTTTAGAGAAAGAAACTTCTTTGAGCAAAAAAATGAAGTTAAAACAATTGATTGAAGAAATTAAACAACTTTAAATTTTATTTTTTAAATTTATTTTATAAATTAATTTCTAAAAAGTTTATTTTTTCTCTTTTATTTTTTTTTCACTTAAATTCATGTCTTTGGTATTTTTCAAGTATATCTCTTGCCCCTTTTCTATAATCTGGTATTCCGCCTTTTTGGAGCATGTTTCTTTTTGCTGCAATCATTTCAATTATTTCATCTTCATCAGCGCTTTTTGCTTTTTCTAAATCTAACTCATATGCTTTTGCAATTTTTTCATTTCCCAAATATTGAACTAATTTTACTGCTATTAGCTCTGGGTCAGTTAATTGGTTTGGGTTTTTTGATTCAACTAAAAATAAATTAAATTCTTCTTCCTTGAATGGAATAATTCCGGGCGAATCAATTAAGTAAACATCATCAGTTACTTTTACTCTTGATAATCCTCGAGTAAGTCCTGCTTTTCTGCTTGTTGCTACTCTTCCTCTGCCTTTTCCTGCGAGTGAATTAAGTAAAGTGCTTTTTCCAACATTAGGGTATCCAATTATTCCCACAATTGTATCTTTTCCTTCTTCCTTGTTCGGACCCATTCCTATTTCTTTTCTAATCATGTTCATTCCGTCTCGCTCAAGCGCTGAAACAAAAATTACTTTTGACCGAGAACTTGCACTGATTTCAGCTTTTTTTTGTTCTAAAAATTTTTTGTCTTCAACCAAATCAGATTTGTTCATTACAATTAGTAATTGTTTTCTTTTTGATTTAACTGCTTTCTCTAGTTGTATGTTTCGTGTTTCATCCGGTCTTCGCGCATCAATAATTTCTATTACAATATCTGATTCTTTTATTAGATTAGCAATGTGTGTTAAAAATCCGCCGCCCATGTTATAGTTCCCTTCTTTTTGTTTTTTTATTTTTGTTTATAATAATTTTAAATGCGAAAAATATTTTTTTCCTTCATTTTCATCAATCGGTCCGCATGCAAAACATGTTTTGCTTCCTGCTTCTATTTGTGTTCTTCCTGCATCAGTTATTAATGCGCATGGTAATTTTCTTTTTACTTTTTCAAATAATTCAATTAGTTCTTCTGTACTAGCAACTTTTAGAACAATTTTTTTCATTCCTGTCATTTTCCATTCTGATATTGTTTCTCTATCTGCTTTGTCTAATACACTTACAGCTGCGTGTGCCACTTGAGCTGCAATTTTTCCTTTGTTCATTCCAAGTGAAGAATTTACAATAATATATTGTGCTAGTTCCATATTCTATTGTTTGGTTGTTTTTCTTTTTAAATCAGCTTGTTAGCGTATTTTTCTATTTTATTTATTCTCTTTCTTTTTCTTTTTGAGCTTTTATGATTTCGTTTTCGACTGCGCGTATCATTGAATTAACTCTGCTTTTTTCTTTTTTGCTAGTGGTTATTCTTTCTTCTTCATATAATCGGCTTCTTTTTGCTCTTAAATAATCAATTCTCATTTCTTTTGTTTCTGCGTGCCAGGGTCGAAGTATTCTGGCTGTTTTTTGATAATCTTCTAGAGCGATTATTTCAGCTTCTTTTGCTTTCTCAAACCTGGTTTTTATTTTTTTAGTTTTTGGTTCAAAAAATCGGCTTTCTTCTACCAAAAGGTCAGGCAAATATTTTAAATTTGTTCTTACTCCTTTTAGCTCTGCAAGATGTTTTGTTCTGCGTGGGTCGTTTAAAGGCAAGCGTTTTATTATGTTAATTAGACCATCCTCGAGTTTTTTTTGTTCGCTTAAACTATCTAAAAGAATGTCTAAATTTTTTTGTTGTTCTAAAGTGTACTCTCTTTTTGCACTTACTTTTTTTACTTGAATTGACTTTTTTGCTTTTAATTTAATAGGGGATCTTAAAAATTCAGTTAAGTCTCTTTTAATTGTTTCTTGTTGGCTTTTGTTTACATCAATTAAATTTTCAATAAATTTTACTCTATTTGCAAGCGTGTAAATAGAGTTTTTGTTTGCAAGAAATTCAATTGGATCAGTTACTGTTTTATTTTTTAATTGTTTTTGTAGTGCATTATATTCTTTTAGCGCCATTGCTCGGCGGAGTTGGTGCAAATTTTCTACTGCTTCTAAGTGTCTTAATTCAGTAATTTTTGTTTGAACTGGATTATTTTTTGATTTTTGTGCTATTTTGTGTTTAAGTTTCATTTCTTTTGCTTTTTTTTGGGCTTCAATTAAAAGTTGTTGTATGGTTGGTTGCGTTTTTGGTCTTGTAATTAAATGTGTGTGTGTTCCAAAAACAATTTCTCCCGGTTTTGCCATTGCTCCAAATCTTCTTTTTGGGTCAGTGCTTATTTTAATTATTTTTTTCATAAAATAATATTAGTTATTCTCTTTTTATTTAGTAGCTTTTGCTTTTTCTTCATAATCTTTAATTGCTTCGCGTAAAGCCTCATCTCCAAGAACGGAGCAGTGTATTTTTATTGCAGGTAGTCCTTCAAGTCTTTCTACAATATCTTTTCCAGTTAAAAGTTTTGCTTTTTCTAGACTCATTCCGCCTTTTTCTTTAAGCATTTCACTTAATGCTGAAGTAGAAGCAATTGCTGACGCACAGTTGTGTATTGAAATGCCTTTTATACGATATGTGTTTGGTTGTTCAAAAAGGCTTAAATCAATTATTTTTCCCTTATAATCACTTTTAATTATTTTTTGTATTGGAATCAAAAAAGCATTTTCTTTTTTACTAAATTTTATTCTAGAATATTTTGTATCTTTTCTGAAGACTAGATTAATTTCGCCACTATTTTTGTAGGTTTTTCCTCTACAGCAAAATTGTCTTGGTTTTCTATAGTGTTGTGGAGCAAATATTTGGTTTCTTGCAAGCATTATTTGTATTTGGTTTGCAAGTCTTTCATTTGAAGTAGAAATAAAGTATTGTGGTTTCCAAGTTTCTTTTTGTTGTTCAACCCAACCATCTCCTTTGATGTAAGCATCAATTATTTTCATTTGTTTTTTTGGTGGTAATATTAGAATCATATCTGAAAAAATTTTTTTGCTTGGGCCACCGCCGTAAGTTCTGAGGAGCGAAACTACTTTTGGTTCATTAATTTGTACACAAAACACGTTTTCTGTTTTTCTTTTATATTGAGTTGTTTTCCAATTATTTTTTTTACAAATATTAACTATTTCATTTACAAATTCAGTTTCACCAAGCCCTAAGTAAAATATTACTCTGTTTTTTGAAGGTAACCCTCCGTCGGAAACATAATATCCTAGTAAGGTGCAAATATCTTCTGTAAGCTCTTTATCATCTTGTATTAATTTGGGTGCATGAAATAAGAGAAAATCAGTTTTTTTTATTTCACTCGCAGAGTAAATTTGGGGTGATGCATTAATTGCTTTTTTCTCTGATATTTCTGACCAACGTTTTTTAGATGTGCGATTTACTAATGAAATAGTATTTCTTTTTATAGCTTGTACTGGGTGGTTTGGAGTTAGTGTAATATTATAAAATTTTGATGTTGATAATACAAAAGTAAGCATTTTTCCTGAGTAGTTTTTTACTAGAGTTGATTCAATTAAGTTAGGTTTTCCATCCCCGTCAATAATAATCTCTCCTTTTTTTATATCTTTTGCGGATTTGTAGGAGTAATCCTTCATAAGAACTTTTTCTTCTGGGTGTAATGATCCAAAAGTTCTCCATTTAACATCTTTAATTTTATTATTTTTTACTTTTATCCACATTTCCATTAAGTCTCCGCACTTAATATTTCCAACTTTTCCATATCCATTAAATGTTTTTACTTCTTTTTCATTTTTTAAAAAGTTTTGTGGTTTAAGAAAGTGCTCTTTTACTTTTCCTGAATAAACCCAATCATTTCCTTCTACTTTCATTTTCCTTCACCCTCTCCAAGCTGCACTCATTTGTCTTAACTCTTTTACAATTTTTTTAAGTTCTTTTAATGTGTAATCAATTTGTTTTTTTGTTGTGTCTTTCCCTAAAGAAAATCTTATGCTTGAGTGTGCAAGTCCGTGACTTTTGCCTATTCCGAGTAACACGTGGCTTGGGTCGAGTGATTGGGAAGCGCATGCACTCCCTGTGCTTACAAATATTTTTTTTTCATTTAATCGTAGCAAAATACTTTCTCCTTCTATTCCTTCAAAAGAAATATTAACATTGTTTGGTAATCGATTTTGAGCATCTCCATTTAAGTAACTTTTTGGAATTTCTTTTAGAGTTTTTTTAATCATGTAATCTCTTAATTGAGTTAATCTTTTTGATTCTTTTTTCTTTTCTTTTGTAGCTAAATTTAGCGCGGTTGCGAGTGCAACTATTCCTGCAACGTTTTCAGTTCCTGCTCGTAACTTAAATTCGTGCGATCCTCCATGCAATAGGGGTTCTATTTTCAAATCTTTATTTTTGTAAAGTAATCCTGTTCCTTTGAATGAATATAATTTACTTCCGTTAATGGTCATTAAATTAATTCCTAATTTTTTTGTATCTAAATCTAAATATTCTGCTCCTTGGCAGGCATCAGTGTGCAATGGAACATTAAATTCTTTGCAAACCTTAGAAAGTTCGCTTAAGTTTTGTATTACGCCTATTTCATTATTTGCATACATTATACTTACTAAAATTGTATCTTTGTTTTCCACGAGTGCTTTTCTTAAATTTTCAGTTTCTATTATTCCTTCTTTTGTTGGTTTTAACATTATTATTTTAAAACCCAATTTTTCAAGCCAAGTGAGTGTTTCAATTACTGCGTGGTGTTCTGTAACTTGACTTATTATTGTTCCTTTTTTTCCTAAAACTAATTCTCTAAATGCAATTCCTTTGATTGCTAAGTTAATGCTTTCAGTTCCGCTTCCGGTAAAAATTATTTCTTCTTTTTCGCAATTTAATATTTTTGCAATTTTTTCTCTTGAATCATTGAGTGCTTTTTTTGCGCAAAGTCCTTTGTAGTGAAAGCTTGATGGGTTTCCAAAATCATTTGAAAAATAAGGTATAGCGCTTTTGAGAACTTCTTTTCGAACAGGAGTAGTTGCAGAATAATCAAAATAGATTTCTTTCATTTTTTGTTCACCTTATTTCTTTTTTAAATGTACATTGTTTTTTTATTTTCTTTTAACTTATTTTTAATTTTTATTTTTTTCTTTGCAGTATTTGTTTGAGTGTTCAGTGAACATTTCAAGCAAGGTTTTATTTTTGTCTTTAAAAATTTCGCTTTTTAAATAATAAACATTTTGCTTTCCTCTTTTTTTAAAATCAACAAAAGAGCATTCTCGTAATTGCTTTAGGGAGTGGCTGATTAAGCTTTGTTCTTTGTTTAGATTCTGGCATATTTGCAGAACTGTCATTTCTTTTTTTATTAGTAATTGTATTATTCCCATGCGCACTTCATTACCTAACACCTCTAAGCATTTGTGGGGTTGGTGTGGTTTGATTTGTGTTTGTTTCATATGAAATAGTATTCATATGAGGGTTTTTATTCTTATCTTAAGCAAAGAATTAATCAATAATTGAGGAAAATTTTCCTCAAGTATATCAAAAAAGTTTTTTATCCTTTGTAAGTTATTTTTTTTGTCATTCCGTCTTCGCCCCACATGTAGGTCATTTCAACGGGTTTGTCTTTTTCAAGTATTATTTGTTTATCTCCTGGGTTTGGTCCTTTTAATGTAAAGAATCGTGAGTATTTTACTACTGCTCTGTCTCCAGCAACTTTCATCACTGTATAAACAACATCTGTATTTCCATTTCCTTGTATTTTGTCAAATGATTCTCCTTCACTTGCTTCAAAAATTTCGTCTGTTATATCTTTCTTGAACGGAGGTTTCCAAGAACTTTTTATTGTCCGTACTTCAAACTTTGCCTTCATGATAAACACCTTTCTTGATATGGGTTTAGTTTAACCCGAACAAGTAGAAGCTTGCATTGTTTATAAAACTTGCTTTTTTGCACCCCTTCTTTATCCACTGGTTCAAATCTTGTTTTGCTCAGGGTTGGAGGGGGTGGTAATTTACTTAAAATAGCTTTAAATAGCTTCAAATGCTTCTTAATTGATTAAGGTGAAATAAGAGTGGCTTTTGATGAATTTTTTAAGAATGCGGTTCGCGCTATAGAAGAGAGGCATTCTTTTAATGAAAAACTTTCGCAAGTTCTTTCTCCTCTAAAATCACTTCCTTCTCCTAACAAAATTGAACCAATTGCAATTTTAGTAAAAAAAGGGCCTCTTGACTTTTCAGTGGCGGGGGTTGATTCAGGGTTTGTTTCAAAAAAATTATCTTTTATTGATTTAGTTTTAATTAAAACAATCGGTACAGTTTTTTCTTATACTAAAGGAACCTTAGTTAAATCAGATTATTTTCCTGCTCCATTTTCTTTTCCTGAACCTATTTTGCTTAAGAGTGGTCTTGAAAAAGATGAGGAAGCACAAAGTGTTTCTCTTATTAGGTTGGAGGAGGAAGTTAAGTGTGCAATTCAAATAATAATAAAATACAAGCCAAAGTATTTGTTTATTGACGGCTCGCTCGTTCCACAGTATCAGGATAAACCAAGAAAGGAGTCTGGAATTAATGAAGATTATTTTTCCATTGTTAAATTGTTTGAACAGTTGTATAAAATTGCCCAAATTAATTCAACTATTTTAATAGGTTGTGTTGAGGATTCTCGGGGTACGCGTTTTAGGCAAATTTTACAAGAAGAAATAATTCCTAATAGTAAATCAAAAATAGAATCAAGACTTCTTGATAATTCGTTTGATGCTTCTTTACTAGATTATTATTTAGTAGAGGGGGAGAGAACTTTTGCTTTTCCTTATACTGATGATGTTTCTAAGCATGTAATTCTAAAAGATTATTCGCCAGAATGGGCTAAGAGTATTTTTGTTTTTTATTTAAAATGTTCTTTATTTGATAAACCTCTTCGAGTAGAATTTATTTTAAAAGATAAATCTGATTTGTTGGGTGTTGCTAACCAAATTGCAGGAGTGGTATTTTCTTTGTCTTCTCTTCATAAAGAATATTCTTTTCCAAGTGTTTTAATTGAAGCTGATCTTAGAGCAGGATTAAATGAGCAGGAAATTAGTGTAGTGTATGAAAGATTAGTAGATAAACTTGGAAGCAAAATTAGGATGCGTAGAACAAACAGACCTTTTGGATAAAATTCTAAAAGTAAGCTTTTTTAAGTATGAACTTTAATTATTTTGTGTTTGTGAAAAAAATGATTAAATTAATTTTTTTTAAATTAAATAAATTTGGGTTGTTGGTTGAATGATTAAACTCGTTATTTTTGATTTGTGGAATACTTTAATTCCAACTACTATTGATTGGCCTTTTTTATTTTCTTTAATTAAAAACCAAGGAGTGTCTTTGGGAGATTATCTTGCAAGGTATGAGCGTGCAACTCAATTAAAAAATTATAAAAATTTTAGTGAATTAAGAAAAGATTTTTTAAAAGAATTTGGCACAGACTCTGCTGTTTTGGAAGCTGAGTTGTATGAGGTTTTTACAAATCGTTTGAATACTATTTGTTTTTTTCCTGAGGTTGTAAGTGTTTTAGAAATGCTTCGTAAGGATGGTTACAAATTGGCTTTGCTTACTAATACAGAAAGTATTGCTTTTGAAAAGGTTGATAAAAAAATTAGTGTTTCAAAGTATTTTGATTTTTTGGGTTTGAGTTATAAAATTGGTGCAATTAAGCCGGATAAGAAAATGTTTCAAACTGTCTTAAAGCATTTTAAAGTAAAAGAAAGTGAAGCATTAATGGTTGGGGATTCTTTAAGAAGTGATATTATTGGTGCGCAAAGTATGGGCATGCATAACGCTTGGATTAATCGTAAGGGTAAGAGTTTTGATTTAGCAAAAGTTACGCCCGAGTTTGAATTAAATACTTTAAAGGATATAAATAAAGTGTTAGGTGAGTTGTAAATGGCGACTGATGCAGAACGAAAACAAAAAATAAAAGAAATAGAAACCCAAATGGCTCAGATTAATGCAAGAGCAAGTAAATTAAAAACAGATTCATTAAACCCAAGATTTCTTCTTATAGAAAAAGCAGTTCTTGCTAGAAAAGTCGAATTAAAAAAAGCAGCTGCTAGTCGTGCTGCGGCTAAAAAATTATTAAAATCTTTTAAAGTCAAAAGACCAAGAATTTAGTTTTTTTAAAAAAAATGGAACTTTGCGCCGGTAATTTACTCCCTAACTAATTTAAAAACAACTAATTCTACTTATTGTATTATGCGTGAACAGTTAGGTACAGTTGTTTCAACAATGGAGGGGCCTTCTCCAAGCAATGTTGCTTTTGTAGTTAATAATGGAAAAGCTCACAAAGGAATGTTTGTGGAGCTTGATTACTCTGAAGGAGTAATGATGCTTTTAGTTGAAGAAGTCATTAAGACTAATAGATATTTTCAAAGGCCTGATTCAGTTAAAGTAATTGGAGAGGATTTGGAAAAGAATTTTCCTTCTGCTGAGTGGGAGTTTTTGGTTGCAACTGCAAAACCGATTGGGGTTTTTAATAATAATTTAATTCAAAGAGCAACTTTTCCCCCTTCTCCTGGAACAAAAGTTTTTTGTGCAGATAATGAACGGATAAAAAAATTTCTTTCTATTCAAGAAAATGGATTAAATTTAGGTAGATTGCAGTTTCATGATGTTGAATTAAAATTAAATTTATCAAAACTTTTGCAAAAGCATTTAGCAATTGTTGCAACTAGTGGGGCGGGCAAAAGTTATTTTATTTCGGTTTTGCTTGAAGAACTTTTAGTTAGAAAAAAAGAGCAGGGCCAAATTGGTGTAGTTGTTTTTGATACTCATGGAGAATATACTTGCTTTGGAGAACCATTAAAGAAGTCAAGCGAGGAAGAAGGATTTATTGATTTTTCAGCTAGAACAAAAATAATTGATGGAACTAGAATTAAAATTGCGTTATCAAAAGTAAGCATTCACATGATTTCTTCTATGGTTGAACTTTCTCCAAATCAAAAAAGAGCTTTGGGGAGAATTTTAAATAAATTAAATGAAGAAATGCGTTCTGGTTCAGGTCCATTTGATTTAACTGCAGTGAAATCGGAAATTGATTCTATTGATAATGAAAAAACTCAAAGTTCTTTGTATGGGATTATTTCTGAATTGGAAGAATTAAATATTTTTGGGAAAATTGATGAACCGGGTATTGTTGATTTTGTAAAACCAAATCAGTTGGTTGTAATTGATTTGAATATGGTTATTTCGGAGAAGAAGAAGCAAGTTATTGTTGCTTATATTTCAAATAAATTGTTCCACGAGAGAAGAGGGGTAAGTAAAAAGATTCCTCCGTTTGCTTTATTTGTTGAAGAAGCTCATAATTTTATCCCTGAAGGAACTGCAAGTGAACACGCTGTTGCAAGAAGTTATCTTAGAACTATTGCAAGAGAAGGAAGAAAGTTTGGTGCTGCTCTAGTAGTAATTTCTCAAAGACCAAAAAGATTAGATACAACTACTCTAGCAAATTGCAATACTAATGTAATTCTTAGAATAACTAATCCTTATGATTTGGATCACATCGCACAATCTTGTGAGGGGTTGGATAAACAAAGTATTAATTCAATTTCTTCTCTTAGAGTTGGTGAAGCTTTAATTGTTGGTGAAGCTGTTGGTGCCCCTACTTTTTTTAAAGTGCGTTTGAGAAAATCTCAACCAAGCAGACACGAATCAACTTTAGAAGATTCTGCAAAAGCATTTTATGCGGATGATAAAAAAACAGCTGAAGAAGTAAATTCGTTCTTATAATTATTTCTTGCAAACTCTGTTCGTAGCAAACCTTATTTATGTCATACTCAAAACATTATTTTGCTTTATTTCTTGGACATATTTTTAAAATATTTAAAAATAATTTTTGGATTAATTTAAAATTTGTCCAACATTTAAAGTTTTACTTTACACCAACAAAAGCGCTAGCTTTTGTGGCGACCTAATAAAGCTTTTTGCTTTATTGGGGGCTGTGAAGCTATTGCTTCACTTGAAAGTAAAATCTTTGATTTTGCTACGCCGGCAAATTGGTCTCAAAGCCTTTTTAAGCAACCAAAAATGCTTCATTTGTATGTTACAAGAAAATGAAGTTTTAAGTGAAGATTTTTCACAATTCAAAATAGGCAAGAATTATTCTTCCTTGATTTATTTGACTAAAGTAAATTACATTGAGCAAAGGCACGAAGTGTTAGTTGAATTTTCTTCCGAAACCAAAAAATTGGTTAAGCGTTATAAATTTTTTCCTTATGTTTTGCTTCCAAATACAATAGAAAAAGAAAAATTAGTAAATTTAATTTTAGAATCCGATTTTAAGAATTTTAATGTTGAGGAAGAGCAAAATAAATTGGTTTTAAAAACAATTAATTTTTCTGATTTAAAAAAAATATGTACTTCAATTGCAATTCACACAAATAATTTGCCTATAGTTTTAGAGCCTGAACGGGCGTTTCTAATTGAAAAAAATTGGTCTTTTTTTGATGTATTTGAGGAGAAAGATGAATTGTTGTTTAAAGTTGAAATAGAAAAAGAAAAATTAAATAAATTATTTTGGGATAAATTTGATTTGGGATTTGTCTTAACTAAAGAAGTTTTATTTTCAGAAGCACTAAAAATGAATAAAGAAGATGCTTTGTTTTTAGTTACTCTTTCTTCTTGGAGTAATATTCTTTGTGTTCCATTAAACATGGTTCCTAAATCAATTAATGATAAAGTAGAGTTGTTTTTAGAAAATATTTTTTTTAAGAATGCTCAAAGTATTTCTTTTGAACCAATAAAGAATATTTTTGCTAGTAACGGCTATGATTCTCTTCCAAAAAAAGATGATTTGTCAAAAATAAATTTTTCTTCAATTTGGTTTGATTTATTTTCAAATACTTTTTTCAACATCGGCCCTGAGACAAAAAATTGTTCTTGCTGTAGTCCATTTACTCTCGACGCAAAAAATATTCTGCCATCTTCTTTAATAAAAGTTCAATTTTTAGAGGATAATTTTTTCTTTGAATCTTCCTCAGATAATTTCTCTTTCTCATTTCATAAAGAAATGCCTTACAAGGATGTAAGATTAAGTAAAAGAAAGGAATTTTTCTTAAACTCGTTTCCAGTTGGCCCTTTTTTTAAGGATGATTTTTGTCAAATTCCATTTATTGATGCAAAAAGATTAATTTCTGATAATAGAGTAAAATTAATTTCAAGTAAAGATGTTAATTCTGAATTAAATTCATCACCAATCAAAAGTAATTCACCAATAAATTCTTTAAATTCAATTCATGATCTTAATTGGTTTTGCTTAAATAAAGAAAGTTTTTTTTCAAAAGAGGTGCGTTTAACTAATTCCAAACTTGCTTCTTTGCACAAAGCATCCAGTTTTTTTGATAATGATTTGTTTTTTAAGGAAAATTTTGGGTATTTGTTTGCTCGTTCTCTTCACAACACTTTGCATAGTGTTCTTTTGGAACTACCAAATCAATTAACCAATTCTTCTTCAAAGTTTTACTCAACTTCGCTTGCTAAATCCATTATTTCCATTCAGGAAGCAACTATTTCAAAGTTTAAAGAGTTTTCTGCGCAAAATGGATATCGGGTTCTTAATGCGAATAAAAATAATGCTTTTGTAAAAGGTTTTTCTTCATTAAAACTTGCAAAGGCTTTTGCAAAAGAAACTAAGTTGCCAGAGCCTCAAATAATTGGTTTTGCAAATAAAAGAAATAAAGTGTTTGCATAAAACCCATTTATTTGCCAAAATGAGCCATTTTAATTCTTTTTTTCATCCTCTTAGCTACGTTTTTAAAGGTTGCTTTATGAAAGTTATCATATTAACTACTGGTGAATTAAAATGTCTAGACTTACAAGATTTGAATTAACAAGAGTTTTGAGTGCACGTTCTTTGCAATTATCTTTAGGAGCTCCTCCTTTAGTTAAAAGAACTAGCGAACTTAGTATGCTTCAAGTTGCTGAAAAAGAATTTTTACAGAAAGTTTTGCCTTTATCAGTTCTTAGAAAGTTCCCTAATGGAATGATTAAGAGAGTTGAATTATTCGAATAAATTTGGTGATTTAAAAATGGGTAAATCAGTAGCTAAACAAACTAAGTATAAGGGAGAAGTTTTGCTTGAAGAATTTCCTGAAAAATTTGGGGAAAATTTTGAGAAAAACAAAACTGAATTAAATAATATTAAGGATTTGCATTTATCAAAAACTACAAGAAATATTCTTGCTGGTTATATTGTTAGAGAAGCAAAGAAAAAGAAAGCTAATGAACTAAAGTAAATTTAGTTTAATAGCTTTTAATCTATTTTTTTTATTTCAATAAGTATTTTATTAAGTGTTTTTCCAATTTTTTTAAAATTATTTTATTTAATTAATTTATTTTATTATTCAGTAAGCCGAAATTTGTTCTACTTTAGTTGGTTCATCGCTGTTTTTGTCTCTTTTCAATAAATATAAATTGCACGATGCCGCATTTTCTAAATTTTTATCATGGGTTATAACAAATATTTGTTCAACTAATTTTGGTAGTTTTTCGCGCAGCATTTCGCTTAATTTAGAAATTGCGTTTGTATCAAGATTGTGGGTTGGTTCATCAAGTATGAGCATTGATAATTTTTTAGTCAAGACTAGCGCAAAAGCAATTCTAATGCAAAGCGCCGCAGCACTTCTTTCTCCGCCAGAAAGTATTCCTTCTACTCGAGTCCATTCACTATTTCTTGTAAGTACTTGTAAATCATATCCTCCTTCTACAACACAGAGTCTTGCATCAACAAAATCCGCATAAGGATAAACTTCTTGCCAAATAGTTGTCATTGCCTGATTAATAGTATCAAGCATAGCTTCGCGTAATTCAATTTGTGTTGCAATTAAACAATTTGCAAACACACCCAATTTTTCGCTGGCTTTTGTGGATTTTTCATTATGTTCTTCTTGCTCTTTAATTGATTTTTTTATTTGAGTAATTTTTTCAAGAGTTAATTCATAACTCTTCTTTAATTCATTTTTTGACTTTATTTTTTCCAAAGTAATAGCAAGATTTGTTTTATTTAGATTTAATTCTTCCTTAATTTTTTCAAGTTCTTTTTTATTAAAATTGTTTTTTATAAGTTCTTCTTCAGTTTTATTTATTAATTCATTTTCTTTGTTAAGTTGTTCTTCTTTTTGCTTTTTTTCTACAGCAAGTTTAAGTTCCTGTTCTTTTAATGATATTTGGTTTTTAATTTCACTAATTTTCTTATTGGAATTATTTTGATTTTGCCTTGCGCTTTCAAGATTTTCCTTGTTAAATCCAATATCTATTAATTGTTTTTTTAATTTTGGCAGTTCTTCTTCTAAATTTTTGCATATTTTTATTTTTTCTTCAAGTTCAATTAATCTTTTTTGAGTTGATTCAAGTTCATATTTTTGTTTAGTTTTGTCTTCATTAATTTTTTTGGTTTCTTCTTTTTCAGTTTGAACTAATTTTAAGTTTTCTTCAGTTGCTTTTTTATTTTGCAAAACTTTTTCGTTTTGTTTTTCAAGTTCTTTAAGTTTTTGAGTCAATTCCTTAGTTAGGTGCGTTTTGTGTTCTTCATTTAATTCTTGCCTGCAAGTAGGACATTTTCCCGTAAGTTTTGATATTTCATCCTCTTCAATTGTAATTTTGCTTATTTCGTGTTCGTTTATTTTTATTTCTTCATCACATTTTTTTATTATTAACAATAATTCCTTTTCATTATTTTCTATATCTTTAAATTTTAATTTGTTATCTTCTAATTCTTTTTGTGTTTTTTCCAAAAGTTTATTTGTTTCACTTAAATCAGTTTTTGGGTTTTTTGCCAAGTCCTCTTTGAAAGTTTCTATTTTAGAATTCATTTTCAATATTAAATCTTCAATTAGCTTGTTTTCTTTTTCTTTTCTAAGTAAATCTTCAAGTGTATTGGAAATTTTTGTCAACAAATCAGTTTCTACTTTCAGTTTATGCTTTTGCTCTTCTAGTTCTTCTTGTGTTTTTGTTTCATTAATAATTTTGTTTTTAATTAAAAATTCTTGCAAAGATTTTATTCGTTCTGTTGTTTTCAATTTTGTTTCTTCAAGATTTTTTTGTATTTTTTCTTTTTCTAAAAGCTCAGAGTGCGTTTTTTCAATTTTTGGAATTGTTTTTGTCAATTCGCTTTGTTCTTTTTCAAGTATTAAAATTACTTTTTCTTCTTCTTTTATTTGATTTAATATTTTTTCCTCTTCGTGGCTTTTAATTGCCTCTTTTTGTGAATCAATAAGTTCTTTTCTTTGTTTATTTTCCTTAGCCAAATCATTTTGCAGGGCAATTGCGTTTTTTCTTGCAATTTCATATTTTTCAAGTTCAAGTAGTTCATCAAATTTATTTTTTCTTTCAGATGGGGATAGTTTCAAAAAGAAATCCATTTCGTTTTGTTCAGAATAAACAGCTCTGCTAAAAAGTTCATAATTGAGTCCGAGAAGGTGTTCAACTTTTTCATTTACATCTTTTTGTTTTGGTCCGGCGATTAATTTATCATTTTCATATAGCTTTGCCTCGTTCGTAGAATCTCTTTTAATTATTCTTTCCACGCGGTAATTTTTGTCTTCTTGTTTAAATTCTATTTTTGTTTGGGCAAAATTTTGGGTGTTTGGTTTGTTCATTATTACTTCTTCTAATGAAACACTTCTGTTTTTTAGTGCTGGAAATGTTCCAAATAAGGAATAACAAATAGCATTTACAATTGAACTTTTTCCACTTCCCATTACTCCGACAATTACATTAGTTCCTTTCCCAAATTCAAGCGTGGTTTGTGAGTGTGTTCTCCAATTTATCAGACTAAGGGAAGTGATCATACATTAATTATTAATCAGAAAATCATTAAAAATGCAAGGGTGCATTGCATTCTAATTTATTTAAAATAAAATAAGAATTAAGTTTTTTTTTGAATTGATTTGAATTTAACTTATTATAGTTGCAACTTCTACTTCTGCTTGGTTAATTAATGGAGTTGCTTTTACTGCATCTTCAAGCAAATTCATAACTCCTTCAGTTTTATCAGATATTAAGTAGCCTACTCGTATTACTTCTATTCCAAAACCAATTGGTTCTCTCTTTAAATCTTTAAATTCTCCGACAGTTATTGCCCTTAAAGATTTTTCAACAGCATCTAAATGTTCAGGGTCACAGAATACTTTAAATATTACCATTATTTTTCCCATAAATATCCCTGTGTTTTAATTATTCTGTTTCTAAAATTAAATTTATTATTTTACGGTCCAACAAACCCGCATTCTTTGCATTTGTATACTTTTGCATCTTTTTTGCAACTTTCGCATCTAACTATTGTTGATTTACCACATTCTGGGCATTTGAATTCTATATGTTTGTTTGTAACAACTTTATTGCATGTTGTGCATGTTTTCATATTTTCACCAGCTTTACAAGACTTAACTTTCTAATACAATATTTCTTTGAGTGGAACCTTTAAAAAGGTTCATTTGTGCTCTAAAAAGTAACAATGAATTGGTAATGTATTTTTTGTTGATAGAAAAAGTTAATTTTGTTGTTTTTTGTAATTTCTTCTTTCCCTAAAGGTTAAAAATTGAGGGGGGTATTATTTATTTTAATGGGCCTGTCTGCCAATGGATAAGCGACGGGACTTCGGGGCTTTTTAGTGAAGAAATCCCGGGATGGGGGTTCGATTCCCTCCAGGCCCGCTTTTTTTTATTACTTCAATTAGTTGTTTTTTTAAGCGAAAGATTTGTTTTTTTCCCGTTTATTTTAACAATTTTTCCTGGCGCTCCGACAACCGTGCAGTTAGATGGAATATTTTTCATTATAACAAAAGTATCTGCTCCAATTTTTACATTATTTCCAACACTAACCGGTCCTAAAATAGTTGCTCCTACTCCAATTAGAACATTGTTTCCAATAGTTGGGTGTCTTTTTTTAGTGTGTTTTCCAGTTCCGCCAAGAGTAACATTTTGAAATAATATACAATTATCTCCGATTTGTGTAGTTTCTCCAATAACCACTCCTACTCCGTGATCAATAAAAAAACTTTTTCCTATTTGCGCAGATGGATTAAGATCAATTCCTGTTATTACTTTCATTAAAGTCATAATCATTTTTGGCAATAACCTCAATTTTAATTTAGTTAAGGCATGTGCAATTCTATATGCAATTATTGTCCATAATGGGGTATGGCATAAAAGTATTTCTAAATAATTTTTTGCAGAAGGGTCGTTTTGTTTTACTGCTTGTATATCCAAAATTATTTTATTGATCAATTTTTCGCCCCTATTCAAAAGATTCTTTTCCTATTAAATATGTTGTAAAATATTTTGCAAAGTTCCCTTTGTATTCTTTTAGTATTTCTTTTTCAGTTAATACTTTTGCTTTTTTTAATCCATATTTGATTGATTTGGTTTCGCTTTTAGTTTCGTTTTTTAATTCGTGTTGTAAAAATTCTTTTGCATTAGTATATTCTCTTTCTATTTCCAACACTAATCTTCCTTCTTCTATTCTCGGTCCAGAAATCAATTTTCTTTTTTTATCAAGGAACTTTTTGGAGTTTTCTTCATCGCTTGCTTTTGGCCCAAATATTTTTTTAGCTTTTTGTAAGTTAATATCCTCTAATTCAAATAAGAAATAAACTTTCTTTTCATCGCTCCAAAGATTTGCTTGGTTTACTATAAAATCATTTTCCAAAAGTTGGTTTTTTAGTTTTCTTAATTCTCTTCTTAATTGTCCCCACACAAGGTCAGCCAATTCTTTTTTTGGAAAAGGCATTTTTACTGCAATTAGTTCTTTTTGTTTTAAACATTTTTCAACTTTGCACTTATTCATAGGCTTTATTTTTTTTGGAAAAAAGAATTCCTTTCTGGGGTTTTTTAAAAATAATTGTGCTCCTAAAATCATTCTTTCAAATTGTTCTTCGCTTAATGCTGAAGCAACATTTCTGCTTTTGTCTACTGGATCAATTATAATTAAAGGATAATTTTGGTCTTTAAATAATTGTTTTGCTTTTTCTTCTTCGCCCAAAAAATCAATTATTTTTCCGTGTTTCATTTCACTAATATCTTTAAGTGCATTTTCAAATGAATTATAATATAAAATTAATAATTCTACTCCATACCCTGGAAGTGCGCAGTTTTTCAAATCTGCCCCATATGCCCCAATTCCCTTTAAAAATTGTTTAAGTAATCTTGCATCATTTTTTTGTTTATCATTCATTCTTTCTAACAAATATTTATTATGAAAGGGGGTTCTATCCACCGCGCTTTTTTTTTCTGCACCTGATTCAACAATGTAGCTTGGCACAAGTTCTACTTCAAATCCTTTAATTACTCCTCGTAAGTATGGGTGCTGAGAGTATGCTTTTTCCCATTTTGACCCTTTGAATAATTTTTTGGCGGTTTTGAGTCCTTCTTTTTCCAGTTCTTCTTCATTTAATTTTTTATCAAACATTATGAATAAATCCAAATCTCTATCCCCGCATAAATGTGTACCTCTTGCGCTTGAACCGCACCATTCAAGATAAGAGTGTTTTCCTTTAATTTTTGATAATTTCTGCCTTATTTCTCTAACCAGCTCTTCTTCTGATTGTATTTCTTTTTTTGAAGGGGTAATTTTTTTTGATACAATTGAAAGTATTTTTTCCATTTTTTCACATTTTAGAATAACTTATATACTCCTTTTCTTTATATATAAACGTGTTTCTAGATGCAATTTACAGAAGTTAAATTAACTCTTCTTGAAAATAATTCCTTTGCAGACATTCATCAAGGATTAGCTAATAATTTTTATTCTCCAAAAGCTCCAATTTTTTCAGAAAAGGAAAAGAATTTAGCTGATTTTTTAGTTAAAGAAATTCAAAAAGGTTCAGTGTTTAAAAAAAAGTTTGAAGGTTTGCCAGAGGATTTTAATGATGAATTTTTTGATGAAGTAGTTTCATATATTCAATTAAATTCCTTAAGTGAAAAACTTCCATCAAAAAAAGATTTTGATTTTCTTTTAAACACGTTTCAAAAGTTAACAACTCAAATAAAATTTATAGTTGATAAAAAATTATTTTCTGCGTATGTTTTGTACAATTCAATTGGTCTAAAGCAATTGTCTTTTTTTTCTCTTGATGATGATTTGGAAGAATTAATGGTTAATTCCCCTCAAAATATTTTTGTTTTTCATAAAAAATATGGGATGTGTAGAACTGATATTATTTTGAGTGAAAAAGATTTAACTGATATTATTCAAAAAATTGCTCTTACGATAGGGCGGGAGCTTGGCGGGAGGAATGCAGTTTTGGATGCTCGCTTACCTGATGGTTCAAGAGTAAATGCAACTATTTCTGAGTTATCTCCGACTGGCGCCACATTAACTATTAGAAAATTTTCAACGATTCCATTAACAATTTTAGATTTGATTGAAAATAATACTATTTCAAGTGAAGCTGCAGCTTTTTTGTGGCTGATAGTTGAAGGTTTTGGTAATTCCCCACAGAATTTAATTGTTGCTGGTGGAACAGCTTCTGGTAAAACAACTTTTTTGAATATTCTTTCAAATTTTATTAGATTAAATGAAAGAGTTATTTCGATTGAAGATACAATTGAACTTTCTCTTTTAGCTAGAGAAAATTGGGTTGCGCTTGAATCACGAAGTAATCCTAACGGAGAAGTTTTGATGGATTCTTTATTAAAGAATGCAATGCGTATGCGTCCTGATAGATTAATTATTGGTGAAGTGCGTGGCGAAGAAGCTTTGTCTTTGTTTAATGCAATGGATACTGGACACCAAGGTTGTTTAGGAACAATTCATGCAAATAACGCTCGTGAAGCGGTAGTAAAATTGCAAGAGAAACCCCTTTCGGTTCCCCAATCCATGATTCCTCTTCTTGATATAATAGTTATTATGCAGCGAAGATATTCGAAGGAGAAAGGTATGCAAAGAAGAGTTACTCAAATTGTAGAGTTGTCAAGAATGGATGATAAAGTATTATTCGGTGCTTTGTTTGATTTTGAAGATAAGAGTGATTCATTAAAAAGAACCGGTATTTCAGGAACAATTTTGGAAGAAATTGCAGTTAAAAATTCTATTTCAAAATTAGCTGTAATGAATGAAATTATTATTAGAAGAAAAGTTTTGGAGTGGATGCTTAAGGAAGGCATAAGAAAACCATTAGAGGTTCTTGAAGTAATTGATACCTATTATTACAACCCAGAAAAAGTTCTTAAAACAATTTCAGATTTTAATTAATTTTATTTTAGAAAATATATTGTTTATTTTTTTTAAATTTATTTTTTTTTTAAATTTATTGTTTTTTAATATTTTTTAAATTCAGATTTGCTTTAAACTCAGTTATTTTGCAATAAGTGCTTCCTTCAATAGATGGTTTATTTTCCAATAAAACAAATTTATTGACTTTAATTGTTTGGTTTATTCTTTTCCCTCTTATTTTTTTAAAATTTTCAGTTATATCTTTCCCTTCTTTTGCTTTTGCAATTATTATGTGCCCAGCAAATTCATTATCTATACGCAGTTCTTTTGAAATATTTTCAGCTAAAGTAAATAACTCAATTGCCTGTGCACTAAGCCAAATTACCTTTTCATCAAAGCTTCCTGTTCCTCCTAATAATATTGGGAATTTAGAAAATTGGATTTTTTTAAGTTTTTCAATTATTACTTTTTCGTTTTGTTCAAAAACCTCTCCAATATATGCAAGTGTAATATGAAGATTTTCCTTTGAAACTTTTTTTACTTCTCCTAAAGGCTCGATTAGTTCTATATTAATTTTTTCTTTTAATTCTTTAGGAATTTCTATTGCAACAAATAATTTTTTCATTTTAAAAAATCCTTTTTTTATTTTATTTATTTTAACATTTTTTTTGCTTCATTATAAAGTTTTTCAATTAGTTCTTGGTTTATCTTAAATTTTTCATTTCCTTTTTTTACCAAATATTTTAGGTATTCATCGCTTGAAATCATTGTTCCCTCTTTAATTGGGGCATTTATATTTTGCGTTCCAAGTATTTCTGCAATAAATTTTCCATCTTTAGCAACTTTTATTCCAGCTCTTTTTATTCCAACTTTTTCACACAAAGTAAGTATTTTTTTTGCATTTTCAATATTATTTGTTCCTAAGTGTAAAATTAATGGCTCTTGTTTGAACCATAAAACCGCGCCCTTAAATTCATGCACTGCTTCAATTACTTCATTTTCTTTTACTGTTCTGTGCCATTTTCTATAAAATGCACTTTCTTGTTTTGTTTCTTCTTCGCCTAATCCAATTAATGCTATTCTTCCTGCGCACGAACTTGAAGTAAAATAATTTTTTGTTTTAATAATATAATCGCAAAGTGGAATAAAATCTTCATCCATTCTTCCTATTCCTTTTGCTTCTTCGTAAGTTTTTTTGTGGTGTTTTTTAGTCATGTCAAATCTTGATTTTTCTGCAAATATTTGCTTTTGTTCATCTTTTTCTTTAGTTGTCTTTTTTTCAGTACAATTCGCTTTTTTGTTCATATAAATACCTTTTTATTTCATTCTAACTTGAATTAATTTGATTTATTATGTTTAAAAAAGCATTGATTTTAGTTGCATTTTTAGTATTGCTCTCTTCTTGCGTTTTTTCAGTAAGATTGATTGATCCTCTTTCAAAAGAATTATCCTCTTCTGATAATTTTGTAGGAACTGTTGCCCCGGGCAATACAATGGAAATGATTTTTTCAAAAGAATTGACAAACAAGTATCAATCTTTGGAAATAGAATCCTCTTCAATAAAAGATTTGAATTATTATATTAGATATGAAAAAGAATCAATAAAATTATTTGTTGTTGTTCCAAAGGATGCAGTTGTTGGTACTGAATCAATTAGAGCTAAGTTTTTTGGTTCTTCAGCAAGCGATTCAATTGATTTGACTTTTGAAGTAGTATCAAATGTTTTGGGTGTTTCTCCAGCAAGTAATGCCCAAGTTACTACTTTTGTTGACTTGAGTGCATCTTTCAAATTATTTTTTGTAAATAATACAGATTCAGATTCTGTTTTTACTATTGAAACTGACTTGCCTGCTAATTGGTTTGATGTTTCTGCTTTTGCAGTTAATAAAAAAACCATAACTGTAGTTGTTCCGAAGAGATCTTCTTTAGAACAATCTTTTGATATTTTTCCTCGTCTTGAGGGAAGTAAGGAATTTAAGGCAATTGTTTATTACGAAAATAAATCTAGTGATTTTTCTTTCAAAGTTAATGCTTTGCCAACTCTAAAAAGCAAACTTTCAACTGTTGTATATGGTCTTCCTTTTTACTCTTTTTCTTTGCTTCCAAGTTATTTTTTTAATGGGCTAATTTCTTTTTTTATGTAATTTAGTTTATTAAATTTAATTTGTTAATTTTAATTTATTATTTTTTTAGTTAATTTTTGATTAATTCAATTGTTTTTTAAGTACTTTCTCTTCTCTTCCTACTTATGAATTCAATCAATTCAAAGCAAGATATTTTGTTTGCAAAAAAAATTGTTGAAGAATTGAATTCTGGAAAAATTTCTACAGAAAGAGAGTTTTCAAAAAGTTTATTTTTTTGGGCAAAACAATTTGGATTGAGTGAAATTCCTTCAAACCCTTTTATTTTGTCTTTTGCAAAAAACCCATCTAAAAAAGTACTTTCTTTTTTATCAATAAAACCGACTCGTAGCCTTTCAGGAGTTCAAGTAATTGCAGTAATGCTTCCTCCATTCCCTTGCCCTGGAAAATGTACTTATTGTCCAACTTCTTTAGATGATAAAAAATCGCCTAAATCCTATACTGGATTTGAGCCAAGTGCTCTTCGTGCCCAGCGTTTGAATTATGATGCTTATAAAATTGTGCAAAATAGAATAAAGCAGCTTGATGCAACAGGAAATTTTGCAGAAAAAATTGAATTGATTTTTCAAGGAAGTTCTTTTACTGCTTTGAGCAAGAATTTGCAAGAAAAAGTTGTAAAAAAATCGTTAGATGCAATTGCAGAAAAATCTTCTTCTTCTTTAAAACAATCTAAACTTAATGCAGAGAAATCAAATAGAAGAGTAGTTGGTATAACTTTTGAAACACGCCCTGATTTGTGTTTAAAAAAACAGATTGAAGAAATGCTTAATTTGGGGGGAACGAGAGTAGAACTTGGAGTTCAGAATCCTTCAGATGAAATTTATAAAAAAATAAACAGGGGGCATTCTGTAGAAGATGTTGTGTCTTCAACAAAAAGATTGAAAGATTCTTCATTTAAAGTGCTTTACCACTTAATGCCTGGACTTCCCGGCAGTAATTATAAAACAGACTTAAAAAATCTAAAAAGTGTTTTTACAAATCCGGATTTTAAACCAGATATGGTAAAATTTTATCCTTGTTTAGTAATTAAAGGAACAAAACTTTATGAAGATTGGAAAGAGGGTAATTTTTCTCCAATGCTTGAAGACGAAGCAGTTAAATTATTTGTGGAATTAAAATCCACTCTCCCAAAATGGGTGAGAGTTATGAGAGTTGAGCGTGATATTCCTGGGAATGTAATAGAGGCTGGTATAAAGAAAACTAATTTACGTCAATTAATTGATGAAGAATTGCACAAACAGGGAAAGAAATGTAATTGTATTAGATGCAGGGAAATTGGTTTAGGTTCCAGGGGAAAAAATATTGATTTTGAAAAAGAATTAGAAAAAGCAAAGTTGAATACAGAATTTTATAGTGCCTCTGGCGGAGAGGAAGCTTTTATTTCAATTGAATCAAAAGAGCACTTGTTTGGTTTTTTAAGATTAAGAAACCCAGCTTCTCCTTTTTTAAAACAAATTACAAACAAAACCGCTTTAATTAGAGAGCTTCATGTTTATGGGAAAAGTGTGCCATTAGGGAAAAAAGATGATGCATCTTCTTCTCAGCACCAAGGGTTAGGAAAACAATTAATGCTTGAAGCTGAAAAAATAGCTAAAGAAAGATTTTCTTCAAATAAAATGATTGTAATTTCTGGTTTGGGTGTTCGAGAGTATTATAGAAAAAATTTTAATTACAAAAAAGAAGAACCTTTTATGTCAAAGAAGATTTAAATCAACCAAGTTTGTTAATAACTTTAGAGGTTTAAGTATTATGTAATAATAAGTAGAAATAGTGTTTTTGGTGTTTTTATGTATGAATTAGTTTTGATAGCAATAATAATTATTTTAGCAATAGTTTTGCTTTTTGTATTAAAAAGTATTTCTTCATTAAAATCTGAGTTAGAAGATTTAAGATTTTCAAAAAAATCCCAGAGTGTGAAGTATGGTCAATTGACCGAGCAGTGGATTCCTTTTTCAGATAAATATCCATACAATCCACAGAATTTTCGCTTTATAGGCAAACCAATTGATGGAGTTGCTTTTGAGGATGATAAAATAGTTTTTGTTGAGTTCAAAACAAACACAAGCCAATTAAGTGAAGCTCAAAAGAAAGTGAAAGATTTGGTTGAAAATAAAAAAATCGAGTGGCTTAAATTAAAAATGGATTAATTTTTTATTTCGTGAATTAAAACTGATTCATATGGAAGTTCGGTTGTATTTTTATTTAATAAATTAATTATTTCGATATTTTTAGCTTTTTGAGGTAGTTTTAGATAAGTACATATTTTTTTTCTATAATCTTTTTCAAAAACATATCCAATTTTTAGTAATGTTCTTATTACATCGCTTTGATTTGTTTCAACCATTATTTTTTTCCCATTTAATTTTTTTATTTGTTGTTCTAAAAGTCTAAATCCCACTCTTCCAATATTATATCCTCTCAAGTCAGGGTTTAATCTTCGGTGATATATTTTCCATTGGTTATTAGTGCTTTTGCTTGCAGCAAACATTCCAACAGATCGACCTTCGTGCTTGAATTCTATATATGTTTCTCTTTCTTGGTAAATTGTTGAGGTTAGGTTCAAAACAACTTTTTTTCCATTTTTTATTATTGAATATTGTCCACTTCCAGTTAATTTAAAACTTGGACTTTTATCTACTTTTCTTATTTTGTTTCGTGCAAGAATAATTGCTTTTCGTGTCAAATGCATTATTCCACCTTGTATCTTAATGTGGCAACCACTCCACCAAATCCCCAAATTATTTTTTCTTGTGGGTTTTTAGAAGAAATAATTTCAGTAATGCTTCCATTCTTTTCCGCCAAATCAAGTATATTTTCTGCCATATCTCTATTTTGAATTAAATAGTTTTCAGACATGATTAATTTATCAACAGCACCAGTCTCGAGTGCAATTTTTACTTTTTCTATTCCATATTCTCCTTTTCCTTTTGCAACAAGAGTTAAAAATTCTTCAATCACTCTAGATTCCTTATATAATTGCAATTCTTTTTCAACTTTGTTTATTTTTCCCTCTTTCATTAATTCATTAAATCCAGTTGTTGAAATTGAATTTGTAATTTCAGTTAGTATTTGTGGAAAATTTTTTATTTTTTTGTCTTCAATAAATTTTTTTAAATTATCTTTTGTAAACCCCGGTCCAGCTAAAATTATTTTTTTTGGATTTAGTGAAATTATTTTTTCAAGTATTTCTTCAAAGTACGTGCTTTTTTCCTGGGCATATCTCTTTCCCTTGATTTTTTCTTTTATAGTTGCTTTTTTTGAGATATTATAAGAATTAATAAATGCTAGTTCTGCTTCTTCATCATCAAGTAATACTGTTAGTAGTGCATCATTTGTGCTTGCATTTTCAGCTTTTCTTAATCTGTCAATCTGCCATTGTTTGATGCTTTCTTTTTTTATTTTTATTTTTTCTCCGTATCCAATTTCTAAATTTTGGTGGCTTTTGATTTCAATGAATTCTTCTGGCTTTCCGCTTAGTATGATTCCGTTTATTCTTAATTCATTTGAGTATTCTTCAAAGCGTGTGCTTTCCACTTCCAATTCAACAAATAGTTTTATTCGTTGTGCTTTTTCTCCTTCTTTTTTCGGTTTTATTTTTCGGTCTACATTTCCATAAACAATGTCCTTTTTAGAAATAATTTTTTCCAAGTGCCACAAATCTTCAGCAGTTTCTGGTATGCATTGTATTTCATTTTCTCTTTTATCAATTTTTAGTACTTTCATAATAGAATTATTAGTAATTAGCAATATTTAAATTAACTTTACTCTTCTTTTGTACTACATGAGTGCTTCAATAAAGACTAAAAAACCCAAAAGGTTTGGGATAGTTGAGGCATTAATATATAATTCTAAAGGAGAAATACTTCTTCTTAAACGTTCAAAAAATAATTCTACTTGGGTAAATAAGTGGCAATTGCCCGGCGGAAAAGTTGAATCAAAAGAGTCTTTTTTTAAAGCAATTAAAAGAGAAATTAAAGAAGAATCTTCTCTTGCGTGTGGAAAGGTAAATTTAAAAAAAGTTTTTTGTTTTAATCACAAATTCAAGGGAAAAAAAGAAGTGGTTTTGTTAAAAGTTTATGTGTGCAAATTAAGTAAAGATTTAGTTACTTTAAGTGTGGATCATTCTTCATTTAAATTTATTAATCCTGATAAAATAAAAAAATCTTCTTTAACACAAATATCAAAAATATCTATTTTTGGATTTTAAAAAAAGTTTTTTTTAATTTTTTTGTTTTATTTGTTTTTTGTTAAATATTCTTTCAATTTTTTTTAAGAATAATAATTTCCTTGTTGTTTTTGTTCTCTGTCAAGAACAGAATCTATTTTATTTATTCTCGGTCGTTTTGTATCTTTATCTCTTCTTACAGTAATATTTAAGTATGAAAGTAACTTGTTCATTCCTTCGCTTACTGGGTATGGCCCTTGTGCTTTTCCATTTATTGCAGGTTCTCCGCTAAAAACCATTACTTTGTCGCTTAAGAAATCAATAAAAGTTAAATCATGGTCAATTACTAGTGCGGAGCAATCCGTAATATCCATGTGCCCTTTAATTGCTTTTCCGACTGCAAGTCTTTGTTCTACATCCAAATATGCACTTGGTTCATCAAGTAAATATAAATCCGCTTTTTTGCTTAAGCATAAAGCAATTGATACTCTTTGTAATTCTCCTCCGGAGAGATTTTTTGCTTTTTTTTCTAATAATTCTTCAAGTTCCAAAGGTCTAAGGATAGTTTGTCTAATATCTCCTATTGATATTCCTTCAAATAATTCTTCAACAGTTTTTTCTCCAGTGTATGAAATGTATTGGGGTTTGTAAGAAATTTTTGTTTGATTTTCTAAAGCAGTATTATCAGGTGTTAATTCTCCAGCAAGTATTTTCATAAAAGTAGTTTTTCCAATTCCATTTGGACCAACTATTCCAATTATTTCATTTCTTTTTACTTTGTTTGCCTCTGCTTCAAAAGTAAATGTTCCTAATTTTTTTTGTATAAGTGGCCACTCAATTATCTGTTCTTTTCTGTCCTTTTTTTCATTTCTTTCTTTTCCGAAGAAATCAATTTTGTAATCTCTGAATCTGTAATTTTCATCTTTTGAATATCCATCAAGATAAGTGTTGATTCCTTCTCGTGTTGTTTTCACATTTGAAACAAATCCAAACACTCTTGGTTTTCCATACATTAAATTTACATAATCTGACAAATAATCAAGTAAAACAAGGTCGTGTTCAACAACTATTACAGATGCTTCTTTTGCAAGACTTCGTATATATTCTGCAACTCTTAATCTTTCTTTTATATCCAAAAATGAACTTGGTTCATCAAAAAAGTATACTTCTGCATTTTTTAATCCAGTTGCTGCAATTGCAACTTTCTGAAATTCTCCACCTGATAATTTACTTGAATCCCTTTGCATTATTCCCTCTATGTTAAGTGCTTTAGCAGTTTGGATTAATTTATTTTTTTCATCAATTTTTGATAAAAGCTCCTGTACTGTTCCTGTTGGTTTAAGTAATTCAATATTTTGTGGTTTTACTGCCACCCTTATCCCTTTTCCATAAACTTTTTTAAAATATTCAAAAGCTTCTTTTCCTTTGTAGTAATCCATTACTTTTTGCTTTGAAGAATCCTTTTGATCAAAATTTGGAATTATATTTCCTGATAAAATTTTAACTATTGTAGTTTTTCCTATTCCATTTCTTCCAATAAATCCGAGTACCGCTTTTTCTTTTGGTATTGGGAGTCCGTGCAATCTGAACTGATTTTTGCCGAATGAATGTATTGGTTCTCCAAGTTCCATTGACAAATTAATGATGCTTATTGATTTGTATGGGCATTTGTTTTGGCATATTTCACAGCCAATGCATAAATCTTCAGAAATTATTGGTTGTTTTAAGTTTTCATTAGTAATGCATTCTTTTCCAGATCTGTTAATCGGGCAGACTTTTTCACATAAATAATTTCCGCAGTGTTTAGGATTGCATGTTTCATAATCAATAACAGCAATTCTTTTTTTTGCATTCATAATCAAGTCTGTTTTGGAAAGCAATAAAAACCTCTTTGTTAGGACTTTTTAGAAAGCAGATTTACTCAGTTGGAGCTGTTAAAAATATTCTTTTATGTAAATTAAAGCTAGTTTGTTTTTGTATAATTATTTTGTTTGTGCAATTTATATCGGTATAATAATTATTTGCATCAATCATTAAAAGCGAGGTGTTTGTGCATGAAATTAAAACATTTAAATTTGCTTTTTCAAAAATTAGATTTGTTCCATTTTGCAAGCAGTTTTGCACCACTGGTTGTTCTTTTTTCCAGTTGCAATCAGTTGACATATTTTTTAAATTAAATTCATATGTTGTAATAAAATTTTTTATTTTTGGAATAAATAATGTGTTAGTTTCATCATTTTTTATAGTGTAAATTGAGCTTATCAAAATTATTGAAACAATTAATACAGTAAACAAAATTAGTATTCCTCCAAATCCTTTCATCATATCCCCTCGCAAACATTTTTTTTGCTCATGGTTTGATTACCCATTTTTTTTGTAAGATTAGAATCATAATAGTTTAGTTCTTCACATTTTTGGTTTTGGGTGGTAAGGTTATTTTCTTTTGCGGGTTGATTAAAATATAATGTCATGATTTCTATATTTTGCAATTCTGCTGATATTGTTTGGGTGTTGGTTTTTTCACTAATCGTAATCCAAAGAGTAGTTGCGGCTAAAAGTATCAACCCTATTGATATTAGTGAATCAATACTGAATAGAAATCCTTTCATTTTGCCACCATCAGTTTGAATGTTTCTTTTTTGATAAAATTATTATAGCAAGTTGAATCTGTACTCATGCATTTTTTTAGCATATTAAAATCTGTTGTGTTATTGCATGTGAGAATATCTAAAGTATATACAACAACATCTTTTGAATTTATTAATTCTTCATATAATGGAGGCGTGTCCCCTACTGTTATCCTTATGTTATAATCCAAAAGATTTGCTTTTTCTTTTATTTTTGTTGTTGTGTTGCCAAATGCAATTGAAAACTTGTCTTTATTCAATGAATATGCTGCGTGAGTTTCACCAAAATTGCAGTCCCATTCAGTAGAGTTTGTTATTACCTGCGATGCCAAAATAGTTTTAGTTAAAAGTTCATTATAATTATTTTCTTGTTTTTGATTATAGCTGTTTATTTCTGCCGCACTTATTAATATTCCTATTCCAAACAATAGCAAGATTACTCCGAACAGTAAATCAATTGAAAAAAGCTGTCCTTTATTCATTTGTAATCACTATAGATCCTTTTAATTCATTGGTTCCTAAAATTATTTTTGTGTTTTGGTTCTTTGCAAATTTTTTTGATGATTCAATTTTTTCTTTTTCTGTAGTTATTGACAAAATTAGTGTATTGTTTTGAATATTAATATCAGGGTATTCGCGTAATTGAATTTTATTTTCAGTTAAATAATATATTTTTGTGAGTGTTGTACTTATTGTAAAATTAGAATCATCAATCATTTGTGTTTGTGTAATTAAATTAACTATTTTTTCATTTTCCAAGTCAAGTTGTTGTTTTGTATTTATTTTATCTTGGCTTAAATAAGAAGAGTTTATTAAGGTGTTAAATGAAACCAATATTATTATTGCCGCTAAAATGGTAAGCAATAAATCAATGCTTATTTGTCCTTTTTGCATTTTAGATTAATCTCTTTTGTTCTTTTAAATTATGCCTTATCTTCAAATTTGTCTTTCTAAATTAAGTCTATTGAAATTTTATTACTTTTGTTGTCATAGACACCTATATTTTCTATTAGAAAAGGATATCCAAAGATTAAGTTGATATGATATTTAATAAATAATTTTTTATCAGCTTTACTAGGTGCATTGCTTGAATTAGGGTGTGAATGTAAACTTCCTATTATTGTATCATCCAGGGGAATTGATTGCAAATTTACACTCGCTGAATGTTTGTCATTTTCACTTGGTAAAAATACAAATTCAGTTATTTTGTTATTTTTAGAATCTCCTCCTAAAAAACAAATAAATTCATTAGGGTAATTGTTTTTTGCCGCACTAAGTAATTCATTAAGTAAATCTTTTTTTATTTCCCACATAATTAAAGTAGGATGAAAAGATAGAAAAAGATTGTGGGCACAATTAAACTTGACATTAGTGTGCTTCTTCTTATGTTTTGGCTAATTGTGTAAATTCCTAATGCTGAGGAAAAAAGAGCCGCAATAAGTCCAACTACCCCATTTGTGATTCCAATGAGTGCAATTATGAAAATTAAGCAGAATATGTTTAATCTTTTTGTGTTTTGTTCATTAAATAAATGAATTGCTTTTTTTGCAATAATTATTGTGCATAAACCCCCAACCCCTGCTGCAAAAAGCATTATTATTGTTCCAATAAAAAGTGTTTCTTGTGTGTAAAATATTTTGTCAGCTAGTGCAATCATAGTTCCGTTTCTTGCTTTTGATAATGCTAATAACATTGCAAATGAGAAAAAGAAATTGGATGCATTTATTGCCCCAAGCATTGTTAAATAATTTTCGGGGTTTGTAGTTTTTCGAAATACATTAATTATTCCTCCTGCAGTATTGCTCCCAATTCCTGGCATTACTGAAACAATTGCTCCTCCTATTACTCCCACTAAGGCATCTTTTATGTTTTCTTTTTCTATTTTGCATTCTTCGCTTTGATTAATTTTTTTTATTTCTTCTTGTTCTTTCAACGAATAAATTAATCCCGCAATTCCAAAATATCCGCTGATTAGTGGGAATATTTGATTTTTAAATAAAAATCCTTGCCCGCCTGCAGAAATAATTATAAATAAAATAATTAATTTTTTCTTTGTGTTTTTTTCTTCAGTTATAAAAATAATTAAAGCAAAAATTAATATTATAGGGGTTAAAATTATTATTTGCGTTGAGTTTTGTTCTAAAAAAATAAAAAAAGGAATAGTCATTATTGCTCCAACAATTACTGCAATTATTCCTCCAAACACCGTGTGATTTATTGCTTCTAGTGCTTTTCCTTCTAAAAGTAATTTGTGCGCTGGTAAAATACTTTCAAATGTATTTTCGCTTGGTGCCCCTAAAAAAGTTGATGGAATAAATTCAACAAAAGATTGGGTTATGCACATTGATAACATAAATGCAGTTATTTCTATTCCAAAAAATGGAGTAAAAGCAAGAGCGATTGCTATGTTATTTGAGTGAAGTCCTGGAATTAATCCTGCAATTATTCCAGCTAGTGTGCCAAGAATACACCAAAAAATCATTCTTTCACCACTTTTTGGGCGAATAAACTTTGCTGTCCTTGATTTTCCACATACGCGCTGACAAAATCATTTTGTTCTAATGTAATTGGTTTTGGATAATAAATTGTTGCGCTAGTTCCGTCAGTTATAGTAAATATTGTAATTGGATAATTTTTTACAACATATTCAACTCTTCCTATTATTTTTCCTTTTGAATTTGGCGTTTCTAAAATTTCTTGAATTGTTTTTTCTTCAAAATCAGGTTTGTAGCTAAAAATTAATATAATTAAACTAATTAGTGTTAAGCAAAGACATAGTTGTGCTATTTGTTTTTCGTTCATTTACAATTTTTGATTGCTTGTTTAAAAATAAGTTGCTTTGTTTTCGTTTATTGACGTATAACTTTTACTTCTATTTTAATATTTTTTAAACTTGTATTTTCTTTTATTGTATTTTCTATTGCCGTGCTGTTAATAATCGCATTTTGATCCAACATAATTGTTATTGTTGGTATTTGATTTTTTTTTTGTAGCTCAATTTTTTCAATTATTACATTGTTACTTTGTTTTGATAATTCTTCAAGCGTTCCTATTCTCGCGTATTCCAAAGCCAATGTTTCATCATGGAGTTGTAAATAAAGTGAAAGTATTATACTTGCCGAGCTAAGCACAATTAACAATATTAGTAGACTTTCAAAAGCAAGTTGTCCGTAGTGATTCATTTTATTCACTTTTTAAAAAAGTAATTGTATCATTTATTTTTCGTATTAGAACATTTATTTTTTGTGGTCCTTTAATTTCTTTTAGTAAGCAATTTAGTGGGGTGTTTGTTTTAAATGTTTTAGTGCAAATCCCGTTGGTGCAATTTACTGGAAAGGGTGTTTGTGTAAGTTGTGTCTTGAATGTTATTCCAAGTGTATTATCGCAATTTATTGTAGTGTTTTTTGGGACAAATAAAACTAACGTTTGTTTTGATTCATTTCCAAATAAATTTATTTCGTTTATGGAATTAGTTATTTTTTGGCACTCATTATTTGCTCTTGTTATGTTTTCAGTGTCTTCTATAATTTTTTGGGTGTTTTCGACCATTGGCATAGTTACTGAAACCAAATAAACAACTATTATTAGAATTAATAATATAAATTCAATAACTGCTTGTCCTTTTTGCATTCTAAATTACTCCTATAAATAAAAATATTATATCCCCTAAAATTAAACATAAAATATAACCTAAGAGCATTGTGGGAACAAAAGGCATGCTTTCCTTTATTTGCATTTTCTTTGGGATAAGACCTTCTTTTGCCAATTGTTTTACAATTTTCAATTCTTCATCATTTAGTCCTCTTGCTTTTACTCCAGAAATTATTTCTTTTTTTGGTGCAAGCATTTCTTTTATAGCATTAGAATTTTTTTCTTTAATTAATTTTGCAATTGTGCTTAAATTTATTCCCTCAAGTTCTACAACTTTTTTTCCTTTCCATATAAGGGTTTTTGCAGGTATCATTCCTTCTGTCAATTTTTTTACTTCTATTTCACTAACAAGTACCCTTTTTACTGAAAAAAGTATTTTTATTAAAGAATAAAATATTACACTAAAAAGCATTGCTGCAATTAATGCATTTGTAAATAGAAGATAGTTTAGAATTAGTGCAACAAGTATGGTTAGTATTGTTACATATTTTTTATTTGATTTGAATGCCCCCCAAATTAGCACTAATAGAATCGTCCAAAGAGAATTAATTGAATAATTTGTGAGTATTGCGTATGCGGCTGAAGCAAACAGAGCCACGTGGATTGAAAGAAGTATTTTTGGTTTCATTTCTTCAAATATTTCTTTTTGCATTTTTTTGTTTTTAGATAATCTAATTAATACTATAAATATTCCATAAGGCAAAAAAGCAAATAGGGAGTAAATAAATAAAGTTATTGGGAATAGTGGCAAACTTGAATTTGTCAATAATCCTATTTTTATTAGTGCTGGAGTAAAAGGATTTAGTGCGCCTAATCCCATAAATAACTTAACATCTCCTCCTGCAAATATTCCTGCTTTCCACATTATCCATCCAAAAAAGAAGCCAATACTCATTCCAAAAAAAGAATAGATAAATGGCAAGGGGCTATTTTGCATTATTGATTGTATTGCAAATAAAATTAATCCAATTATTGCTAATCCATAATTTAATTTATTTGGTACAATTCTTTCTTTCAAATCAGTGTAAGTTGCAGCAATTAGCCCTAATATTGAAATAATTATTGTTATGTAAAATATTTGGCTTAGGATGATTATTTCCATGTGTTAGATTTAATTGGTTTTCTTGTTTTTAATCTTAGTGTTTTGTTTTTTACACAAAAGAGTCTTGGTTTTGTTCTTTATTTATTAAATTTTTCCAAATTAGTTTGAAAGTATATTTTCTATTACTCTTGCTCTTGTTGAAAGTATTTCCGCCTGTGCTTTTAATGCAATTCCTCTTAAGGTTTCAACTAATATCGCAGCAAATATTGCAAGTAATATTGCAAATGAAGCAGTTAATAGGTATTCAAAAGAAACTTGTGCACGTTCTTCCATTTTGTTTAATCACTTTTTTGAAGTTTAATTTATTTTTTTTAGTTATATGTTGTGCATCTTTTTAATGAAGGGCTATTTCGTAGATCAGCTAGTGCTTCGCATCCTATTGTATTGGGTGTTTCAATTAAATTTGTGGGTGAATTTGTAGCAGGATTAATTCCTCTCCTACTGCTATCGCACAAGTAACACCCACATTCAAATGTATTTGAATCTAAAGTGTTGCAAATAAAATCATAATTTTTTTCATTCCCTGCATCTTGCACGGTTGGTATCATGCTCGCAATAAAAGAAATCACTACTGCTACAATAACAACAGCTGCCGCAATTAACATTAAATATTCTAAAGAACCTTGTCCCCTATAATTCATAATTAAAACACTCTATCTTATTAGATAAGTTCAAGTATATAAACTTTTTAGATTCAAAAATTAAGTTGTTATTTGTATTAAAATAAAAAAGTTAAATTGGAAAAGACCTAAAATAATAGGTCTCTCCAAAAATTAGAATTTTTATAGATTTCCATCTTTTCTTAATTGATCCTTTGCCTTATTAAGATCATCCATTCCGTTTTGATCTTGTCTTGCACCTGTCAAAACTCCGGATAATGCGATTATTACTATTGCAACAACTAAAATAGCTGCTCCAATTATTAGTAAGTATTCTATTGCTCCTTGTGCTTTCTGCTCCATGTGGTTTCCCTCCCTTAATTTATTAGATTTAGTACGTTTTTGTTATTTTTAAACCTTACTTTTGACTTTTTTTTTTAATTATTTGCTTTTGCTCTTGTAGCATCTGCGCTTGTGTTTGCAATTCCTTTAATATAAATTGCAACGATTGTAACTAATGCAACTCCTGCAACAACTATTAGTAAATATTCTAAATTTATTTGGGCTTTTTCTTCTATCATAATGAACCAACAACCATTCCCATAATAATAATTTTTGATGTGTGATATACAACAAATGCTATCAATAATAGCAGCGGGATGTATATAATGCTTTTGTTAATTTTTCCTTCTCTTATCAATGCCATCATTACTCCTGAACCAATTACTTCAATTATAATATAAAGTTGAATTATTGTTGTCAAGAAAACATCTTTTGGTGCATCTAAATTTAATTCTCGCATTCCTATTCTTGAAAATCCGCCCATTACTGATCCAATTTCTCCAAAAATTATTGGAGCAATAAATCCTCCTGCTGCAATTAAAAATAAGAATTGCATTGTTGTGCTTGCTTTTCTTTCTTCTTTTAATCTTTGGTAATCTCTTAAATCATCCGCAATTTCGTTTAAGATATCAGATAAAGATGATCCTGTTTTTATTGAATCTAATATTATTGTTATTGTTCGTTTTATTCTTATTGAATCTACTCTATTAGCAAATCCTGTTAGTGCTGTATCTAAATTTTCCCCATCTTCCATTCTTCTTAAGGATAGTTGCATTTCATCTGATAATCTTCCATATTCTGCATTTACAACTTCTCTTAATGCATTCTCATAAGTATCTCCAGCCTTTAGTGTATCCGCCATTTGTTTTAATGCATCACTAAAATTTTTTTCAATTGAGTCAATTAGCGATTCTTTTTTCATGTAAGGGTATCCAAGCATTAGTATTAATGTTGCGAGTCCAAAAGAGAATGGAATTAGAGTAAATTCTTGTATTAGTAATGTGCTTAATGCGAATGCAATTATTCCTGTGAATATGCTTGTTGCAATTGATGCCCCTATCCAAATTGGTGCAGGATAATTTATTTGGCTAAAATCAATCCAATTTTGATATTTTCTAATTGGTGAACTATCAGTTATTTGATAATATATTTCGGATAGTGCATTTGATATTTTGTTGTTTGGGTCTTTTAGTGTAGCCATGTTTAATCACATTTTTGGTTGAGATATGTAAATAAAATAATTTAGTGCAATAAATATTAGAGGCATTATTATTAAATAAAATATTATCATTATTTCTGGAGTTAAAGGTACTGCGCGAAATAATTCTTTTCCTCCACTAGTTGCAGAATTTCTAATTGCCCCTAAAATTAGTATTGCTGTTGGCATTACTATACAAACAAAAATAAATATTACTGCAAAAAAATTCATTTCTTGAGAGAATGTATTTATTCTGTTTTTCAAATCATCTGAAACTTCTTCCGCAATTTCATTCATAATATCAGATAAGTTTCCTCCTACTCTCATCGCTCTTAGCATGTGGTTAAGTGCGCTTTTTAGTGGTTTACTTTGTGTTCTTAGTGCTAAGTGTTTTAGTGCTACGCTGGTTTCTGTTCCTTCTTCTATCTCTGTTATACTTCTTGCAAATTCTTCGCTTAGTACTCCATAATTAGCTGCTGTTACTGCTTGTCTTGTTTTGTATAATCCTAAACCCGCTCTAAGTTCTGTTGCCATGTGTCTTAATGCAAAAGGTAGTTCTGCAGTGCATGATGCTCCTCGAGCATTAGCTTTTTGTCGTGGTATGTTAAGAACAAATAACATTGTAACTATTGAAGAAATTGGAGCAAGTATTAAAGGAAGCATTGTTGCAAGTGCATAATTTTTTGTGGTTGTTGCAAATATTATTCCTAAAAATAATCCAGCAATGAATCCAAATAATAATGCAATTAATCCTGCTGCACTTGTTAATGCAAGGTATTGGTTTGAAGAATAGTTCATGTTTGCAGAGTATAAGTAATATCCTGTTTCGTTACTAAGTGGAAATTTTTTTAATCCTTCTTTTATTGGAGTTAAATATTTTTTCATTTTTAAATAAAATGCTCCAACTTTTTGAGCTAAATCAGAATTGAATGCATCTAAATCATCTTTGTTATTAATATCTGCTTTTGCATAAGTATCTTCTTCAATTATTCCGCGTAATTCTTTTAATCCTCCCGATACTTCTTCAAATTCCATTCCTTCGTTTCGATATTTTCTTTTCATTGTTTCAACGATTTGGTCAACTTCTTCTTTGTTGGCTGCACTTTCAAATTTCATTTCCTTCACCAGCCACTTTAGTTTTTTCCAAAAAGTCTTTACTTTTTTGTGATACTTGTTCTAATTCTCTAATATTTTTTTCTTTTAGTTCATCTAAAAATTTTTGCCTTGAAATTAATTCTGCTTCTATTCTTTCTGGCCCGTATCCGGTGAAGTTTTGAAGTGTTTTTAGGTATTTGCTTTGAATTAGTGTTCTTTCTAAACTATCTTTTATTGGATCTCTTTGAAATATTGTTTCAATTTTTGGTTTTCCTTCCATTGCCCCATACACTTCAGCAATTTCGCTTATTCTTCTAATAGTTCCTTTTTTTCTATCATAATATCGGTGTTCAACAATTATCATATCAAGTCCGCTCATCATGATGCTTGGTACATTCATTGGTGGGGACATTACTCTAATTAAAGTTTCTTCTGCGCTGTTTGCGTGCACGGTTCCTAAGGAACCATCATGTCCAGTGTTTAGTGCAGTGAATAAAGTAAATGCTTCTTCGTGTCTAATTTCTCCCACAATTATTCTATCCGGTCTCATTCTTAACGAATTTTTTGTTAGTACATCCATTCGTAATTCTCCAGTTCCTTCTAATCCTGGTGGTCGTGCTTCAAGTCTAATCCAATGTTTTATTGGTAAAATTAATTCTGCAGTATCTTCAATTGTTATTACTCTTTCTCTATCAGGAATAAATGAAGCTAGTACATTTAGTAAAGTTGTTTTTCCAGAACCTGTTCCCCCTGAAATTAATATGCTCGCTGGTTTTGTTCCAAATCCATCAACACATAGCCACAAAAATGCAGCAACTTCGCTTGAAAGTGTTCCCATATTTATTAAATCAATTATAGAGTAGGGGTCTTGTCGGAATTTTCTTATTGTAACCGTTCCTCCGCTTATGCTTGCGGGTGGAATTGTAGCATTAACACGAGAACCATCTCCTAATCTTGCATCAAGTAGAGGCGAAGCAACATCTACTCTTCTTCCTACTTCTCTTGCAATTTTATTTACCAAATCTTCAATTTCTTGTTCAGAATAAAATTCAATATTGGTTAGCATCATTTCGTATTCTCTATGAAATACATAAACCGGTTTTTTTGGGCCTACAATCATTATTTCTTCT
>CAZSDT010000003.1:29692-47016 GCA_964605745.1 uncultured archaeon | reverse complement strand
GAAAATAATTTACTATGCTGTGCACTTACAACAACAAAAGTAACTCCAAAGATTGTATCAGGACGAGTAGTAAAAATTGGCCAAACTTCATTATTTATTTTAAATTCAATTTCGGTTCCGTAACTTTTTCCAATCCAATTCTTTTGCATTGATTTAATTCGTGAAGGCCAATCCAATCCATCAACCATATTCAAAAGTTCTTCAGCATACTGAGTTGTTTTAATGAACCATTGTTCTAAATGTTTTATTTCAACATCAGTATCCCCATGTCTCCAGCATTTACCATTATGCACTTGTTCATTAGCAAGAACTGTATTACATTTATTGCACCAATTAACTGCAGATTTTTTTCTATAAACCAAACCATTTTCATAAAATTTCAAAAAGAAATACTGATTCCACTTGTAATATTCAGGAACACAAGTTTTTACTAATCTGTCCCAATCATAACTCAATCCAAGTGCTTTTTGCTGAGTAATAAAATTATCAATAGAATTTTTTGTATAATCGCTTGGATGCTGACCTGCTTTAATTGCAGCATTCTCTGCCGGAAGCCCCAAAGCATCATAACCCATTGGGTAAAGAACAGAACAACCAGTCATTCTTCTGTATCTTGCCTGAATATCTCCTATTGTATAATTAAGCGCGTGCCCCATATGAAGCCCAGCACCACTTGGATAAGGAAACATTTCAAGAACATAGAAATTATTTTGGGCATTATTTGCAACAACAAATGCATTTTCTTTGTCCCACTCGCTCTGCCACTTATTTTCAATTGCAGAGAAATTTAGTTCATTATCCAACAAAACCACTAAATTAATCAGAATAGGAAACGCTTTTTAATGTTGTATTTAAGGAGAATCAACTTTTACCAAAAGAAAAACATATATACTAAAATTACTTAAATTATTCAAATGGAAAGTCCAATCCCAGGAATACTTTTTGCACTTGCTTTTAGTGTTTCACTAATAATGAGCGGTTACTTTTTTTCTTTAACTCAAATAACATTAAATTCATTTTTAACAGCAAACACACTCCCCTTGATTGATTCAATAATGTCACTAAACTTTTTGTTCTTCTGTATCTGTACTTCAATTGGAATAGGTATTTTAATCAGCATTACCTCTTTTTATGAATTAAAAAAAGCAATTTTAATCATTGCCCCAGCATATGCACTCTCAATAATAGTTCTTTCAATTATTTTCAACCTAACTAGTTTTTTTGTTCCTTTACTTGCGGGAATACTTGCAATTCCAATTTGCCATTTATGTTTAAAAAAATCTAAAGAAATGAAAGTATTTCCAATACTTAGAACAGGAACCTATGCAGCAGGCAAATTTATTTTAATTATAGGAATTACTTTCTTTTTACTCCTGCTATTTATTTCAATCAACGAATCAGAGAATTTAAAGAATAATTTTACTAAAGATTTGTTAGCAACTACAGTTGGAGGAAACTTAAGTTTAAGTGATCAAATATCTCTTCAATTAGCAACTGCAATATCAACTCAACAAGTAAGCACAATTGATTTAATATTAGAACAAGAGGAAATGAAGAATTTAGTTGCTTCTGATTCGATTGATGCAGTTAATCTAAACCAAAAACTTCTAGCATACAAACAAGCTTACGCTGGAGAAGAATTTAAAACAAAAGTTTCCCAAGACTTAAAAAATAATAATATTGATTTTGGAACTGAATTACTAAGCAAATTCCCAATACTTAACACTCTGGCAAATTATGCTTTCATAATATACCCACTTAGCGCATTTATTTTATTTATGTTCGTTGGAAATTTAATCATAAAAAATATAGCAGGATTGATTTTTAGCGGAATTGTTAAGTTAATCCCTGCTATGGAAAACACCGAAAAAAAAGCATAATAATTAAAACAACTAAATACAGGTAATTAGTATGGACGGAAGAATTGTTCTTGATGATAAGAGCTTCAAAGCGCTTTCTGCGGATTCAAGAATCAGCATAATGAAGAGTCTAAATGAAAGAAGAAGAACCCTAAGTGAACTAAGCCAAAAACTTGATTTAGGAAACTCCACAATAAAGGAACACTGCGATATTTTGGTTAATGCTGAATTAATTAAACAAATGGATGAAGGAAGAAAATGGAAATATTATGAATTAACCCAAAAAGGAAAACAAATAATTACCCCTAATTTAATGGAAGAAGTAAAAGTACTAATTGTGCTTTGTTTTGGAGTATTTGCAATTGGCGGAATAATAATGATGCTTTCAATGGGTTTAGAACCTTTCAATTCATTTTCTTCGAATGCAACAGGTTTGAATGATCAATCCACTTTGATGAAAAGTGCGCCCTTACTCACTAATGCAGAAATAAACCAAGATATGGTAATTGGAGCCGCAAGTGCAAGAGGATTTGAAAACACTGATCCAAATCAAAATAATATTACTCAAGAATTTTATGCAATGAGTGTGCTACTCTCAATGGTTATGGGAGTAGTAATTGGATGGATTTTTTTAAGAAAATGAATTTTATAAAAAAAAACAAACAAAAATCAATTATTCATTTTTTTAAAACTTTTTTTAATTAAAGAATCCAGAGAATAAATAAAACTACTATTATTAGTATTTCAATTCCAATTAGAACCATTAATCCGCCACCAAGAATTTCTATTAAACCACCGGCAAAAGGAGTCGGCAACTTTTCTTCAGAATCATTACTTAAATTAGCCTCTCTTTGAACTTTATTTTCTTCAGCAGGAGTTGAAGTAGTTGTAGTAGTAACTGTTTTTTCTATAATAATAGGTTGACTTGTTACATCCTCAAGCATTTTTTTTGAATAAGTTTTTTTAGATTTAGAATTTTTTTTAAATGCAAATTTCTTTGGTGCTTTTTTCGAAGAAGATTTCTTAGCAACAGCTTTTCTTTTTACACCAACTTTTTTTGAAGAAACTGTTTTAACTGATTTTGATTCAATAAGCAAAGGAATCGAATTTTCTTTTTTATCTTCAATCAAAAGAGGCTTTGAATTTTTCTTCTTTTCTTCTTCAATTAAAAGGGGCTTTGAATTTTTTTTCTTTTCTTCTTCAAGCTCCGCAGCAATTTTTGCAGCACTTGAAAACGAATCATTCTTTGAAACCATACTAGAATTAAGTTAGACTATATTAAATACTTTTCTAAACGAAAAGAAATCTAAAAAACTCATGAAAAGGAATATAAAACCCTCTATAATTTAATTCACTAAGGAATCAATAATGGCTGATTATGATGTTGCAATAATTGGAGCTGGGCCAGCTGGACTTACTGCTGGACTTTATTGTGCTCGATACGGGTTAAAAACAATTATTATTGAAAAAGGAATTATTGGCGGAACTGCTTCTTGGGCAGGAAGTGTGCAAAATTACCCTGGATTTTTAGATATAAGCGGACTTGAATTAATGATGAAATTTCAAGAACAAGCAGAAAAAGCCGGTGCAAAAATTGAACTTGATACAGTTTTAGAGATTAATGATAAAGACAAAGAAAAAGAAATTGTTTTAAGTGGAAAAACAATTAAAGTAAATTCAATTATTGTTTCTGTTGGAGCAAAAAGCAAATGGCTTAATGTTAAAGGAGAAAAACAATTTTTGAATAAAGGAGTTCATTTTTGCGCAACCTGCGATGGACCAATGTACCAAGGAAAAAAAGTTTGCGTAATCGGTTCTGACAGCAGAGCTGCTGAAGAAGCAATATATCTTTCAAGCGTAACACAAGAAGTATTTTTACTTAGTCCAAAAAAAGAATTAAATGCAGATTCTATTAAACAAACTCAATTGAAAGAAAAAGGAGTTAAAGTAAAATTAGGAGTAAATGTACTTGAATTTTTTGGAAGCACTATGCTGCAAGGAATAAATTACAAAGAAGAAGACGGAAAAATTAGTAAACTTAATGTAACTGGAGCATTTATTTTTGTTGGAACAGAGCCGAATACTGAATTTGTTGATGTAAAAAAAGAAGAAGGCGGAAAAATAATAGTTAATGAGTCAATGGAAACAAACAAAAAAGGAATTTTTGCTTGCGGAGATTGTATTAAAAAAGAATTAAATCAAATAGCTACCTGCGTTGGCGAAGGCGCAATAGCAGCTCACACAGCAGCAAAATTTATACAAAACAAAGATAGTCAATAAAAATAAAAAAAAAGAAATAAAAGAAAATAAAAAATAAAATAAATAAAATTAGATAAAATAAAATTCCAATTCATTTAATCATTTAATATCTATTTTCTTTTTGCAATAAAATCTTTTAACTTTGAATCATAATCAATTTCTATTCCACGAAGCATTCTTTCAATTGGAGAGAATAACAAAATTTCAACAATTACTCCTGAATTAGTTGCAGCAACCAAAACATCACCATCACTCATATCATCAGTAGTATCAAAATCGAATTCACCGCCGAATGAATTAACTATTCTAACATACTTTTTGTTGGATTTTTCTTTTCTATCAATCAATTCAAGAACAGCGTTTTTTGTAAAAACAACTTTGGGCATTTTCTCAAACTCACTTACTCTTTTGTTTGCACTATTAACTAATTCATTAATTTCTTTATCATTCATTCCATGCACACTGCACCCATCTTCCAAACTTTCACTTACCGAAACATGACACCCAATACAATGAAGACCAGATTGAGCCAAAACTGGAACAACTTCAGGATATTTTGAAACAATATCCCCAAGCAAACCATTTCTCTTTATTGGACCACTAATTAACGCACCATTTTTAGAAGAATTTACTTTAACAGCAACAGCTTTTTTCTTAACAACAGCTTTTTTCTTAACAACAACTTTTTTTGAAACTTTTTTTACAACCAACAAAACCACAACCAATAGATGAATCTATATTCATATGTATTTATATTTGTATTCACCTAAACTAAAACAAGCAAAAAATACATCAATTCACCCTTATTTTTGGGCAAAGCTTCTTTTTGTTCAAAAAACAACCCTTACAAAATGGGTTTCTTGCAGTGCAAACAGTTCTACCGTGACTAATAAATAATCCATTAACTTTGCCCCAAATAGATTTATCAAAAACAGCCATTAAATCAATTTCAATTCTTGACTGATCATCAAATTTAGTGAACCCCATTCTTTGAGCAAGTCGCCAAACATGAGTATCAACAGCAATACCCTCAACAATACCTTTACTCGCAAGCACCAAATTAGCTGTCTTTCTTCCAACTCCCGGAAGTTGAATCAATTCATCCATTTTAGCAGGGATTTTTTTATTATATTTTTCACGAATTATTTTAAAACACTCAATTACTCTTTTTGCTTTTTGCCTAAAATATCCAGTTGAACGAACTTCATTTTCAAATTCTTTTAAATTTGCATTAGCGAAATCATCAACAGATTTATATTTTTTGAACAATTCATTTGTTACTTTATTTACTTGCGCATCAGTACTCTGTGCAGATAAAATTATTGCACAAAGCATTTGTGCATCAGTTTTGTAATGTAAAAAAAGCATTGGAACAGATGGATAATTCTTTTCAAGTTGAACTAGAATTAATTTTGCTCTTTTTTTATTATTCATAAAATCAATACACCACTCTTCAACCCACTATACCAAAAAAACAATTTATATTATTTAATTTTTTAATAATCAAATAATTTCTTTTGAAACCCTGTGTTCTCTTCAAAATTTGAAACTTTTACACCAATTCTTCTAACGTAAGCGCTTGATTCATTCAAAAAAGATTTAAGTAAATCCTTTGAAACACTTTTTAATTCATCAATTGATTCAATATCACTGGGTTTCGTCCTAGATTTTGTGATTGTCTCCATTTTATCTGTAATAATAATTAAAGAAATTGTCCTAAACTTTTTCTTTAAATCAAAAACTTGTTTATACAATAAATCAACTAAAAAATCAATATTTTGTTCAAGAACATTAAAGTCACTTGAATCTTCCTTAATAGTCATAAGCCTGCTTAACTGCTGTTTTTCTCTATTTGACTCAACTACTCTATTGTCAATTCCAAAAGCAAAATCATAAAATTTTGCCCCAATTATTTCCCCAAACCAAAAAATCAAATCACTTTTTTCAAAATTCTTAATGTCAGAAACTAAAACTACTCCATGCTTTTTGAATTCTTCATCAGTTTTTTCTCCAACACCCATCAAAGAAGATACTTTTTGTTTTGAAAGAAAATGATCCACTTCATTAGGTTTAACAACAAATAACCCGTCAGGTTTTTTTACAGAACAAGCCATTTTAGAAATCAATTTATTTGGACCAATTCCAACTGAACAAGTTAAACCAAGTTCTAATTTTATTCTCTGTTTAATTTTTCCAACTAATTCCACTGCTTTCTCATATCCAGAAGGATTTGATAAATCAAAATAAGCTTCATCAATAGAAACCTGCTCAACCATTTCGCAAAAATAATCAACTATCTCAAAAACTTTAGTAGAAATTTCTTCATAATATGCTTTATCAGCATTAATGAAAACTGTCGCAGAATCAGCTAACTTTTTTGCTAAACCTAAAGGCATACCTGATTTTATTTTTAGTGCCCTAGCTTCATAATTACAAGTAGCAATTGCCCCCGAATTTTCTCTTATTGAAGGCATTACAATAACAACAGGTTTTCCCCTAATAGCAGGATTTCGTAGAATTTCACACTGGGCATAGAAGTAATCTAAATCCAATAACCCGATTATCTTTTCCATAAAAGAATACTCTAAAAGAGGTTCTTTTAATTATTACCAAAAAGAACTTTTACTACAATGAATGCAAAAAAGAAAGAACAATTAGTAAAAGAGTTATATGAAAAATATCCTTACCCATCAAGAATGGACTTGACAAATGAAAAATTGGAAAGCTTTGCACTTTGGGTTGCAAAAATTATTAATACAAACAATTCATTTTGGAAAGACAAGGAAGTACTTGAACTTGGGTGCGGAACAGGAGAACTCTCTGTTGGACTTGCATTATGCAAAGCAAAAGTCACTGCAATTGATTTTTCCACTTCTTCAATAAAAAAAGCTACACAACTCGCAGATAAAAAATGCAAAACAAATAAACCGCAGTATTTTATAAAAAATATTTTGGAATTAAAAGAAAATGAATTTGAAAAAAAGTTTGACATAGTTATTGCTCTTGGATCTCTTCATCACACAATTGATGCAAAAAAAGGATTTATTTTAGGATGCCAACAATTAAAGCAAAACGGAATAATAGTTATTGGACTTTACAATAAATATTCTCGTGCAAGACACAGAGTGAAAAGAATTCTTGTTAGAATATTGGCAGGAAACAATATTGAAAAAAGAATTAAACTTGGAGAACTATTTTTTAATAAAAAAACCCCAAAAGAAAGAATTGCAGATAAATTTGGGCAAGTGCATGAATCATACCACAGCATAAGCGAAATACAAAAATGGTTCAAGGAGCAAAATATCCAATTCATCGGTTCAAAACCAACATACACTACTCCTCGAATTGATGAATTAAAATGGCTAATTCAAAAGAAAAATGCTTTTTTTGTAATGGGTGGCAAGCTAAAAGACACAAAAAAAGAGTGAAAAAAAACAGGGTGTGTTTTCACCAAAAGCTTTAAAAAAACATATGAATAACATTTCATGAATATTGAGGTGGATAAAAATGGCTAAAGTAATAGTATACTCGACAAGCACTTGCCCTTATTGTGTAATGGCAAAACAATGGTTAAAAGAAAAAAAGGTTGAATTCGACGATATAAATGTTGGAATTGATCAGGAAAAAGCAAGAGAAATGATAAAGAAAAGTGGTCAAATGGGAGTGCCTGTAATTGATATTGACGGAGATATAATTATAGGATTTGACAGACCAAAAATTGAATCTTCACTCAAAACTAAAGGATTAACAAAATAAAACATAAAAAAAATAATTTAATTAGTAATTGGTTTGTAAAAAATACAAATCAATTAAATCTTTTTTTAATTTTTAGTAGTAAACTAGTTTTTTTAATAAATTTATTCTAACTATAAAAAAATTTAATTTATATATTTAATTTTCCATCAAAGAATTTAAAATAAATCATTCCTATTACAACAATTATTCCTAAAAGCATCCACCATTGTCTAGTTAAATCAACTATAATTAATTTTAATGCCTGCATTGCCATTGAGATAGCTAAAATAAATAACCAAACAAGTATGGACCAAAATAAAGCTTTTTTCCACCAAATATTCTTGAACATCCCTCTACTCCTTGTATGAGTTGGAGCTTGTTCTGCAGCAGGCTCTTCTTCAATATTTCCTTCACCTTCTTCACTAACATCCCCTGAATCAACTAAATTCAACTCTTCATCACTTTCTGTTTGGGTGAATTCATCACTATTTGCATCAAATTCATCAGCTTGAGCTGAATCATCATTAAATTGTTCGTCTTCAGAATTAATTTCATCACTTTCTTCCTCAACAACTCTCTTTTTTTGTTTAACTAAACCCATTCCGGTTGCAAGAGAGTTTCTTGAATATCTACTCTTTTTTGAATCATAAGTAGAATTATCACTTGAACCATAACTTTGCGCTTTGTCATGAATTATAACAGGTTTTTCAACTATGAAAGTTTTTACTCTAACCTTTTCAGGACGAGGCATTTCACTTTTAATAATCTCTTTCATTCTTTGAAAAAATCCTTCACTAGTTCGTGATGGAGCTTTTTGAACAACTCTTCGAACAAATTTTCGAGCAACAACTTTTTTCTTTATTTTCTTTTTAATTGGCATGCAAAAGTAAGGAATTAGAGGTATTTAATTATTACTAAAAGGAACTAAAATTAATTTGAGGAACTCAAAGTAATTTCTTCAATAGGCCCTTCTTTTATTATTTGAACAAATATCTCGCCAAAAAATTCATTTTGGTAAGCAATTAACTTTCCACTATTCATTAAAAATAAAACCGGCAAGAAAACATCAACTATATTATCAACTTCATTTGAATCAACCAAATCCTTAAATAAAACTATTCCTTGCGAATCAACTTTTTGTTTTATTAATTCAAAAACAGATTCTAATTTTTCTTCAATTGAAGTAGCATCAAAATTAATTTCAATTCTAGGAATAACTCTAGAAGAATTTTTTTTCGGAGTAGTTCTTTGAATAATATCTTCAATACTCATCACTAATTCATCAAGAGTAATTCTTCCTTCTCTTGACATTCTTTCACTCATTAAGTCAGGAATTTGTGCAAGCATTAACTCTTTTTGTTCAGGAGTTAATTCAACTTTTTCTTCCTTTTCATCAAGTGAACTCAACTTTAGATATTTTGCTTTTGTTTTAACTAAAATCGCACAAGCTAAAATCGCATTAGCGGGAACACGCAAATTATTTCCTTCAAGCTCACTAATTTTTTTTAAATATTTTTCAGACAAAATAATAACATCAATATCCCACGGATTCATTTTTTCTGTTTCAACTAAATCAAGCAAAATTGTTTTCCAAGCAGGCTGATCAATTAAATCAACTAAATCCATTTTTGAATAATCTCTTTCTAAAATTTCTTCACTAATCTCTGCAACAACATCACTATTATTTTTTATAGTAACTTCTTCTTCAGCTTTTGAAAGAATTTCTTTTTCATTTTCTTTAGGTAAATGCTTTGACATGAAATAATTAGAAAACACAAAGATATTAACTTTTCTTTTTGAGTTTAGAAACCATTAAATACCACTTTTCCCTCCAATTATTAGAAATTCAAAGGTGATTGATAGTGGAACGAACAAAAACTGGAGTACCTGGACTTGATGAACTTTTAAATGGTGGAATCCCAAAAGGAAGTAATGTTTTAGTTACGGGGGGCGCAGGAACTGGAAAAACAATTCTAACCACTCAATACTTGTACGAAGGCGCACTAAAGTACGGCGAAGCAGGAGTATTTGTTACACTAGAAGGAAACATTAGAGATATTGCCTGGAACATGGAATCATTTCAGTGGGATATTAAATCACTCCAAGACCAAGGAATGTTTACTATTTACAAAATGAGTATGGACTTCACTAGCCAGCAAGAAACCCTTGAAGAAAGATTAGCTGAAGAATTAAAAGAAATTGAAAGAGAAGTAAAAGAAATTAATGCTAAAAGATTAGTTATTGATTCAACAACAGTATTTGGAGCTTATCTTAAACCAAGCATGCTAAGAACAACTTTGTTCAAATTAGCAGACAGCCTCAAAACTTTTGGATGCACTACATTACTTACTGCAGAAACACAACCTGCAAAAAATACTTTCTCTTCATTTGGAGTAGAAGAATTTGTAGTTGATGGAGTAATTGCACTATATTTCACTCCACCAAACAGAAGTTTGTTTGTAAGAAAAATGAGAGGAACACAACATGATGCAAACCCACACCCATTCATGATTGGAAATACTGGGGTAAGTGTTAATGCTCGAGATAATATTATTTGGGATGCAATAAAGTAAAAATAATTTTAAAATAAAAGAGAAATGAAAGGAATTCCTTTCATTTCAAAATATTAACTAATTCTTTAATTCATTTTTTTGCAAGTTTAGCAATAATTTTTTTTGCAGCAGCAATTGAAGGAGCTGGAGGAACATTACCATCATATTTGTGCAAAAGACCTTTCTCTTCATAATACTTAATTAATGGAGAAGTTTTTTCGATAAACGTATCATATCTTTTTGCAATAGTTTCTGGCTTATCATCATCTCTTTGAATCAATTTAGCCCCATCATCATCGCAAACTCCAACTTGTTTTGGTGGAACAGAAAGTGTATTATACACTTTTTTGCACACTTCGCAAGTCCATCTTGAAGAAAGTCTTTTTACTACACTCTCTTTTGAAGATTCAATATAAATTACTGCATCCAATTTTTGTTTAGATTCTTTTAATATATTTTCAAGCATTGGAGCTTGTGATTCAGTTCGAGGGAATCCATCAAAAATAACTCCATTAAAATTTTTATTAGCAACTTTCTTTTTTAAGTCCTTAGAAAGCATTTCACTAACCAAATCATCACTAACTAATTTACCTGCATTCATTACTTGGGCCAATTTTTTTCCTAAATCTGAACCAGAAGCAATTTCTGCTCTTAACAAATCTCCAGTAGAAACTTGAACTAATTTATACTCATCCATTACCGCCTGAGCAACAGTACCCTTACCAGCTCCAGGAGGACCCAAAAATATTAAATTTAAAACCATTTTGTACTCACCAAAAATAAATAGAAAGAATTAATTTATAAATTCTATTTTGAGTCAATTTAAAACTTTAATATCAAAAACAATCTGTTCTTTTGTCGGAGAAAATTGTCTAACTCGAGAAGTTCGAATAATTTCAACTTTCTTTTTTGCTTTCTTTGCTTCACTCATTATTTGATTAGTAGGAGTGGCTAAATCCCCCTTAACAACAATTTCATAAAAATGAATAATTCCATTTGGTTTAATGCAATAAAATGCTTCTTTTAGAAATTGATACCCAGTATGAGGAAGAGGCATTGCAATTCTATCAAACAATTTTTTATATTTTTTATAAACCTTTTTTACATCCCCTTTAACAAAAACAACTCTTTCTTTTCCTTTAGTACAATTTTTATTAACTTTATTTAATTCTGCATTTTTAACAGCAAATTTGTGTGCAGGAGGATTTAATTCAATTGCAATAATTTTACTAGCTTTTGAATTTTTTGCAATTACAATAGGATAAGGGCCAACTCCACTAAACCAAGCACCAACAACTTCATTTGGCGCAACTAAATAAGCAATTCTCAATCTCTCCCCACTTAATCTTGGAGAAAAGAAAACTTTTCCCAAAGGGATTTGAAAAGCACAACCATTTTCCTTATAATCAGCAATCAAATTTTTTTTTCCTGCAATTACTTTCACTTGCTGAATTCTATATTTTCCTTCATGATTACTTTCAATAGAACAAACCGTTTGGAATCTTGGCTGGACTTTTAGAAGAGTTTCCCCAATCAATTTTTTTCGTTTATTCAATTCACGAGGAATTTCAATAACAGCAATATTACCAAAAGTATCAAAAGCACTTGGAGCAAAAACCCGCTCTTTTTCATTCAGCAAAGGTAAAAGCGCTTCCTTAAGAGAGAAAGAGTATTTCTTTTTACTAACATTCAATTCTTCACTCATAATTAGTATTAATAAGCTTTTGAATTTAAAGTTACCCATGGGTGCAGATTTGATAATGGATTACTTCATTAATCCAATAATGAATCCTGAACTTGCTGGATACAATTTTGTAAATACACTAACTTATATTATTCTATTAATTATTGCCTGCGCTGTAATTTATTTTATTTTAAATAAAAAAGTTGAGTTTAATAAAAAATTCTTTATTGCAATAATCCCTTATATTTTAATTGGAATTTCAATGCGAGTTTTAATGCACCAAATAGAAGCAGGAAATTTAATTATTTCTGGAATCACAAAAACTGCTGACCCATTACAAATTGGTTTTTGGTTCTTTACTCCCGGAGTATGGATATTAACTTTTGCAATAGTAATAATTGGATTATTAATTTCAAAAATATACAAAGAACTAAATCACAAAAGATTATTTTGGTTTGGAACAATTATTGCTACACCATTAATTTTATTTAATTTAAGCAATTTTAATAATTGGAATTGGTTTATTGGAACACTCATTCTAATTGCATTTGTAACTTATGCTTTGTGTTGGTTGATTGATAAATTCAGCCCATATAGAATCTTAGAAGATCCATTAAATATTTTTATAGTTGCAGGTCAAGCAATTGACGGAATTGCAAGTGTTATTGCAATAACTTTTTTTAATTTTTCAGAACAACATGTAGTTTCAAATATAATAATAAATATTCACCCAGCTTTATTCGCAGGAATTAAATTAGTTTTAGCAATTTTGATTTGCTATAGCTTAGATGATTATATGATTGAATCAATAACAAAACACACAAGCAAACCAGGAAGGAGTTTAAATAGAAAAAACATAATTGGATTTATTAAAGTAATAATTGCAATTTTGGGATTTGCAACGGGTCTAGCAAGTTTATTCAAAATGGGTTTAATTTAATAAAATAAATTTAATTAATTTTTAGTTAAAATATTATTAACTTTTAATGTTTTAAGCATTCTATTTAATATAGCTGCAAAATTAAATTTCATTCTAAAATTTATAAATTTAGGACGATTCCCCTCTTCTTGATAACTTAATTTCAGCCAAATTATTTTGGCCTATTGAAGAACTTTACAAATCACTAGGAAGATTACGTGCAGGCCTAAGCTTTACACAACTTTTATAACAACCCCTAGCAAAAGTAAATATCTATTGTATTAAAATGTTTCTTTAAATGGTATTTATTGATAGATATGCTATACTTAATCGGATTGGGACTAAAATTAAATCACTTAACACTTGAAGCAATCAAAACTATTAAATTATGCGATAGTGTTTTTGTTGAAGTATATACTTCTCAATATGCACAAGGATTCATTAATGAATTAAAAGAAATGTTAGGAAAAAATATAATGGAATTAAATAGATCTGAAATAGAAGAACATTTTGAATCAGCTTTATTAAGTGCAACTAAAAACAATGTTGGTTTATTAGTTTTTGGTAATCCCTTAACCGCTACAACACACATACAATTACTGCTTGATGCAAATGAAAAAGGAATTAAATACAAAGTAATTCCAGGAATATCAATTACTAATATGGTTGCTGAATCAGGCCTAGACGAATACAAATTTGGAAGAACTATTACTATTTGTTATCACATAGAAGGATTTGAACCCGAGAGTTTCTATGACCAAATAAACGAAAATCAAAAAATGGGTTTGCACACGCTTTGCTTGCTTGATATTAAAAAAGACCAAATCCCTCAAAAAATGATGAACTCAAAAGAAGCTATAGAAGTGCTTGAAAAAATTGCTCAAAAAAGAGAAGAACTTAATAAATGGAATTATATTGCATTAATGGGAATGTCAAGCGAAAAACAAAAGATAATTGCGGGAAGAGAAGAAATAATTAATTCAAAAGAAATTTATGAATTATTTCCACAAACTTTAATAATTGCAGGAAAATTAAATGAAAAAGAAAAAGAATGCGTTGAACAATTACACAAAAAGAAGTTTTAATTAAATGAGAAATAATATTTGAGTTGAATTAACTAAATGAATAAAGTGAGTTTTATGACACTGCAAGAAGATTTAGAAAAAAAAGTTGATAAATATCAAAAACTCACCGAAAAAGCACTTAAAGAAATAAAATTTAAAGAAGAAATTACATCAAAGGAAAAAGAAATTGGAGAAGATTTTCTTTCAATGACAACAAATTATTTAAAGGATGGAAAATATTACCGCGAAAAAGGAGAATTATTAATTGCCCTAGCAAGTTTCTCTTATGCTCATGCTTGGCTTGATGCAGGAGTACGAGCAAGAATATTTTACGCAGAAGACGACCAATTATTCACTTTACCTTAAATCATTTCATTCTCTACACACACTAAAAGTGAGCTTTAAATATACTAAGAACTTAATTTTAGCATGTCACTATACGGACCAAAATTAAATCTACCAAAAATAGATTTGCCAAGTGCTTCAAATCCATCCTGGAATTTGGATAAGGAAAAGAAAGTAATAATAGGAATAGTTGCATTAATAATAATTCTTATAATTCTTGCAATAATCGCCCCACCTCTTTTGAACACACTAAACGAAATAAGTATTAATTTATTTAATCCTGCAGTAGGAGTTGTTTGGAGAAACAATCCACTTGATATTACCCAAGGAATAAAAGAAGCGCAACTTGATTTAGTTTTAACAAATAACACAAAGAGTTTGATAAAAGAAACTCTGTTCAATATTACTACAGATTCGGAAGAAATAATTATTTTCTGCCCAAATTCACTTTATGATGCAAATAAATCAGCATATTTGGTTGAAAACCTTGCGCCAAATGATATACGAAAAATACCTTGCATTATTAGAAGAAATTCAGCAGCATCAGTATTCAGCGGAACATACTCTATAAAAGTTAATACAACCCTAGGAAATATTGTTACTAATTTTCAAATAATTACAAAATAACAAATCTAAAAAGCAATTAATTTTAAAAAAAGAAACTAATTTAACTTCATTATACTTAAATAAATCAAATGGTTACAAATACTGATTATGATAAATACCTTGCTTCTAAAGCAGCTGCACTTATTAGAGAAAACTTTTCCGACAGAGGAGTTACAAATTTTCTTGTAGTTAAGTGGGGAACAAAAAAATCAAAAAGAGTTTTAGGCCACATAAAAGCACTAAATAATTGCGAATTCGGCTCAATAATTGAAATAAATCCCCTACTCAAGGGGCTTAATGTGCCTGAATATGTATTAGATTATGTTTTGATGCATGAACTAACCCATTATTTTCAAGGGTTTGGTTCAAATCACGAAAGAAAACATAAACACCCACACAGAGGAGGAATAGTAGAAAAAGAACTTGCTAGACACGGGTGGAAAGAAATAACTGAAAAATCAGAAAAATGGATAAAAGAAAATTGGAAAGAATTTATAATAACAAACAGAAATTAAATACACTAATAGAATCAAATAAAAAAAATTAAAGAGGTTTTGCAGTTGATGAACCATCTTTATTATCTATAAGAATTATACCCATTGATTTTAATTTATCTCTTAACTCATCAGCTTTTTTCCAATCCTTATTCTTCTTAGCTTCAACTCTTTCTTTAACCAAATTATTTTGTTCTATGGTTAATTCAAAAAACCTTTCTGAAAAGTCAAGTATTCCTATAACAGAATCTATTTTCTTTAAAAAATCAATTGCATTTTTTGCACCAATTATTCCAATTTCTTTATCATCAATCATTTTATTTACTTTTTTTACAAAATCAAAAACAAACATCATTGCATTAGGAACATTCAAATCATTATCCATTGCATTCTCAAAATCATCCAAAGCTTTTTTTGCCAATAAATCTACCCCATCAATTGTTTTTGATTCTTTAACCGCTCTTAATCTTTCAATAAAATTCTGCAATCCATCAATTGTTTTTTGCGAATCATTAACTGATTCAAAAGTGAAATTAAGCTGCTGGCGATAATTATTGTTAATAAAAACATACCTTATAGCTTTTGCATTAAGCCCTTTATCTAATAATTCTCTTAAAGTATAAAAATTTCCTAAACTCTTTGACATTTTTTGTCCATCAACCATCAAGTGCGCTGTATGAAGCCAATAATTTACAAACTTTTTTTTGCTCGCAGCTTCGCTTTGAGCAATTTCATTTTCATGATGAGGAAATTTATTATCAATTCCACCAGTATGTATATCAAAATGTTCGCCCAAATATTTTACACTCATTGCAGAACATTCAATGTGCCAACCAGGTCTACCTTTTCCCAAAGGAGTTTCCCAAAAAATTGGGCCATCATTTTCATCCCAAGCCTTCCACAAAGCAAAATCTCCCACACCTTCCTTGTCATATTCATCCTGCTTAATTCTTGCGCCTGATTTTAATTGCGAAGGGTCAATTCCTGCTAATTTTCCATAATTAGGAAATTTTTTAATTGAAAAATAAATACACTCATCTTCGCCCTTGTACGCAACTCCTTTATTGAGTAAATTTTGAATAAGTGCAACCATTTCTGGAATATGTTCTGTAGCAGCACAATAAATATCAGCAGGAAGAATATTTAATTTTGCAATATCTTCCCTAAAAGCAGCTTCATATTTAGTTGTATATTCACTAAGGGCAAGATGCTCATTAATACTACCTTTAATTGTTTTATCATCAACATCAGTATAATTCATAACCTGTTTTACTTTGTAACCCTTAAAAAGCAAATATCTTTTTAGCAAATCTTCCCAAGTGTAGCACTTAAGATTTCCAATATGTGCAAAATTATAAACAGTTGGTCCGCAAGTGTACAACCCAACAAAACCCTCTTTTATTGGTTTAAATTCCTCAAGCTTATTCCCAAATGAATTAAAAAATTTTAAAACCATATTAAATAGTTAGTTGGTTTGTTTTATATTTATTGCTTTTAGTGAAAAAACAGAATATATTAATCAAAAAAAATTTAAATAAATAACTAATTATAATTGACTAAAAAAAGGATTAAATTAACAAAAAAATTAACTAAACTTAATCAGAGTCCACATCATCATTATCAGTGTCTTCAGATTCACTTTCTTCTTCCTCATCTTCCATTTCGACTTCCTTACTTTCAATAAGCTTCAATACACCCTTCTTATCAGCAATTATTGTATATTCTAAATTACATTCAGGACAAGTAACTGCATCCCCTTCTTCAAGGTCATTCCATTCCACGTCAAAACGAACTTTGCAATCGGAAC
>CAZSDT010000003.1:0-29682 GCA_964605745.1 uncultured archaeon | reverse complement strand
ATATCTTTTTTTGTATTTGTGAAACCATAATTATTTTTCTCCCCCTCGCGTTTATAAATCTTTCTCATATTGAAAAAAAATGACTTAAATGAATTTAAATGCCCCAGATAGCCAAAATAAAGCATTTTAGAATTTTTAAATTTGCTTAAATAAGAGACTTATTTCTTTTTAGAATATTAAAGAAGCCAGTAAATTAGTAACAAAAGAAACAACTAATGAATTTAGAACCATTAAAATAATCCAATTTAATAACAATTTTCCTTTTTGCATGCCAAAAACTACTTTTAACATTCTAAACGAAGCAATCAACCAAATAACTGCAATAATTATTAATAAAATGAACAACACTCCTATCAAAATATTAGCTAATAACCCACTAAAAAAAGGAATCAACCAAACACTAAAAAGCATAACTATGTAAGCAAATAAATTTAATTCCCAAAGCGTTCCAACTACAGAAGCGGATTTCCAAAAATTACTCTCATTTTTTCTGTTCTTTTTCTTTGTATGAACAAATTCAAAGAAAAACAATACTCCACTCAAAACAAACCAATTGATTATATTAATTATAAAAGCAAAAACAGAATAAATTAAACTTGAGGTTAATAAAAAAATGGTTAAAGATAAAAACAAACTAGCTAAAGCAACAACAATAATAGCTTTTCTTTTATTTTGCTCAAGAAAAGACTTTTCAAATGACTTTGTTGGATGAAAAATTGTTTCTGCTATCATAAAACCACTCAAATAATATAATTTCTCATATTAAAATTTACTCTATTTCATTATAATTCTCTTTTTAACAAATAATTGTCAACAAATCTTCCATTTACTATAGAAGCCTTATTCAACAAACCATATTTTTTGAATTTAAGTTTTTTATACAAATTATATGCAATTTTATTCTTAGTATCAACAGCCAATAAAACCAACGAAATTCCTTTTGGCAAATTTTTCAAAGCAAATTCTACAAGACTTGTCCCAATACCAGAGTGCCTATAATTCACATCAACTATTAATGAAGAAAATTCAACTCTATGTTTATGCAAACCTTTACCAAAAGAAACTTTCAAATGACCAACAATTTTTCCTTCACAAAGTGCAACAAAACGAAGATCTCTACCATAGAGAGTTTCTTTTATTTTTTTTTGTAAAGAAACCCTCTTCCAATGAGGAAAAAGTTTTGCTAATTGATCAATAGTAGTTAAATCAGAATCAACTAATTTTTTACATTCAATTATAATACCCAAAAAAATCACTCCATTTTATATTAAACAAAAATTTCTTTTTCAGTAGAATCTTTTTTCTGCAAACGCTCTCGCTCAGAAGCATCCTTTGAAGAACCAACTTGATTTGTTTTATGAGTCCGTGAAACATCAATAATAAAATTACTATGAATAATATCTCTGCCAATCAAAACAGAATAGGGCAAACCCTCTCTATCTTCAATATTAACCCCAGTTTTAATTTTTTTTCCTTTAACTATAATAATTGCTTCAGCTATTGCTCTTCTTGTATAACCTCGAGAAGAAGAAGCACTTTTTACTCTAACACTAGAAATAATTGGACCAACCCCTGCTTTTGCAGCAGTCCTAACATCAATACAAGTCCTAGTTGCACCCGTATCAAATAATGCTTTCTTAGTAACCATTCCATTCTTACCTTTAATCTGAACAGATTCAACTAAACCAATTACTTTCTTCAAAACCATCAGCACGAGTAGGAAATCTTACTTATTAATACTTTTGGTAAGAGACAAATTAAACCAAATAACAACAAATAAATAAAAAAATGTAACTAATAAAAAAACTAATTTTCACAAACACTCTATTTTTACTTAAAAGCAAAGCCTTTTATTTCTCATGACAAATAATAGACTTGTAAATGAACATACTTGTTTTAGCTGAAAAGAAAAAAAAAGTACAACCGATACTTGATGCACTTAAAAGAAAAGGTCACTCTACTTACTTAAGATTATCAAAAATAGTTTTAGTAAGCAAAAAAAATAGAACCCAAATAAAAGCGTATGGAAACGAACTTGAAGAGTATGATAGTGTTTTTATCCACGCCCGAACCTCTCTTGCTCCATTTGTGGAACCTCTTTTAGAAGAACTAACAAAAATTGGTTGTTATACTAACATAAAAAAAGGTTCATATTATGCCGGATGGAATGAAATATATTTGATGGTTGCACTTGCACAAGCAAAAATTCCAACACCAAAAACAATTTCCACAGGATCAGCTAAAAATGTTGAAATTATTTCAAGCAAAATTTCATACCCTGCAATAGTAAAAACATATTTGGGAAAAAAAGTCCAACACGTTTTATTAGTTAATTCTTCAAAAGAACTAAAATTATTTGCAAAAAGTCTAAAAACTGAAATAGATGGATTTATGGTTAGAGAATTCATTAATGGGGATGTACTTTCGTGCGCAGTAATTGGCAAAAAAATATTTGCGGTAAAAAGAAAATGCGCAGAAGAAGCAAAAGAAATTTTTGAAGGAAAAATGTACAAATTAAGTGAAAAAGATGAAGAATTGGTTTTGAATACTGCAAAAGCAACTGGTTATGATATTGCAAGAATTGATTTAGTTAAAGGAAAAATAATTAAAGTAGAACCAATTATTCCAATTGAAGAATTTAATATTGCTTGTTCTGAACAATTAGAAGTGCATATTGCAGATTATTTAATCCAAAAAGCAATAGAACATGAAGCAAACAAAATTATACCCTATGACTTTTTGGGAATTAGAAAATTCCTTTCAAAAACAATACTAGCACCAATATTTAGAAAATGGATAAAATTTTAGTGTGAGCATTATGAAAAAAAGATTAGCAATAATTGGTTCAAAAACTTTTAAGCAATCAACTGTAAATGCATTGGTTGAAGAAGCAAAAAAAAGATTTGATAGTGTACTTTTTGTTCCGATTGATAAATTGATAATACAAACAACTGATGGAAAAATAGGTGCGTTTTACAAATCGCAAAACATTTTATCATTTGATGCAATATACCCTAGAATTTCATCAAGAGATATGTTACTAGGAGAAGCACTCCTAAAGGCAATAGAACAAAGTGGAGCATATTGCCCTGTCAATAACCACGCATACCAAGTAACAAACCATAAATTTTACACGGTTCAAAAATTAACTAATGAATCAATACCAGGAATTGCAAGCACTTTATTTATTTCTCCAAAATATGCTCACTTTGCAATAATGGAAACAGGATACCCATTTGTAATGAAATTAATTTCAGGATTTGCTGGAAGAGGAGTAGTACTAGTAAATAACAAAGAACAAATGGAAAGTATTTTAGATGCAATTCATTTATTTGAAGAATTTATCTGCACTCAAAGATTCATTAAAGGAAAAAATTATGATGTTCGATGCTATGTTATTGGAGATTATGTAATTGCAGTAAAAAGAACAAGCAGAAAAGGGGAATGGAGAGCTAATGTTTCAAAAGGAGGAAGCGCGCAACTAATTAACCCAACTCCAGAAATGCTAGAAATTGCTAAAAAATCTGCTAAAATATTAGGAATGGATATTTGTGCAGTTGATTTAATGGATTACAAAAAGAAATGGATAGTAATAGAAGTAAATTTTATGCCAGGACCATTTAGAAAATACCTCGGAACAACAATAGTGCAAGAATGGTTAAGACTTTTAGCAAACAAAACTGATGCAAAAGAAGCAAATCAAATAAATTAAAAAACCAAATATACAAAAATGAAGGAATAAACCTAACTGGAAAAAAAATCTTTTTTTATTTATGAAATTTTATAACTATACTTTGGTTGATCAAAAAATATGCCAACTAGCTGCAACTATAGAGACCAATATTCTTACACACATAAATCCATTAAATATGCAAGAAGAAAAAGAAAAATTTTTCTTTGCTTTGAACAAAAACGAACAATACAATCCATCCTTTAAATATAATCAAAAAAATGCAATCTATTCATATTATTCAAAAAACACAACTTTAGCCACCTTCAAAAATGAAATGAATGAATTATTCAAAGAAATAGGAGAAGATTCACTCGGATTAATATTTGAAAGAAAACTACTTGATTTATTTGACCGAATTGAATTAATTAAAAGCATTGGAACGGAGAACTTTTCTGCGAATTCACAAAGTTATTATGGAGAAATAACCCTCCAAGCAAAAAAATATGCAAAAGAAATACTATCAAAAAAATCAGAAACTAATAAAAAAATATTTTCTTTTAATGAAGCAAAAGAAAGGATAAAACTGTTTTTGAATAAAAGAAAACTAAAATATGAAATTATTGAAAAAACAACCCCTGGAGCAAAAGTTTCAGTGAATCTTAGAACAAAAAAAATAATGATTCAAAAAAATATCATTCTTTCTGAAAATGAAATTGAAAGATTAATTGCACACGAAATCGAAGGACATATTTACAGATATGAAAACGGCTGCCTTCAACCATATAAAATATTTTCCAGGGGATTAAGCAAAGAAACACTCAAAACCGAAGAAGGACTTGCAGTTTATATTGAACAAAAAGAAAAATTAAATATTGAAGAACAATTAAGACAATATGCAGGAAGACTAATTGCAATACAAACTGCACAAAAACATTCCTTTTTTGAAACATTTGAAGAAATGAAAAAGTATTTTTCTGAAGAGGAATCCTTCAATTTAGTATTAAGAGCTAAAAGAGGTACTCCAAGCCAGGAAATTGGAGGAGCATTCTTTAAAGATACTCTTTACTTACAAGGATATATGGAAATAATGGACTTCACTAAAGATAGAGAAATAAATGAATTATATTATGGTCGATACTCAATAAATGATGCACCTCTTGTTTTTGATGTAGATGGCCTTGTTAAACCAAAATATAATCCAATGGTGAAAAAATGAACCAAATAAAAGAAATTGATAACAAAATAACAACCCTTTACCAAAAAATTGAAGCTAATTTTCTTAACTCAATTAATCCAATAAATTCAAAAGAAGAAAAACAAAACTTTTTTTTAAGCTACAGCAACCACACCCAATACAACCCTAATTTTACTTACTTAACAAAAATTGATTTTACAAAAGAAAAAATTGAGCTAGAAGAATTAAAAAAACAACTTAAAAATAGCTTAATTGAAAAAATTATTTTAAAAAGAACAAATTGCTTGCTTGAAGAAATTAAATTACTTGAAACCGTAAATACAAAAAAAATGTGTAATAGTTCAAAAAAGGTTTATGGAGAACCAAACAACAAAGAAGTAAAATTAAGTTTGGAAATCTTAGATAAAAAACCAAAATTTACAAAAAACAAATATACAGCCGGTGAAATATTAAATAAATTCGAAAGCAAATTACTTCAAACAGGATTTAATGCTGAACTTAAAGAAAATATGTCAGCAAGTGCTTCAATTAATTTGACCCAAAAAAAACTTTACTTAAACAAAGAAGCCATTTTCAATCAAAATGATGTAAAAAGACTTAGTGTACATGAAATAGAAACACACATTTACCGCCACTTGAACGGATTAACTCAACCAGCAAAAATATTTTCACTCTCAAGCGGAGAAGACTATTTAAAAACTGAAGAAGGCTTAGCAGTATTTAATGAAGAACAATCAAACACAAATTCACAAATACAAGAAAGAATAATTGCAGGAAGATTGTATGCAGTAAGATACGCTTTAACACATGATTTTTTTGATACATTTGAAGAAATGAAAAAATATTTTGATAAAGAAGAAGCATATATTATAAGTCAAAGGGTGAAAAGAGGAATTCCAACTAGCAAAAAAGGATCATTTACAAAAGACTATTGTTACTACTCAGGATTACTTTCTATTAGGGAATACTATCACCAAGGAAAAAGCATACAAGATTTGTATTATGGTAAAATAAGCACAAATGAAATAAAAATTGTTAAAAAAATAAAAGGAATTCAAAAACCAAAATACTTGCCTAAATACCTAATTAAATGACTTAAAAAAAGCTAAGTGTTATCTTCAGATAACTCAATAACTTTTCGCGTTAAGCAAATCTTATAGATTTGCGATACATGCACTGAGAAGGGCTCGAAGACGTCGAACGCACCCCGCCAACCTTTTTAAAAAAAGGTTGTCAAAAAAGGTTGGCTATGCCGACATTGAAAAGTTTTTGCGTAACTGAAAATTAGTTCTCTAGGTTATCAAAAATAGTTTAATTTCTTTCGCAAACCCAAGCAAAAGTAAAACTTTGCGACGCATAACAAACAAGTTTGCAATGCCTTAATAAGGTTCATGCACGGGGACGGGCTCGAACCGTCGAACGCACTAAGCGGCCAGATAACTACTGCAAATAAGCGCCTTTTCTTTTTGGGCAACTTACACTTTTTCTTTTCGCAAAAGAAAAAGGGCAGCTTGAGTCTGGTGGGTTTGACCACTCCCCAACCCGTGCAATTAACCAATGAATAACCTTTGATTACTCAATAAGGATTAGTTTTTTGATAAGTTATTAAATACTTGTTATTGAAGCAAAAACTGAAAATTCTTACTAAAAGAATTACTTAAATTTTAAAATATCCCCTATTTTTACCAAAAACAAGTTTGTCCCCTTAAGAAAGATTGACCCAGTATCATTAGCAACCAATTGTTTAACTGAAGAAGAATGCGTCTTTAAATCAACCAAAACTGATTCCTTTCCACTCACAGTAGTTTTCATTTTCTTTTTCAAAACCCCTGATTCAACTTTACCAGAAAGCATTACTTGAGTTCCAATAGCATATATTCCATCAACTATGAAAATATTTTCCACAATCACCTTAGCTGCAGATTTCTTTTCTTTTGCTTGTTTAATGTGATTTGGAATTACAACAGAATTAGTGTCACCCTCATTAAGCAACTTTTCTTCATCAGACATACTACTTTTTGTTTTAGAATTATTATTTTTTAGAAAATCAAACAAACCCATACTATTATTTATTCATACAAAACAAATAAAACCCCTTGTAAAAAGATTTTTTTGAACTAAAACTTGTTTTTTAAAAAAAATTTGCAAAAATTAAATAAAAAAAAGTTTTTTTTAGAAAAAAATTAAAAAAAATTCTTAAAACAAACTATTTACTCTAAAAAAATATTTTTAAAAAAAATTATCTAAAAAAATTTTAAAAAAACATTAAAAAAAATTGGTAAAGGTTTAAATACAAGTTAGTTGTTTATATTAGTAGAACTATTATGTTAGTTCAGGGGTGAAAACACAATGGCAGCAAAGAAAAAAAAAGCAAAGAAAAAATAAATAAATAATTTTTGTGAGGTGGGGAAATTTTTTCCCTACCACAACATTTTGTATCTGATTTTTTATTTTAAAAAAATTAAAATTTTAATTTTTATTCTAACTTTTCTTTAGATTTTTAATTATTAATCAACTATTTCATTTATATTTAATACACAAACAACATAAGTATGCAAAACAGAGTTATAATTAATGAATATCTTTACTTAAAAGAATCAAAAATTCATAATAAAGGAGTTTTTGCTTCAAAACTAATTTTAAAAGGAACTAAATTGATTGAATATAGCGGAGAATTAATCAGTAAAGAAGAAGGAACTAAACGATCTACTTCTACTCATAATGCACATAAAAAAGATTCTCACAAGGGAGGAGTTTACATTTTTGATATTGATGAAGAAAATGACCTTGATGGAGATGTTGAAAATAATTATGCTAAATACATCAATCACTCATGCGAACCCAACTGCGAATTTGATGGAGAGGGCAAGAAAATTTGGGTAAACGCAATAAAAGATATTCAAAAAGATAAAGAATTGTCAATCAACTATGGATTTGTATGGGATGAAAAAGATTATCACGAACACAAATGCAAATGCGGATCAAAAAAATGTGTGGGATATATTTTAGATGAAGATGATTAGCCAAAATTAAAAGAACACTTAGAAAAGAAGAAAAAATTAGAATAAAATTTAATTAAACTAATTTTATATTAGTATATAATAATTTGAATCATATGTGAGTATTTTTAGAACCAAATCAATTTTATTCCTCCAAGAACTGACATTAAAATTATAACATATTTTACCCACTTTGCACCTTTTTTTATTCCATAAATTGCTCCAAAATAAGACCCCCCTAATAATCCAAGAGTTATTGGAATATAAAGCACCCAATCCACATACCCACTGACAATGAAAATGGCTGCACTTGTAAGTCCCCCAATATAAGTGGCTACTTTTGAAACTGCTGCAGCTTTTATAAAATCTTTTCCATAAGTCCAAACATAAAGAGAAGTATAAATCGGACCCATTCCGCCAGTTATTGTTCCAATCATTGAAACAAACACTGTTCCAACAAAACTTACTACATGACTAATTTTTGAAGAAAAAGGAGATTTTTTCTCAACAGAACCAATATCTTTAATAAAAAAATAACTCAAACCAACAAGAATCAAAAATATTCCAATAAATAACTCAACAAGATCAATAGGAAGAGATAGTACAACAAAACTCATTATTATTGTTCCAATCGAATAAGGAATTGCCATAAAAATAGCAAGTTTCCAATTAATTTTTTTGTTTTTGTGCAAAACAAATAATCCAGGAAATTCAGCAAGTATAGTAGTTCGCATAGTTGCGACTACAGTTAAAGGAGAAATACCTAAAAACAACAATAGTGGACGAAGCATTAAACCTACTCCACCACTAATTGCTGCAATAAACATTATTCCAAAACTAAGAACAAAAATTACAAAATAGAAAATAAAATCCACGAAATAGTATAGTAGCATTAAGTTTATTAGATTTATGAGTGAATTGTTTCTTAATTTTTTTATTTTTTAATAAATCTACTAATTTGATATGTTTATTAAATATTTTAAATATATATTCATTGTGAAGCAGTGGAATAAAATATTCAAAAAGGAAGGAAAATTTTTTACAAAAGTACAAAAAGACATCCCTAAATTTGCAAATTTATTAAAGAAAAACAAAGTTAAAAAAATTCTTGATTTAGGAAGTGGCTCGGGAAGACATACAGTATATCTTGCTAAGAGAGGGTTTGAAGTTTTTGGAATAGATATTGCCCAAGAAGGAATAAATATTACAAAAAATTGGCTAAAAAAAGAGAATCTTAAAGCGGATTTAAAAATTGGAAATATTTATAAAAAACTTCCTTATCCAAATGATTTTTTTGATACAATAATATCAACAGGAGTTATTTGTCACAACAACATTTTAGGCATCCGAAAAATAATTAAAGAAATGGAGCGAATATTAAAACCACAAGGTTTTATCTTTATTAATGTTCGAAAAAATAGAAAATACACCCAAAAGTTAAACTCTAAAAAAATTTTACCATTTGGAAAAGAAAATACTTTATGTAAAATAACTGGACCAAGGACATGCGTTCCACTAGAAGGCGGAGAAAAAGGACTAATACATTATAGTTTTACAAAACAAGCTCTAAAAAAAGAATTCAAGAATTTTGATAACCAAACCATTTGGCTAGGCTCTGACAAACGCCATCTTTATATTATTGGCAGACTGAAGAAAAAGAATTAGATTTTTTTTATTTTTTACAAAATTATTATACTATTTAAATCACTATCACTTTTTCTTTTTGGGCACATATTAAAACTTTTTGGTTTTGCATTGCACAAAAACTAAGGTTTTTGTTGACTTGCACTTCGTTGTGAAGTATTACTTCACGACGCCCAGAAAAAGCATTTGCTTTTTTTTGATTTCTTTTCGAAAAAGAAAAAGGGAAGCGCTGAGAACGAGATTCGAACTCGCGATCCCGTAAGGGAAACGGATTAGTAGTCCGCCGCATTTGACCGCTCTGCCATCTCAGCTAAAGTAAAAAAATTGTGTGGTGGAAGAATTAAAAATATGTTTAATGGGAAAAAATTAGGATTATATTCAAAATTAAGCAAATCATATTAAATTTTATATTAGTTAAACCTAATCTTGAATGAAAAAGAAGGTGTAAATAAATGAAATATTCTTTAGAACAACATGAAAAATTTATGAACGAAGCAGTTAAAGAAGCAAATAAAGGAGTTAAAGAAAAAGGAATTCCAATCGGATCAGTACTTGTTTTAGAAGGAAAAATAATTGGAAGAGGACATAACAAAAGAATACAAAAAGCTTCTGCAATTCTTCATGCTGAAATGGATTGCTTGGAAAATACAGGAAGATTAACTGCTAAAGATTATAAAAAATGTGTAATTTACTCTACCTTAAGCCCGTGCGATATGTGCACTGGCGCAATTTTATTATACAAAATACCTTTAATTGTAATAGGAGAAAATGAAACATTTAAAGGACCAGAAAATTATTCTAAAAAAAGAGGAGTAAAAATAATTAATTTAAATTTAAAAAAATGCAAAGAATTAATGAAAAACTTTATAAAAGAAAACCCTAAACTCTGGTTTGAAGATATTGGAGAATAAGAGTTGAACTAGTTAACAGCGCTGAGGTCGAGATTCGAACTCGAGCTCCAGTTACGGAAACGGATTAGCAATCCGCCGCATTTGACCGACTCTGCCACCTCAGCATTACTACTAATTACCAGCTTTGCTAGTAAGTATTAATCTTTAGGAAAAGCATTAAAAACGCATTTCTAAAAAAAATACTATTAGCAAAAGTTAAAAAGGTTCTAGAGTTATGTTAAGAGTGATATATTATGTTTCTTGATGGAATAAAAAAATATCCTGTTCCACTCCAATTATCAATTATTGAAGGAATGTTTGCTTCAATAATGACAGGAGGAGGAGTAACTTTTATTGTTCCTTTTGCTTTATTCTTAGGCGCAAATAGTTTAGAAATTGGATTTTTACTGGCATTCCCAGCCTTATTTGCAGCATTTGCACAATTAGGTTCAATAAAACTACTTGATTTTTATAAACAAAGAAAGAAAGCAATTATTACAATTACTTTCTTCCAATCAATTAGCTGGCTATTAATAGCATTAATCCCTTTCTTTTTTGCTCAAAATCAAATATTTGCCCTAATTGTAATTTACACAATAGGAAATATTATTGGTTCACTTAGCGGACCATTGTGGCAAAGCTGGATGAGTAACCTTACTCCACGTGAGATTTTAGGAGAATATTTCGGATTAAGAAATTCTTTAACTGGAGTAGTTGTTTTTTTAGCCATGCTTTTAGGAGGAGTATTATTAAAATTTATTGAACCAAGTCTAACTCTTTATGCATTCAGCGCAATATTTTTGCTCTCATTTTTTGGGAGATTTATTTCCTCACTTACTTTTAGAAAAATAGAAGATTCAGACTTTATTCTAGAAAAAGATTCTACTAACTTTATTACTTTTGTTTCACAATTAAGAAAAGATAATTTTGGATATTTTGTTTTATTTGGTTCCCTAATGACTTTTGCAATTGCCCTTGTGGGACCTTTTCTTTCAGTTTATTTACTTCAAAATTTAGGATTACAAAAAGATTATTTTACATACACTTTGATAATTTGCGCTTCAGCAGTAACAACACTAATTTCAATGCCTTATTGGGGAAAAATAATTGATAAATATGGTTCAATAAAAACAATTAAAGCAACAGGCTTTTTGGCTTCGCTTTATCCAATATTACTAATCATTGTACGAGATCCACTAGGATTAATTTTTATTGAAGCATTATCAGGAATAATTTTCAGTGGATTTAATTTATGTTTAGCTAATTTTATCTACGAGTCATTCAAACAAGAAAAAATAATTAAATATGCAAGTTATCAAGCAGCTTTATTTGGAATAGCAACATTTTTTGGAGTAATGCTTTCAGGATGGATACAAACATACACAATTTCATTTGCAATACTTTCAAACACTTTCTTTGTAGTGTGTGCAATTGCAGTACTAATAAGATTCACCATATACACTGCATTAGTAAATAAAATAAAGGAAGTTAGAGAAACAAAAGAAATTAAAAATAAAACATTAATTATAAGCGTATTAACTTTTGAACCAATTAGAGAATCTTTATTTGCCAATGCATTTTTTATAATATCAAAAACAGAAGATTTTACAATAAAAGGAGTTAAAACTGTTGGAGGAATAGCAAAAAAAGGAATAAGTACTGCAGAGGAATATAGTAAAAACGCAAGCAAGTTTGCTGAAGATAGAATTGAAAATGTAGAAATCATCACTAAAAAAAATATTGATAATGTAAAAGAACTAATTAAAAAAAGAAAAAGGTCTTTATAAAAATAAAATAAAAACCAAAAAAACTTGATTAATTTCTTGGCAAGAAAGAAAATATTAACTTAAATCCCTGCGAAGCTTTTCCTCTAACAAGAGTGCCTGAAATCGGTTTTCTTCCTTCAGTAAAAATATGCAAGCTCCCCCACAAATCCCCACCACCAAGCTTAAAGTGGCCTGATGCTCTTAAAATTTTTGTATTAACAAAATCAATTTTCTTAAATTTACTTCCTTCCATTGCATTTACTGTAGCAGTAGTCATTGACCCATCAACATCAACAATATCAGCTTCTTTAATATCATTTTGTTCAAGCCCCATTTTTATACAAGACATAACATCGTCGCCCTCATCAAACTCTAAAGTCAGAGTCTTCTTTCGCAATGGTTCTTTTATTAAAACTGAATCAATATTCTTAGGCATAATAATTCCCTCAATGGTCAATAACAGAATTGAAATCATTCGCTTTTTAAGGGTTGGTTTTGAAGCAGAATGTTTAATAAAAAGACTAAAACGTCTACTTCTTTGATTTATTAAGCAAAGTAATTCCCCTTAGAGGATTTCTAATTTCTTTTTCTGCTTCTTTCTCTTTACCAGCACTAACAAGCAATAAAATTGTGTCTTGTTGAGTAATTTTTATCTCTTTAGAAAAATTATATTTACCTTTAGTATAAGTTGCCAAAGCAGTAAAATTTTTGCCATTAGCTTCACCCAATTCTTTTCCAACCAAATTAGTAGAAGAAGCACTAATTTCAATCATATCAAACTGACCCGCTCCAATATTTACAAGTTCACTAACAGCAGGACGCTTAATCATTAATTCAACTGAATTTGCAGCAAACCTTTCAGAGTTAATTGGAATAATTCCCAATTTTTTTACCATTGCTTCTATATCAGAACTATCCACGCAAGCAAAAATCTTTTTCGCGCCAGCCTCTTTAGCGTACATTGCTGAAAGTAAATTATCTTTATCCAATTCAGATGCTGCAATAAAAACATCACACTTATCAAGTTCCAAATCATCTAAAACTTCTGGTTTAGTTGCATCAGCATTAACTACATTAACACCGATTTCCTCGGTTATTCTAACCGCCTCATCTTTCTTTTTTACAACAAGAACAACTTTTGTATTATTTTCATTAAAAAGCAAGGAAGATAATTCACTTGCAAATTCAGTACTACCAACTATTACAATATACATGCTCACTCACCAGTTTACAATATTATTGACAAAAGAAGATTTTATTAATCAAATGTCAAAGCTTTTTTGAACACAAAATTTAATTAATTAAATCTTACTCCCAAAACCAATACTTTTAATTAAAATTAAGAATGGCAAAATCTCCATTCTCCCAACAATCATGTGAAGACTCAACAAAAACTTCAATACAGCAGGCATAGCATACCAAGCATCCCCAGAAATCAAACTCAAACCAACATTTCCTTGAGCCGAAGCAATTGTAAAAATACTTTCAATAACACCATACCCAAATAGCATAAAAATTATTGAACCAAGCACCAAAAAAGAAATATATAATGCTAAATAGGATAATGCTTTTAATGCATTTTCATCCGAAACAACTTTATCCCCAATTTTTATTGGAAACATTGTGTTCTTTGGCAAAAATGCTTTATGAATTTCTCTTCTTATTACTCTAAACAAAATTATTATTCTCCAAATCTTTAAAGCACCAGTAGTTGAACCATAACACGCCCCAAAAACCATTAATAAAATTAATATAAAAATTGAAAGAGCAGGCAATTTATCGGGTGTAAGAAAAGTTGTTGCCCCCGTACCAGTAATTGAAGAAACCACATAAAAAAAGCCTTCAAAAAAAGAATTATTCTTAAAAATAAATAAATTAACAAAAATCAATCCTGTTGCTAGCAAAATTATGCCTAAAAAGAATTTAATTTCAGGGTTAGCAAAAAATCTTCTTAACCTTCGGTGAATCAAATCAAAATGAGATTCAAAACTAATTCCCCCCAAAGTCATTAACAAAATAGAAACCAACATTGCATTAACTCCATAAAAACCAACACCAACTGCATTAGTTGAAAACCCGCCTGTCGCTATTGAAGTAAAAGTGTGAAAAATTGAATCAAATAAACTCAAACCTGAAAAAAGGAAAAGAATTATTCCTAAAAAAGTATATCCAAAATAAATCAATAAAATTGTTCTTGCAACTTTAACAACATTTATGTAAAATTCTTCATTTCTCCCTTCAGCAACAAACAAGTGATGAGCTGTCTGAGGTTTTTCAAATATTAACAAAGCAAGCAAAACAATTCCAAACCCACCCATCCATTGAATAAATCCTCTCCAAAAATTTATTGAAAAAGGCAAATTTTGGGGCGCAACAATCATTGATAAACCAGTTCCTGACCAACCCGAAACGGATTCAAAAAAAGCATCAATTGGAGAAAGATTAACAAATAAAAAAGGAATTGCTGAAATTATTCCAATTATAAACCAAGCAATAGCAATTGAAATTATTGCGTGCTTAAAACGAATCTCTTTTTTACCCAAAACTATTCTTAAACTTGAAAATAATACAAAAATAATTGCACCAAGCAAACCAAAAACTTCAACAAAAAGCCACTCGTTGTAAATATAAGCAACAATTAATGGAACCACCATCGCCACTCCGACAAAGCGCAGCATATTCGAAAGAGTGTACAAAATTGAACACAAATCACTTATATCAAGTTCGCCCAAAATAAACCCACCAAACTTAAATCTATAAAAAAAATGAATTAAAAATCTTTACATAACCAAAAAACAGATGAAAAATGGCAAAAACACAAACCAAAAATTAGAAAATTAAGTTAGAACTTAAATTAGCAAATAAAATAAAAATTAAATTTTAACTTAATTTGAAGTTAAATAAAAAATTAGATTAAAAAATTAAGCTAAAGATTAAATCAAATCTTAATTTAAAACTTAAATTTAGAATTTGGAAAATCAAAAGTAGCCAAATAATCATTTAGGTTTTCAGCCCTTCTGATTAACTCAACATCCCCATTTTCATGCATTAAAAGTTCAGCACTTCTTAATTTACCATTATAATTGAATCCCATTGCATAACCATGAGCGCCCGAATTATGGATTGCAATTAAATCCCCAATTTGGATTTTTGGAAGCAATCTACTTACTGCAAATTTATCATTATTTTCACACAAAGACCCAACAACATCATAACTTTCTGTTCGTGCAAGATTTTCTTTACCTAAAACTGTAATATGATGATATGCCCCGTATAAAGCAGGCCTCATTAAATTAGACATACAAGCATCCACACCAATATACTCTTTGTAAATGTGCTTTTCGTGAATTGCGCGCGTTATTAAATATCCTGCTGGACCAGTAAGCATTCTGCCGTTCTCCATAAAAATTTTTAAAGGAGCTAAGTTATTTTTTACAATAAGCTCATCATATTTCTCTTTTATTTTTTCTCCAACAAAATTCAAATCAACTTCAACTTGTTCAGGTCTATAAGGAATTCCAATTCCTCCGCCCAAGTTAACAAATTCAAACTTAATTCCAACACTAGCAGAGATTTCTACAACTAAATTAAATAACATTTCAGCAGTAAGAACAAAAGCTTCCTTTCGCATTTCATTTGAAGCAAGCATAGTATGCAAGCCAAATCTTTTCACTCCTTTTTGCTTCATTATTTTATAAGCCTCAATTAACTGAGTTTTAGTAAGACCATATTTTGCATCTTCAGGTTTTCCAATTACATTACTTGCATCAGTGCTTCTAAAAGCCCCCGGATTATATCTAAAGCAAATCAACTCAGGTAATTTTCCACCCAATGATTCTTCTAAAAATGAAATGTGAGTAATATCATCCAAATTAATTATTGCACCAAGTTGGAATGCTTTAACAAATTCGCTTGCAGGAGTATTGTTTGAAGTGAACATTATACTTTCTTTAGTTATTCCAACTTTATCTGCAATTATTAATTTAGGCAAAGAACTACAATCAGCACCCATACCCTCTTGTTTTAGAATATTTATTAAAGAAGGATTAGGACAAGCCTTTACTGCAAAATAATTCTTAAAACCTTTATTCCAGCTAAATGCATTATTTAATTTTTTTGCATTTTCTTTAATTAATTTTTCACTATAAATGTGAAAAGGAGTTGGATAAATTTTTGCAATAGTTTCGATTTGTTCTTTATTAAAAAATAAATCTTTATCATTATTCATCCAAATCACCAATCCAATATTTAATTACTTTTTATACCATATAATATGTCCAACATATTGAGTTTAATATTATTTTAATTAAATAAACCTTTCCGGCACAATATTCTAAATTCTCAAATTATTCTTTATGCTCTCCACCGCTTTAACTATATTTTCCCTATGGCCAAAAGCACTTACTCTAAAATATCCTTCACCACTAGGACCAAAACCAGAACCAGGAGTTATTACAACATGTGCTTCAGCGAGCAATTTATCAAAAAATTCCCATGAACTTATTTTGTTTGGAGTTTTAACCCACAAATAAGGAGCATTTACTCCGCCCGAAACAACAATCAAACCTTTTTCTTCAATTCCTTTTTTAATTATTCTCGCATTCTCCATGTAATAATTAATAATTTCTTTACATTCTTTCATTCCTTCAACACTTAGTGCAGCAACCCCACCATCCTGAACTATATTACTCGCACCATTAAACATAGTAGTTTGTCTTCTGTTCCACATTGAGTTTAATTTTCCTTCACTAGCATCTTCGCAAATACATTTTTTTGGAACAATGGACCAACCCAATCTAACTCCAGTAAAACCAGCTGATTTTGAGAAACTATTAATTTCAATTGCACATTCTTTAGCACGTGCAATTGTGTAAATTGTTTTTGGCAAATTTGAATCAGAAATAAACTCATTATATGCTGCATCAAAAATTATTACAGCTTTATTTTTTATTGCATAATCAACAAACATTTCTAATTGTTCTTTAGTTGCAACCGCACCAGTCGGATTATTTGGACTACAAATATAAATCAAATCGACTTTATCTTTAGGAAGAGAAGGAAAAAAATTATTTTCCTCAGTGCATTTCATATAAACTATTTTTTCATAAACACCATTTGAATTTAATCCAGTTCTTCCTGCAATTACATTCGTATCAACATAAACTGGATACGCAGGATCCTGTACTGCAACTACACAGTCAGTTGAAAATATTGACTGCAAATTTGCTACATCGCACTTTGCCCCATCACTTACAAAAACTTCATCAGATGAGATTTCAACACCCATTTCTTTGTAATAATTAACTATAGCATCTTTAAGATTCTTATTCCCCTGCTCATCACCATAACCAGTGTATGTTTTTACATCAGCTAATTTATCGATTGAACTATGAAGTCCTTTAATTATTTCTTTTGGAAGTGCTTCGGTAGTATTACCTATCCCAAGACGCAAAACTTCAACACCAGGATTCTTTTCAGTATAAACTTTTACTCTTCTTGAAATTTCAGGAAACAAATACCCTGCTGATAACTTGTTGTAATTTGAATTTATTTTAGCCATTTTTTTCACCCAAAAATTTTATTTTATCTTTTAAATTAAATTAACTTAAATTCTTTTAAAACATTCTCCACTTTTACTCTATTTTCTTTAGCTAATTCGCACAAAGGCAATCGATACACTTCTTTACACAATCCCTTCATTGCAAGCATGGATTTTATTGGAATTGGATTTGTTTCAATAAAGCAAGCTTTGAACAAAGGAATTAATTCTTCATTTAATTTTTGTGCATCTGTAAATTTTCCTTCCAAACATAATTTTGTTAATTCACTTATCTTTTTTGGAACAATATTTGATGCAACACTAATAACTCCATCTCCACCGCTCTTCATTACATCAAAAGTTAAATTGTCATCCCCGCACAAAACAGTAAAATAATCTGGTTTTTTTGCAATAACTTCTTTTATTTGATTCAAATCCCCGCTTGCTTCTTTCACACCAATAATATTTGGGCAATCCTTAATAAGTCGCAAAAGAGTAGAAGTTTCTATATTTACTCCAGTTCTTCCTTTTATATTATACAAAATTATAGGAGTGTGAACTGAATCAGAAATTGATTTAAAATGTCTATACAATCCTTCCTGCGTTGGTTTATTATAATAAGGATTTACTAATAACAACGCATCAGCTTCATCAAGCTCAGCATTTTTAGAAAGTTCAATTGCTTCTTTTGTACTATTACTCCCAGTTCCCGCAATTACTTTAATTCTTTTTTTTACTCTATCAATTACAAATCTAATAACATCACTATGTTCAAAATGATTTAGCGTGGGTGATTCCCCAGTTGTTCCGCAGACAATAATTCCATCAATCCCATTAGCTATTTGCATTTCAATTAACGCTTCAAGTGTATCATAATCCACTCTTTCCTTTTCATCAAAAGGAGTAATTATTGCAGTATAAGCTCCCTTAAATTTTTTTTCAACCATTTTAATTCTTCCCAATTATTGTCTTCATTAAATCTTCAATTCCAAAAAAACCTTTCTTTTTATTAACAAATTCTGCTGCCAAAACTGCACCAAATGCAAAACCTTCTCTACCCCTCGCAATATGCTTTAATTCAATTGTATCAACCGGACAATCAAACAAAACAGTGTGAGTTCCAGGAATGCTACCGCATCTAACACTTGCAACATGCAATTCATCAGCTTCGGGTTTTCTTTCTGTAAATCTATCACCAACAATTTTTTTCTTTCTGTCCATATTGTCAACAATTATTTTCCCAATTATTTGAGCACTGCCACCAGGAGAATCTTTCTTCTGGTTGTGGTGAATTTCATAAACAGCAGCATCATACTCAGGAAGATTATTCATTACTTTAGCAGTTTCTTTTACCGCGTGGAAAAATACATTCATCCCAATACTAAAATTCCCACTCCACAAAAATCCAATATCTTTAACATTCTCTTTCATTTTACCCATATCATTATACCATCCAGTGGTACCAACAACTAAATTTTTTCCTAAAAAAGAAACCAATTTTGCATTATTTAATACAACAGAAGGAGAAGAAAAATCAATACAAACATCAACATCTTTTAGAGCCTCTGCATTAATTTCTTTAAAAGTAGCAGTGGAATCAAGTGGATCAATAGAAATAACTACGTGATTTCTCTCAAGAGCAACTTTTTCAACGGCTTTACCCATTCGCCCATAACCGATTAATGCAATACGCAAAACAACCCCCCCTAACTTATAATCAATAAATATACTCAGTTAATAATTATTTATAAAATCGTATTATTAAGTACGATATTCGTAAATCTTTTATATTTGCTAATTAATCCAATCAAAAAATATTTTACTATTATTAATATTCAGTTAATACAGGGAAAGTTTCGGTTTGAATTACTCCATCAATAGAACGAACAGATTCAAGAACTTGATTCAATTTATTAAAATCAGGGGTTTGAATCATTGCAATAATAGTAAATCTCCCAGTTACTTCAAAAACTCTAACCGCACCCAATTTTTTTATTTTTTCTGAAATCTTCAAAGTTGGCACAGAAGAAGAAGTAGTTATTTCAACAAAAGCAGTAGTGTGCGAACCAAGTTGAACAGTAAAATTCTTGATAACCCCTCTTTTTTTTAATTTAGCAACTCTTTGCCTCACAGTACCTTCAGAAATTTTTAGTTCTTTTGAAATAGAAATAAAAGATGTTCTAGAATCAACCAGCAAATAATCAAGAATTTTTTTATCAATTAAATCCATTCCACGCATAATTAACCAATTGAATTAGCTATCAAAAGAGTTTAAAAATGAAAACTTTTCAATCAAGCAGGGTTAAGTTTTTAATCAAATCCAACAAATCTAATTAAAGGTGATTTAATGACAGTAATGCCAAAAGACACAATAAAAGAATTCATTGGATTCTTAAGAGAATACAATGTAATGGCACTTGCAATTGCATTCATTATGGGTGCTGCTGCAACAACATTAGTAAAATCATTAGTAGATAATCTGATAATGCCAATAGTAGGATTCTTGGTTCCAAACGGAGCATGGAAAGAATTTATTTTCCAACTCGGCCCAGTCTTATTCAAAATAGGGGCATTCGCAGGAGATTTACTAAATTTTGTAATAATAGCATTCGTTGTATTCCTGATTGCTAAATTTATTATGAAAGAAGAAAAAGTAACTAAAAAATAAAAAAAATGTTTTTTGATTTGCTTTGGATTAATTCTAAAGCAAATCTCTTAATTTTTTAACAATCTAAATTATTAGTAAAAAATTATTTTTTATCCAACACTTTCTTTAAAGCAGAAATAAATTTCTTGTTTTCCTTTGCTTTTCCAGAAGTAACTCTAATCCACTCAGGCAAACCATACCCGCCAACTGGTCTAACTATTACTCCTTCTTTTTGTAAATCCAAAAATACCTTTTCCCCATTACCAACTTTAACTAAAACAAAATTTGCACTCGAAGGAACAAATTCTAAATTCATTAACTTAAAACTCTTTTCTAAAAACTTTATTCCTTTTGCATTCTCTAACTTAATTTTCTTAACATGAGCTAAATCAGTTAAAGCAGCAAGAGCAGATTTTTGAGCAATTAAATTAATATTAAAGGGTTGTCGCACCTTCTCAAGAGCACTAATAAATTTCTCATTTGCTAAAGCATAACCAACTCTCAAACCAGCAAGAGCATACATTTTTGAGAAAGTTCTCAAAATACATAAATTAGGCATTGAATTATTTTTTATTTTTTCAAAAAGAGGTATTGGATTAGTTACATACTCTGCATAAGCTTCATCCATTACAATTAAAACATTAGAAGGAACTTTAGTTAAAAATTCTTCAACTTCTTCCTTTGTTGCCAAAGTTCCTGTTGGATTATTAGGATTAGCGATAAAAACAATTTTTGTTTTAGGATTAATTGCACTAGCCATTGCAGAAAGATTGTGAGCATAATTTTTTGCGGGAACTATTACTGGAGTAGCTTTGAATAATTTTGCTACAATTGGATAAATTGCAAAGCAATATTGTGAAACAACTACTTCATCACCCTCACTTAACAAAGCATGTCCAATTAATTCAATAATTTCATTTGAACCATTGCCTAAAGAAACATTATTCATTTCCAAACCAAATTTTTTTGCAATTTCCTTTTTTAAATCAAAATAACTTCCATCAGGATAAATATGCATTTGCTTTAACGCATCCTTTGCTGTTTTAATTGTTTTCTTTGAAGGACCAAAACTATTTTCATTAGAAGCCAATTTTATCAAATCATTTTCCTTCATGCCAAGTTCCCTTGCAACAGTAGAAATTGCTTTACCAGGAACATAAATAGGCAAATTATCTACATTAGAATTAAACTTTATTTTAAACTCAGCCAAATCAAACACCGATAAATATATTCCCAAAAGTAGTTTTTTTAAACCAAATCTTAACTCCAATAACACCTAATCAAAAAAATTATTAAAATAAAAAAGGTTTAAACTAAACCCTCTTTTTTCAATTCACTCTTAATCTCCTTAACACTCTTTTTGTAATATTCCCCTTCTTTAATTAATTTATCTCCAAATTCATCCAATCTAAAAAGCAATTTTTTAATCCTCTCAGCATCCATTAATTATCACCTTAAAAATAAAATAAAGAGAAATACTTAAAAAAAGAATTATTAAGAAAAAGAAAGCGCCCAAGGAAAGACTTGAACTTTCGACCATCCGGTTAACAGCCGGGTACTCTACCTACTGAGCTACTTGGGCTTTAATCAACTCGTCAACTTATTTTTATTAAATTGGCTCACCGATTAATGAAAATCAGCCAAAAATAGTTTATAAATTTACGCTTATGAACAAAAAATCAAAGTTCTTCAAGGATTTGATACAATTACTTCTTTTGGAGGATTATTCAATAAATATAAGCGAACTTGCTTTTTGAATTGTTCTAAGTGTGTAGCAGGAAAACTAGCTCCTGCAGCAGGAATATGCCCTCCTCCACTACTATCCAAAATGCCAACTAAACCAGCTTTTGCTAAATTCCCGCAGTTCACTTTAAAATCTTGTCTTCTAATTGAACACTTAATTTTATCGCCGGGTTGTTCAAAAATTATTACTACTTTTGCAGGATTTTCTTTTGAAATGTTATTGCTTAATTTACCGGAGAACCGATTATCTGATTTGAAAAAATAAAGTTCGCAATCAGGAAAATACTCTGCTTCAGAATAAAACAAATCCTTTAAAATTTTTAATCTCGCTTCAAACAAATTCTTAAAAACCACATAATCGGATTTTAATAATTCCACTGGTTTCTTTGCTTTGCACAAAAATTCAAACAAAGAATTTATTTTCTCAGGATATTGAGAAGTAATACATGCAACAACATCATCAAGTTCATGCAATTTTTTTATTGGAAAATTATATTTTTTTGAAACTTGCAAAAGAAAATCACTCCATTGTTCATGAGCAAAATCCCCAATTACTCCAATAGAACAAATCCAATCTTTCCCATTAAATAAATCATGAACCATTTTAGAAGTAGGATACCTTGAGGGTTCAACACTAGAAAAACTATGCGGTTTTATTACAACCGTTCTAAAAGGAGCATTTGTTATTAGTGAAGATTGATGATGATCAATTATTAGACAAGGCCCTGCTTTTGTTCCAATATCTGACAATATATCTGAAATAAACCCTTCATTTAAATCCAAAAAAATTGTTTTCTCAGGATTAAATTCAAAAAAGAAACTTTTAGGAAAACTAAAACTCTTAGAATAATGATCATAAAAGAAAACCCTTGAATCAACTTTTTTTGAATCAAAGAATAACTTCATTTGAACAGCAGCAGTCAAACCATCCTGGTCATTATCAGCAACTATTGCAACCCGCTTTAATGAATCAATAGAAAGAAAATCATCAATCTTTTTTAAAGAGGTTAGAAAAAGGGATTTATCAACACCAACAGAAAATATTTTTTTTGATGAGTCTTTTGCAATTACTCTTTTTTTTGAATTATTCTTTTTAGCACCACTCACTTTTTTTGGCATTTTTTTAACTAACACCCTTTTTTTCTTTAAAACCATGAAAGAATTAGAAAGTTAGTTCTTTTTTAACTTTCCTTTTAATCCAAAAGAATTTAAACCACCTAATCCCCTATATCAAGTAGGAAAAATTGTAAGGTGGTTGAAAAATGGTTTATGAACATACAAATTCAAAAGGAAATAAGTACTATTTACACGCAAGAGGAAAATTATTTTACTTTGCTAAAGATCCAAAAGACGGAATAGATATGCCAACTGGTTATACAGTAATTGAAAATTCTACTACTGGATTGCCAATGATAAAAAAGAAATGAAATTAATTTGTTTTGCGAGAAAATATTTAGTTAAAATATTTAATATTATTCTCGCAAAAACTTTTTTTAAAAAAATAAAATTAACTTTTTTTAATTAATGGAACAAATGGGCCAAATGGTTTTAGAACATTAACAGAAAAAGCTTCAACACGTTGAGTATTAGAAAAATCTACGTGCGAACCAAATCCACTCCTCTCTTCAGCAAGTGCAGAACTTTGTTCAGCTTCAGCAAATCTGCCCATAGTATAAGCTCCTCTTCTATCATCTTGGGATTTATGCACTTTCATTGCTTGCATTTTTTTCTCTTGAATATCCCCTGAATAAGAAACTGTTTGGTTTAATTCAGAAAGATTGTGTCTATGATAAGTCGTTTCAAATCCCCAAAGTTCAATTGGTTTTCCACTTTTTCTTGCGACACGCTTTAGATATTTAACGGCCAAATCATAAACAACTGCATGAGTCGGCTGTAAATCCAATCTATCAGGCATTATAACTATATCCCACTTTCCATCTCCAACAATACTTTTCATTAATTTTAAATCTCTTCTTGAAACTTCATGCTTATCATAAAAATCCATTGAATGAACTATACTTTTTGTTCCAAGCATTTTATCAGCCGCACGTAATTCTCTAAGCCTAATTTTTATTTTTGCAATTACTTCAGCATACCTAGGATTAATAGTTTGAGTTTGAATTCTACGAGCCTGCTCTGCAGATAATTCTACTCCATGCGCACCAGTTGTAAGAACATGAACATGAACATCGCTCCCAGATTTTAAAAAACCACTTATTGTTGCAAAACATTTTTCAACTGGTTCTTCTGGGTGAGGAGCAAGAACCAAAACACGTTTCTTTGGAAGAACTTCGGAAGAAATTTGAGAAACCCTAGGAAGATTTCTATTAACTATGGCAAATCTGGAAAACCAACTACCACGCCTCTTCCAAGAAATTTTTCTTGCTGCAAAATCTTCTGCCATGTGAACTCTTCTAGATCTATTTAGAAAAGAATTAACCCTATGCAATTTTTCTGTATTAGAAACTGAACCCGGCTTAAGAGGCATAGTTAATAGAATAAATAAAGAAGTATAAAAAGCTCACTAGAAACTAACAAAAAGTGCACTAAAGAAGTATATATTTAAACTAATTTTACCTAATTTTATAACTAAAGGTGGTTTATGTGGTTGTAGAAAAAGAAGAAAAAGATGAAAGAAGCAAACTTGAAAAAGAATTGTTCTGCGATAAAAAATCTGCTTGGGAAATACTAAGCGAAGAAAAAAGATTAGCTAATAGAATGAGTGATGATTATAGAGAATTTATTGACAATAATAAAAGTGAGAGAGAAATAGTAACTTATGCTGAAAAAGTAGCGAAGAAAAACGGATTTGTAAATATTAAAGAAGCCACTCCAACAACTAAAAAAATTTATGCACTAAACCACGCAAAAAACTTTTTATTAATTGAATTAGGAAATGATAGTTTAGCAACAGGCATGAGAATTTTAGGTTCACACATTGACTCACTAAGATTAGACTTAAAGATGAGCCCAATTTATGAATCAAATCCTTTTTTGATGATTAACCTTCACTATTATGGAGGGATAAAAAAATACCACTGGCTGAATGTTCCATTAGCAATGCATGGAGTAATATTTAATAAAAAAGGAGAAAAAATTGAAGTTACAATTGGAGAAAAAGAAGACGAACCAGTTTTTGTAATAAGCGATTTACTCCCACACTTAGAAGGATACGAAGGAAGAGAAAAATTAGCTAAAGATATTATTAAGGGAGAAGAAATGGATGCAATAGGAGCAACAATTCCTATTGAAGACAAAAAAATTAAGGAAAAAATAAAAGCAACTTTCTTAAAAGCCATGAGTGATAAGTACAAAATTATTGAAGAAGATTTTGTAAGTGCAGAACTTTCCCTCTACCCAGCAATAAAATCAAGAGAAGTTGGAATAGATGGTGGAATGATTGGTTCCCCAGCACACGATGATAGGATATGTTCTTACTTAGGATTAACTTCCTTTTTGGAAAGCAAATCAAATAAAACAAAATTACTTCTTTGGGTAGATAAGGAAGAAATAGGAAGTGTAGGAAATACTTCAATGGAGTCAATGTTCCTTGAAAATACTTTAGAACAAATAATTTCTCTAAAGAAGGAAAAAACAACTGCTAAAGAAATATTATCTAATTCAAAAGCAATTAGTGCTGATGTAACAAGCGGATTTGATCCAAAATTCCCTGACAAAATGGATATGACTAATGTAAATAAACCCGGGTATGGAGTAGCTGTTGAAAAGTATACTGGCTCTGGCGGAAAGTCCTACGGAAGCGATGCTAATGCAGAATATATGTCATGGATTAGACAAATGTTGGAAGACGCAAAAATCCCTTGGCAGCACGGAGAACTAGGAAAAGTAGATCAAGGAGGAGGAGGAACAATTGCATATATTCTTGCAAAATACAATATGAATATAGTGGATATGGGCACACCCGTTCTTGCAATGCATTCTCCATTTGAGTTAGTAAGTAAAATTGACTTGTACGCAACTTACAAAGCATACAAAGCGTTTTATGAAAAAAAGTAAAATCAAAACAAAAAAACTAATTTTTTAGAGCATGGCAAAAACGCCATGCTTAATTATTTTAAACCAAGCCCTACACTAATATAATATGGTTTGGGACAAAGTAGATTCAATTATTTTATTCAATTTCAAAAACTATTGGATACACCCACTAATTAACAAATATTTAACTACAAAAGAAAATGCTACACCCAGCGAACACTACGAAGGAATTCTTATTGCAAGAAAAGGAAAAAAACCTTTATGGTTGTCACACCCATTCAATTATACTCAAGCAAAAAAAACTTTCCTCCATGCAGAAGTATGTTCTTACAAAACAAGCAAAGATTTGCGAAATATTTTAAATAAAAAATGTGGCAAAAGAATAGGATTTGATGCAAGACACACATCAGTTTCAACTTTAAAATCGTTAAAAAAAATGGTTAAAGGAAAAAAAATAATTAATGTTTCAAAGGAACTGGAAAAATCAAGAGAAATAAAAGAGGAAATAGAAATCGAAAAAATAAAAAAAGCAGTAGATATAACAAAAAAAGTTTTGGCAAATGTTAAAAATGAATTAAAAGAAGGGGTAAGTGAAAAAGATACTTACTCGCGAATTAAAAATGACTTTGAAAATGAAGGATTTGAATTAGGTTTTTGCATAGTTGCTTTTGGAAAAAACACCAAAAACATTCACCACGTTTCTAATGAAACAAAATTAGAAAAAGAAAATGCAGTAATGATTGATGCAGGGGCAAAATACAAAGGATACTATGCAGATATTACAGAAAGCTACTGGTTTGGAGAGGAAGAACCAATTGAATTTACAAAAATGATTAAAAAAATAAATTCAGCACTATTAAGAGTAGAAGGAAAATTAAAAGAAGGAACTAGTGCAAACGAATTATGGAAAGTTTGCAATATTAAAATGCCTCATGCCCTAGGACATGGAATTGGAATTGAAGAACATGATTTACCGAGTGGAATATCAGAAAAATCAAAATGGAAATTAAAAAAAGGAATGGTTCTTGCAATTGAACCAGCAATTTATAACAAAAACTTTGGAATCAGAATTGAATTTGATTATTTAATTACAAAGAATGGATTTGAGAAACTATAAATTTAATTAAAATTATTTTATAAGGGTGAAATAAAAAATGTATTTACACGAAGCACAAGAAAGAATACTTTCGAGCATAAAGAATAGACATATGTGCATAATTATTGGAGAATTTGAAGTAAAATATTTAGGGAGAGCTTCATCAATACTACCAATTGGAAAAAGAATGGTTTTAATAAAATCTGATTCTAGTGTCTCAATTCACGAAAACAGATTAATCCGACCGACTAATTACATGATGGATGCAACTATTTCCTGCGAAAAAACAAAAAATGAACAAGGAAAAGATGTTCTTGTATTAATTGCAAAAAAACTTAAACCAAGAGAAACAATTACAGTAACTTTTGATTCAATTGAAGATCTTCACTCATATGATTTGCCTGAAAGTAATGACTTACGATTAAGTGGTTCTGAAAGAGAACTAAATACTGCACTAATGGATGATTTAAGTTTTTTAGAAGCTGGACTTAAGCCAATCAACCAACAGCAATATTTTAGAAAAGGAATATGCGATATTGTAGCAGAGGATGCGCAAGGTCGATTAGTTGTAATTGAACTTAAAAGAAGACAAGCAGATTATGCAAGTGTAACTCAATTGAAAAGATACGCAGAAGAAATAAAAAAAATGAAAGGAGTAGAAACAAGAGGAATTCTTCTCGCACCAAGTATTAGAAAAACTGCTCTTAGTTTACTAAAATCCTACGGACTTGAATTCTTTAGCTACGATTTTGAGGTAGGAGAAAGAAGCAAAATAAAAGGAATAGGAAAAAGCCAAATGAAACTAAATGAATATTCAATTGTTGAGTTAAATAAAAAATAAAATGGCGACTAAAATAAAAAAAATAATAATAAATTAAATAAAAAATAATTAAAAAAATAGACATATAAAAAAAATCCCAAGGCAAACAAACCCAAATATAAAATCATCTACTCCAAATAATATCGGTGGTTGTTTGAGTAATGGAACAAAAGAAATAATGTTATTTTCAGGTTCTAGTAATCCTCAATTAGGAAAAGATATTGCAAAACACTTAAACATTCAAGAAGGAAAAATAAATTTAAAGAAATTTGCAAACGGAGAAAGTTACGCGCAATTTTTAGAAAATGTGAGAGGAAAAGATATTTTTTTACTGCAAACAGCAGTTGACCCGATTAATGATAATTTAATGGAACTATTGATAATGATTGATGCTGCAAAAAGATCTTCCGCTGGAAGAATTGTTGTAGTAACACCAAACTTTTTTTACGCTAGACAAGACCGAAAAGCAGCTTCAAGAGAATCAATTACTGCAAAATTAGTTGCGGATTTACTTACTACTGCCGGAGCAGACAGAATAATTACAATGGAATTGCACTCCGATCAAACTCAAGGATTTTTCAATATCCCTCTTGACAATTTACCCAATTCAAGTATTATGATGAAAAAAGCTCAAACACTAATAGAAGGAGAGGGAGTTGTTGTTGCACCGGATGCAGGTTCTGCAAAAAGAGCTACTAAACTTGCTTCAAAAATGAATTTAGAACTTGCAATAATAAATAAAATACGTTTAAAACACAACGAAGCAAAAGCACTAAACATTATTGGAGCAGATGTTAAAGGAAAAACCTGTTTAATTTTTGATGATATGATTGATACAGGAGGAAGTTTATGCACTACAATTGATATGCTAAAAGAAAATGGAGCAATTAAAGTATATGCATTTATTACTCACGGAATACTAAGTCAAGACGCAGTTAAAAAAGTTGAAGATTCAAAAGTAGATAAATTATTTATTTCTGATACAATTCCATTAAAATCAAAAAGCGAAAAAATTGAAGTTATCAGCATTGCAAAATACTTGGCTTGCGCAATTAAATGCATTCACGAAGATGAAAGTGTAAGTGTATTATTTGATGAATAGAAAAATAAAACAAAATAAAAAAACAATTACTCCAAAAAATCCATTGCAAAATAATATAATAAATCTACTCACAAATTTCCATCACATCAAGTAAAGCGCAAGTGCAATTGGTTTTTAGCATTGAAGAAATACTTGGAACTGTTTTGCCCCGATCAGATGAAATAAATTCCTTAACATAAGTTCCATGAGAAGTTTTTAAAGTTAAAACTAATTCTCTATCAGAAATTTTTACTGCATTAAGAAGAATAACTTTCTTTTGCCGCTCTAATTTTGCTCTTCTTTTTTCAACCCTGGTAGGAGTGTGTTGAGCAACAGATAGTTCTTCATTGAGTATTAAATCACCTAAATCAAATTTATCAGTGCAAACAACAAAAGCAGAATAAATTTTATCATGCAAAGAATCTTTTACAACAGAAACGTTTGTTGATTCGCAAAAAGCAAGAGAATTAACACTAAGTTTGCTTTTATTATTCTTATTTATTTCATTTTCAATTTGTTCTAAATCGGCAGTTCTTTTCTTAGGCATTCCTACTTCTGCTACAAAAGGCCTACCTTTACCAAGCATTAAAACA
>CAZSDT010000002.1:18710-55470 GCA_964605745.1 uncultured archaeon | reverse complement strand
GACTTACGTGGATTAATCCTTCAATTGGTCCAATTCTAACAAATGCACCAAATTCAGTTGCTTCGGTTATTGTTCCCCTAACAACTTCTTGTACATTTGGTTTGTAAGTAAGCATTTCTATTTCTGTTTCGTAGTAAGCTGAGCCGTCTCCTGGTATAACGTGTCCGTCTCCAACTTTTCCTATTCCCGTAACTGCAATTATTACTCCGTATTCGTCTCCGATTCTTCCTTCGTAATCTTCTCTGCAAATATCTAAAAGCGAGTCTTTAATATTAGTTCCTAATTTTTTTGGTTGTACTCTTACTTTATCCATTATTTTTGCTTTGTAAAACATTTGCTCACCCTTCAAAATAAAATTAATTTAATCAATTTCCCGAGCCTTTACACTAAGGCAGGATTAATTAATTAGTCCAACACCATGTTTAAAAACCATTCCCTTTCAAGAAAAATTAACCCCTACTAAATCAACTTTTCTACTCTTCAAGTATATCGCTTGTATCAATGTAAGTTAAACTGCGAATAAACACTGTTTTTCCACCTGTTTTGTGCACTTTTATGCGTAGTTCCTTATCATTTGTTGCAATTATGTACTCTTTGCTTAATTTTACTAATTCGTCATCAACTGATTCCATTAAACTATCAATTACTCTCACTGAGTTAAGCTCTAAAATTTTGTTTACAAGTTCTACTTCTCTTTTTATTTTTTTATCATTCTTTCCTAAACCTTGTAATTCAATTAGCACTCGAGAGAGTGTATAAAACTCTACTGGCAATTTTTCTTTTAGTTGTTCAAGTCCAAAGATTTTGTTTCTAACCATTGTTAATAGAAAATTAGTATCAAGCAGAATTTTTATTTTATCAACCACTAAATCACGCTTCAAAAATAAATTTAATTATTTTAAAAAAATTAAATTATTTCTCCGTATGCAATTAGTCTCCATTGTCCGTTAATGTTTTTACTAATTGCAACTCTTTCGCCTTTTTCTGTTATTGATTCGTTCTTTAGTGTCATTGTAACTGTTTTTGGATCTACCTTTGTAACAAATCCGATTGTAGTGTTTGTTCCAATTGTTACAACTAGGGGTTCAGTTACTTTAATAATAATTTTTTGTGATGAATCTTTTACTTCATTGCGTTGTAAAGAATTATTATTTTTCGCTTGGTCTTTTGTGTTTTGTTCAAGCATTCTTTCAAACATTGTTATATTCATTTTTAATTCTTTTACAGGAGAAGGAATTGTTCCAATTTTTGCAGCAATTTGTCCGCGCAGTTGATCGTTTTGTGCTACACTAGGATCTAGATCAGTTCCAAGTGCAATTAATCCACCCGGGAATGCTTCTTGCACTAAACCATTTGAAGTAGAAATGCTCATTACTTTGAATAAGGTTTTATCTTTTAATCCAGGATTAAGTTCAACTGTATCTCCAACTTTTACACTCCCTTGTGTAATACTTCCACCAACTATTGCTCCTTTAAGATCTTTTGGCATTGCACCTGGTTTGTTTATATCAAAGCTTCTTGCAATAAACATTTTTAGTGGTTTTGAATTATCAAAGTGCGGTGTTGGAATATAAATTTCAATAGCTTCTATTAGTGAATCAATATTTACATCAAAAGTTGCAGCGGTTGGAATTATTGGTGCAGTAGTATATCCGTATGAATCTAAAAAATTTCTAATCGCTTTGTAATTAGTAAGTGCTTGTTCTTTTGTAATTAAATCAACTTTGTTTTGTGCTACAACAATTTTATCTACTCCAGCAAATTTTAGTGCCATTAAGTGTTCGATTGTTCTTGGTTGTGGACAAGCTTCATTTGCAGCAATTACAAGTACCGCTCCGTTCATTAAAGCAGCTCCACTCAACATTGTTGTCATTAGTGTTTCGTGTCCGGGTGCATCAACAAAACTTACATTTCTTTTTGAAATTATTTCTGCTTTTGCTCCTTGATATTCCGGTTTGTTAGAATAAACTATTCCATTTTGGGTTTTTAATTTATAAAAAGTTACATCCGCGTAACCTAATCTAATTGATATTCCTCTTTTCATTTCTTCACTATGATTATCACACCATTTTCCGCTAATTGCGCGAGTAAGAGATGTTTTACCATGATCAACGTGTCCAATCATTCCAATATTTATTTCTGATTGATGAATTAAATTTTCTCGAACCTGTTTTACTTCGTGAACAGATTCTTTTTTGTGTTCATGAGAAACTTCTTTTTTTTCATGTTCAAGAGTTGATTCTTTGTGTTCCTTGTGATCTTTGTGTTCCTTATGCTCAACAAAGTTTTCCGTTTTTTGGGGAGATGAAGAAGGCAAAATTTCTTTTGCCTCTTTCACTTTCTTTTCTTTCTTTGGTTTTTTTTCTTTTGTAGTAGGAACTTTAGTGGCTACTTTATCATTAAGCGTATTTTCTTCCAATAAAATTTTTTTCTTAACCACTATTTGTTCAACTTTTTATAAAGCACTAATTATTTTAGTGCTTTGCTTTTTTTACTCCGCTTCCAAGTTCAGCGCTTCCTGCAATTTCAAGACTTTTCTTAATTAATCTTTCTTTTGCACTTAATGCGTCGTCTCCTTCGGCAACTTTCTTAGCTAATACAACAGATACATCCACAGAACCTACTTTTGTAATTACAACATTTAATTGGGTTATATCTTTACTAACTGTGTTTCCTCTTACTGAAATTCTTTTTCTTTCTCCTTTTTTGCTAGCCTTGAATCCGGATGCATTTGTAGTCAAGATTCTTTTTCTTGCAGGACCAACTATTGATTGGTTCATTGGGAATCCGTCTTTGTCGCTTCCGCCGGTTATTTTTCCTTCATATCCAGGCAAACCTAAATCATCTAATTTTATGATTTCGCCCATTTTTTTGCCCACAAACATTTCTTGTTCTAAACTTGCCATGTAGGCTTTTGCTGTTTTTTGATCACTAACTACTACTTTCATTCTTTCTCCCCCTTTGATAAATGTAACATGTATTAACAAATTTAGTCATTCGCAACGCTTTTATTCCTCTTCTTCTTGGCTTTTTTGCTTGCCTTTGATAAATTCCAATATTTTTTTCTCATCCTCATTTAAATCAGAGGAATATTTAGCAATGTTTGCATAATTTGAAATTGGGATACATGAGTATAATTTTTCTCCTTCAAAAAGATTTCTACCAATATTTGCGCCATCAATTGATACAGCTACTTCTTCTCCGCACTTCGCTTCTTTTACACTTTTTCCTTCAGATTGTATTCCTTCTAATTTTCCAATAAATTCTCCGCTAGAATTCATTACTTTCCAACCTTCTTTTAATTTTCCAATATTTATTTTTACACCAACAATTGCGGGCTTTGTATTTCTAAATACTTTTCCGCGTATTAATTCAAATTCAACAGGAAAAACTAAACAAGATAATTCGTTTTGTTTTTCTAATTTCTTTTTCTCTTCAACCCAAGCTTTATAATTTTCAATTAAATGGTAAATTACTTTTTCATTAAATATTTTTATTCCTCGTTTATCTGCTTCTACTTGTGCATCAGAATCAATTAAAACATTAAATCCTAATAATACCCCTAAGAGAGGATTTTCAGAGAGCATTGAAGCTGCTTCCATTACATCTTTTCTTGTTATACTTCCTATTTCTGCTTTTCTTAAATTATATCCTTCTTTTTTTAGTAAATTCATCATTGCTTCAATTGAACCAATCGCATCTGCTTTGACTATTAATCCACTTACATCCGAAACAAAACTATGCTCTTTTAATTCAGTTTGTAATTCTTCTACTTCTTTTCCACTTCGAACTTGTGTAAGAGTAGAACCAGCTAAAACTTCATCTAAATTCGGAGCTGATATTTTTACTCCGCACGCAGCTGAAACACTTTTTACGCTAGAAAATTTTTCTTTAGTTGCTCGAATTTCTTGCATTGCTTTTGGTTGTAATAGTGCTCTAATTTTTGTTCGAATTACTCCATTTTTTCCTAAAACAGCAATTTCATCATTTACATTTAAAGTTCCTTGGTAGAGTAAAACATCAATTGTTTTTCCTAAACCTTTTTCTTCTTTTGATTCAAGTACAGCAGCTTTAGCAGTTTCTTCTGTACTAATTTCTAATTTTTTTTCTAAATATTTTTGTGATAATCCTGCTAAAAGTGTAATTAATTCAGCAAGTCCTTCTCGAGTGTGTGCAGAGCATGGAACCAAGGGGATTTGTTTTCCAAAAGCGCATCTATCATACCTTTCTCCTTCAAAACCATATTTATATAATTGTCCAACAATAGTGTATAATTTTTCATCAAATAATTGTTGACTTCTTTCATTGTGCATTTTTATATTGTCAATAAAATTTCCTTCTTTTGAAGAATAAAAAGTTAGTAAATCAATTTTTGTTAATGCAATTACAAAAGGAACTTTGTAAGCTCTAAGTATTTCAATTGCTTCCACTGTTTGTGGTTGTATTCCTTGCATTATATCAATTACTAAAATTGCTAAATCTGCAATCCCTCCCCCTCTTTTTCTTAAATTAGTAAATGCTTCGTGCCCAGGAGTATCAATGAATAATAATCCAGGAATAGTTAAATTGAATCCAAATTTTTTAATCAAAGGGCCAGCAACGTTTTCTATTGCATCTATTGGAACTTCAGTTGCTCCAATGTGTTGTGTAATTGCCCCTGCTTCTTTTGCAGCAACTCTAGTATTTCTAATAGCATCAAGTAAAGATGTTTTTCCATGATCAACGTGTCCTAACACAGTAATTATTGGTTGTCTTATCATCATTACTCACTTTTTTAAAATTTAACATAAAAAAATTTAACATAAAAAATTCTCAAAATTCATTTTTTCTTTTCCACCAAAACTTCTTTTGTTATTTCTTCAATGCTTTTGTGCAAAAATTCTTTACAATCTTTCCCAGTCAAAAAATAATTTGCATCATTTAAATCATTTTCAAATATTTCTTTTTTATCAAAAAATCTATTTATTTCATATTTTGCTGTTTCTTCATTTAATGAAACGTGAATATCATCTTTAAAATTTTTTTTCAACATTTGTCCAAAATTTATTGCTTCATCTCCACTAACTATTACTAATACGCAAGGAATTTTTTCTGCCATTTTCATCTGAATTTTTTTCCCCTCATTCTCTTCATCACTGCTTTTTCTTTCCAATGAATGAACATCAAAATTTAATGTTTTTACTGCAACAATTGTTAGTTTTTGTTCTTCAATTTTTGAAATGATTAAACCAAGTACTTTTTTTGCAAGCGCACTTGGTTTGATAATTATTAATGATTTCAAATTTTATTCGCCTCTTATTCTTTTATTTTATTTCCTCTCATTGCTTTAAGAAAATCTGATTTGTAATGCAAAATGTGCATATCATTCATTGACATATACTCGTGTATTTCTTCAGGAATAAACCATAAAGCAATTTCGTTTTTTGCTTCTTCTACATTTCCAGAAGCGTGTATAACATTTCTTACTGCTTGATTTACTTCATCAGAATATGCAAAACTCACGTGGGCAAAATCCCCGCGTATAGTTCCAGGCATTGCAGATTTTGGTTCTGTTGTCCCACAAATTTTTCTTACTACTTCAACTGCATCTATTCCTTCAAGAACCACAGCAACAACCGGACCCATTGTTATCATTTCCATTAACGCATCAAATACTCTTTGTCCTCTTCTTGCTCTAATATCAGAATAATGTTTTTCTGCAAAAATTCTATTTACCCAAGTCATTTTCATTGCAATTATTTTTAGACCGACATTTTCAAATCTTTTTAAAATTTCGCCCGTCAATCCTCTTTGTACTCCATCGGGTTTAACTAAAATCAATGTTCTTTCAATCATAATCTCACCAAGTCCAAATTTTAAATTTTATATTTTAATATTTAAATTCTTGATAATTTAATTTTTTGAATTTTTAACATTTAACTTTTTAAATTTTTAATATTAAATTTTTTTTTGAATTTTTAACATTTAACTTTTTATTATTTAAAAAAACTAAAAAGAACAAGCTTAATTTTTTGCTTGTTCCTTTGTTTCTTGCTTTCCTTTTGCTGACATCAATGTTTTTTTCAACTTTATGTACGATTCAGTCCATTTTGTTTTAACAGGTTTTCTGCCTAAAACAATTTGGTTTTTTTCGCACTTATTTGAGCAAAAATAAAACACTGTGCCTTCTTTTCTAGCGAATAATTTTCCTCCACCTATTGGGAGTTCACTACCGCAAAAACTGCACTTAACCATTTTTATTCACTCCTTTACCTTGTCTTAATTTCTTTTGCTTCTCTTTCAGTATCTAAAAGGATTATTATGTCTCCTTTTTGTACACTGCCTCTTGCATTTCTTCTTTTTACTCTTCCTTTTTCAGGTCCGTCCATTATTTTGCAGAGGATTTGTGTTACTTCTCCGTGAACGCCAGTTTTTTTTACAACTTCTACAATTTCTGCAGGAGTTCCTCGTTCGTCACCCATTTTTTATCCCTCCACAACTCACTTTTTCAATTCAGCAATTTTTTTTGCTAAATCCTTAATATCACTTTCAGCATCCGATTCAATAATTGCGATTGATGCAGTTGCTGTTCTTAGACCAGCTTTTTCACCTAAATCTTTTCTAGTTGCAATATAACTGTATGGAATATTTTTTTCTTCGCAAAGAATTGGTAGGTGCATTACTACTTCAGCTGGACTAACGTCTTCAGCTATTACTACTAGTTTTGCATTTCCTCTTTCTATTGCTTTAGTTACTTCATTTATTCCTGCTTTGATTTTTCCTTTTTTTGATTTTTCTACAATACTAACAGTTGCGTCTCTTAACTCGTCAGTTAGTTGTACTTTTACATATGCTGCCATTTTAAAATCTCCTCCGCTTCAACTGCTCAAAAATTCAGCATTTAGAAATTAGAGTTTTTCAACTCTTTCTCCTCAGCTGACTTTAAACATCAGCTTCATAGGTCTATAATTAGCACAAAAAATACTATTTTTTGTGACGGTCGAAGTAATTAACTTCGCCCTAGCCTAGAAACTATGAAATATTTTCAATTAGAAACCTTTAAAAAGGTGGTTTTTAGGAAACAAAAAGTAAATTTAATTATTAAAATAATAGTTGTTTACTCGTGTGTAAAAACAAGTTTTATTAGAGAATCATTTTTTTCTTCAATATTAGCATAGCCTATTCCTTCTATTCTAATTACTCCGTTTTCATTTAGAATACTTTTTGTAGTAATTCCTCGTTTAATTGATCCATCACTCATTAATATTTCAATGTCCACTGAATCAATTATCCAAGATAGAATTGGATTAGTTGTTTTCATATATGAAACAAATGTCGCTCGCGAAGAATATTCTCCAACTTCATCAAGTTTAATGTTACATGCTTTTTTTAATCGAACCATTCCGCCAACTTTGTTTTTTAATAATTCTTTTTTATTTACTAAGAATTTTTGTATTCCGCCTTTGAACTTTTGGTGTTCTCCGTGTCCCTCAACTTCCCCTTCAATCATATTTACTACTTCAAGTGGAACTATTTCTTCAAAATAAGGATATTCATTTACTTCACCTAAAAATAATTTGTTTGCTGCAGCAAATGCATCTGTAGAAATTTTTACTTCTTTAAGACTTAATCCACAATCTAAAATTATTTTTCTAATTGCTTCTGGTTTGAATCCTCTTCTCTTGAACGCTTTTATTGTAGCCATTCGCGGGTCATCGTAACGTTCTACTCCAAGTGAATCCATAATTAGTTTCATTTTGCTTTTGGATAAAGTCATATCACCCAATTTAGATATTTTTCCGTGGTAATAGCAGTGAGGATATTCCCAATTAAAATAAGAGTATAATTCTTTTTGCTTGTCTCCGTTTGTCATGTGTTCTTGTCCGCGTATAATTAAATTTACGTTCATATCATGATCATCAATTGCACTTGCTAAATTGTAAGATGGCCAAACGTGATTATTTAAAGTTTTTTTGTTTGGGTGTTCTACCACATCAACTACTTTTGCAAGCCACCAATCTCTTTCACTTGGATCAGGATTATCTAAATTAGTTTTTAATCGAACAACTGCCTGCTCTTCTTTTATTTCGTGTTTAAGCATTTTTTTCCAATCATTTAATTGTACTTCAACTTTTCTTTCTCTACATGGACAGGCTTTTGATTCCCAAATTAATTTTCTCCACAACTCACTTTCACAAGAACAAATGTAAGCTTTATCCATTTTTATTAACTGTTCAACAATTTCATAATATCTATCAAGTCTATCGCTCGCATTGCATGTTTCGTGAAACTCTACTCCGAGCCAATTGTAATCTCTAATAAAATCTTTTTCAATCCCAGCAACTGGTTTTTTTACTTTTGGATCAGTATCATCAAATCTAAGAATAAATTTTCCACCATATTTTTTTACATATTCATCAGTTAGAACACTTGGTCTAGCGTGTCCAAAGTGCATTGCTCCGCTCGGATTTGGCGCAACTCTAGTAATTATTTTTGTGGTAGGCGTAACCCAATCAAGTTCTGCTAAAGTTTTTTCTTTCGTTTCGTGTTTTAGTTCCCACCCTTCTGCATTGAATTTTGCGTATTCAGAATTTAGCATGTCTTTGTGCATTTTGTTTGCATTATTAAGTGCTTCAGTGATAAGTGGCATTACTATTTTTAGATCAATTTCTGGAAATAGTGCTTTTACTTTTCCAACAACCGCACCCATTTGCGCCTTACCCTCATGTTCAAAGGCATTCTTTACAGCATACTTGTAAGCAATTTGTTTTACTTCATCCATTAATAGAATTAAGAATTGGTTAAGTTTAATAAATAATTTCTTGAGTTAAATTTGGGTAATAACTAACTAGCTGAAGCACATGAAACCCTACTAAAAATAGCTCTTAATCTATCTAATAAAGAAGTGTTATTAGTAGTCTTTCTAATAGATGTTAAATAAGCATTTTGATCATTAACCCAATAGCACGTCCATCTTTTAGGGCAGATCTAAATCTTTAATCAAAAATTGGACTTAAATATTGTCGCATAAATACAGAGCATCTAAACTATAAAATGTTTTTTTTAATTATTTAGTTTGTGTGAATTTCAAAAGCGAATTATTTATTTTCAATAATTGTTTTTAATCCATCTAAATTAATTTCCTTTTCATTATAAAACAGTTTTACACCCATAAAATAATCTTTTGGCACAGATTGTATAAAATCGATTTCAGTTCGTCCTGGGCCAAAAAAACCATAATCTTTCAAAATTGGATGATTGAATAAAAATATGTTTTTATTGTCTGAAGCTATTTGAGGAGCATACATTAACATTTTTGCAGGAACTTTAGCAGAATAAATTGCAATAACATTTCTTTTATTTCCTTTTGTTATCGCCAATGCATTTTCATAAGATAAATCAAATTGTCCATCTTGTAAAATCATTGAGGTTGCAACACCCCCCACAATAGATTCATCAGCAACAAGGTCTGCCCTAAATGCAACAGGTGCATCTATATCTATATGACACCCCTTAGATCCATAACAGTTTATTTCATTAGAATTAAATTTGTCAATAAAACTAGACATTTGATCTTGATTTTTTAAATCTAAAAAGATTATTCTTCGAAGAAAAACAAAATCATCTGGATTTAAGGTTAGCTCATTTTTTCCATTATTTAGTAGAAGATGTGAATTTTCAGGTAATAAAGATTCATCTGGAGAAATACGAAGATTTGTGGGATTTTGATTTACTTTAAAAACAAGTCTTTTTTTACCATCAACAAAATCTACTTCTAATTGAATTAAAGATGGATTTTCTAAATTATCTATAATTTGGTCAAAATTTTGTATTTGACCTAAATAATAATCCAAATTAATAAAATTTATTTTCTTTTTCTTTACGCTTTCAACAAAAGGCACAACTATATTTTTTTTATAATTAGAAAGATCAATTGTTCCATCTAATAATCCAGTTAATAACTCATCAGTCGAATCCCTTATAAAGTTAGGTAAACTATCTCCTATTTTTTTTTCTTCCAAAAGATCCAAAAAATATTTATCATGCATTTTAACATCGATTGGGTTAACCATAATTTCTGCAGCTTTATCTAAATCGCCCCCAAGATAAAAATATAACAAGCCCTTATCAACAACTCCAAAATTTTTTAACATAAATAATTTTTCTTTTTGTGTAAGATCAATTGTGTGTAAAGGATAATCTAAAGGTAAACCCAAATCTGCAACAAGTAAATCACGAACACTTTCTTTTTCTCCATTTGAATTAATAAAAAAACAATCATTTTGATTAACTTCTCTTTTAGCAAGATCCAAAATTATTTTTTTTGCTAAACTAGGATCTTGGCCAAGAGTCAATATAATTTCGTCTCTATTAAGTAATCTTTCACCTGACTTTGAAAATAATTCTAATTTGTTTTCAGCAGTACTTAGGTATAATTTATAACTTGGTTTTACTTGTGATAATAAATTATTTTCGTTTATAGGGACATAAACAATTATTTCTTGTCCGTTTGTTCCTTGTTGTATTGTTGCAATTATTTGTTCTTGTTTCATTGCAGTTTCGATTTGTTTTATTTGTGTTGGCGCAAGATTTGGTGTACTTTTTAATGCTTGTGCGAGTCCATCGTTTGCAACAAGTTTAGGTGAATATTCGACTATTTGTGTTTTTTCTATTTGTGAAAAATCTCCTTTAATTTCAATATTATCAAATGGATTTTCAATTATTTTTACTGGAGAACTATTGTTCCATACACACGGTGAGTGGCAAGTGAAATTTAATATTCTTTCAAAAAGTTGATTAATTTTGTTATTTAATGATGATTCATTTGTGATTGGAGTAATTGTTCTTCCAGTCAGTTTTTCGAGACTTGCGACTTTTATGTGTTTTGTTGAAGTATTTTTTGATAAGTATGTTTCTACCTGTGTTATTCTATTTTCTGGAACATAAATTACGCGTATTTCATCTAGGTTTGCGCCTGATTTTAATCCAATTTCATGAGATATATCTGAATTTACAAATAAATATGAGTTTGGGCGAGCACTTTTTATTCCAAAAAGAATTGGAAATTGAACTTCAAAAAATTCTTTTTCAGCTTCTGTTAATGAATCAAATCTAGCAAGTCTTTGGTTTGCAATATTTAAATTATGTTTAAACTCTATTTCTGCCATAGAACCAGAAGATTCAGAGGTTAATTGATTTAATTCATTAGTAAGATAATTTATGTTTTTTTGAATGAGTTCTCTAGTTATTAATATTTCTTTTTCTCCAGCATATCTTGCTGCTCCTCCATAATTTGTTATTAGTGTTGTTGAAACAGCTGTTCTGTTTATTCCAATTGCAGAACCAATATCATGTGTTCCAATAAATGGAATATATCCATTGGCTTCAAGTTCTCCAAAAGGTTTTATTCCACCTTGATTTATTAGGTTATATAATGTTTCTGATGTAGTGCCGTGAAAAACTTCTGTTCCATTAAATGTTTCTGCTAAATAAGGATTAAATTCAAATTCTCTTGAAACTTGTTCTATAAATAATTTTTTGTCAACAACAGCACCTTTTACTGGCAAATATTGTTCTTCAAAAAGAATGCTTGTTGGATCATTTGCAAGATTTTTTGCAATTTCTTTAAATTCAAGAATTTTATCTTGTGTTAAATTTGGATTTGTTGGAAGTTTTAGAGGGAGTGTTATTGATTCAACTCTTTTAAAATCAACTTTTTCTAGTTCTTGTGCAGTATTTGTTTGTGCTATTATTCCTTCTTCTGCTTGTGTAATTGTTTTACTTGTTGCTAATGTTATTGAGCACCCATTGTCACAATTTGAATTAGGAATTATTTCGGTATTCCCTTTTCTTTCAAATAATGGTTTTATTTTGGATTCAAAAAAACTTTGTACTTTATTAGATAATTGATCTAATAATGTTGCTTCTCCAATTACTTCTATTTGCGCATATTCGGGTTGTGTGACATATATAGTTATTTGGTTAGGCCCTGTTAATGAATGTGATACTTGCATAGTTTTAGAAACATAACTATTTTTTGCAGGAATTCTTTTAACAATTATTTCTGTCTCAGGATTTATTGTAGTTTTATCTATTTCAAGGATTAATTTTTTTAAGTACATTGGATTTCCAAGAGAATCGTTAGTTAATAAAGGATTTTTTTCACTTCTAATTGAGTGTACTTCTCCAGGAGATGAATTAACTTCAAAACCTGTTCCGCTAGTTATACTTTTTCTATTTTCAAAATAATAAGGATTTCTTTTCAAAAAGTCTTCTGTATTCCATTGCAAATCACCCCTAATTTTTATTGGAGTTTTTATAAGAGTGGTTGTTTCTTCAATTGGTTTTGTATTTGGAATTATTTCAAAAGTTGGGTTAGGGAGAGTTGTTATTTGTATTTCTTTTGGAGTTAAAATTTTTAATAATATTGTATCGGGAGCTATTTTTGTCATTGAGAGAGTTGCATTTTTTAAAGATGGAACTATTACTTGTTCAGGAATTATTTTGGCTTTTTCTATTCCTTTAATTGACACATCACTTAAATTTAATGGAATGAGTGGATTTACTTGGAGAGTTTGTGTTGGAGTTAATTGTGTTTCTCCTACCACTTGAATTTCTAGCGCACTAGTTTTTGATCTTACTTTAAATTCACATAAAGAGCAAGCAATTTTTAATTCAGATACTCCAAGAGCTTCTTCTAATTCTTCAAGAGCATTTTGTGCATTAATTAAATCATCTTCACAAGAATGTAAATAAGATTGTGCAACATATCCTTTTGAAGTTTGAGCTTTTCTTAATTTTTCTTCCAAAAATTTTACTCTGTCTTTTGCATAAACTAATTTTATTTCATTAAATGTATCAACCGCATTTCCTTGGGCAACTTTTTCAGCAATAACTAAGCTAGGAATGCTTTGAGCTTGAGGAGAAATAAGAACAGAACCACTAACTTGTGGTAATGAAGATGTTTTTGCTAAACTCAAAGGAACTACTTGAGTTGTACTATAAACACTAGAAACAGGTTCTATTGGAGTAACATCAATAATTGGCCCTGCTCCAGTTGATGCTGCCCTCGAAGCTTCTTCTGTTTTAACAAAATTAATTTGATCATCAAGTGTTTCTAAAAGAATATTAAATTGAGCATCACTAAACAAATTGTGTTGTTTTAATTCACCCAAAGTTGTTTGCACTTGAGTTAATTGAGTTAAACTCATTTCATCAAAAGGAGTAGCAGATAATTTTCCCAAAGCATTTAATTGAGTTTGAATTATTACTTGTTCATTAAGTGCAGCTTTTTTTGCAACCCCTTGTAACCAATTTTTGTAAGCAGCATCCGTTCCAGTAATATCATAAGTCAATCCTCGCCAAACATAATTTGCAAATCTTTTTCCATATTTTGCAATTAATCCTCCAGCATTTTTTAATTTTAAAATAATCGAAGACGTTCTTAATTGGGGAGCCGTCAGTAAAGCTTTTGTTACATTAACACCATCTATTAATGCATAAGCTTTTTGTACTTGATTTATTGACTTAGCTTTTAACGCATAAGCCTTTTGTAATTGCCGTACAGCTGCACCTTCAACAATTATTGGGGCAACAACATATTTCACAACCGCGCCAAATGCTAAATAGCTTGCAATTCCTTTTACTGTTACAAATTCTGCACTCATTGAACCAAAAGTTTCCCAATAAGGTTTTGAAAACAACATTCTCCAAGAACTGAATTTTTTCATTTGTAGATTCGCTTTTTCTGCAGAAGGCGTATTTGAATAAAATGCACTAATATCACCATAAATTTGATAAGCAGCAGAATACAAAGATTCAGAATAATAGTAATCTGCATTTTCCAACAAGAGTTTTGCTTTATAATATGCAGGCAATACTAATTCTTCAACTTCTTCAAGAGTTTTTGCTTTTTCAAGTTCTTCCTCCTTTGCAACTTTATTTGCTTCACTTACATAAAACTTTTTCATTTCAACCCGAACAGGAGGTAACATCATTGCCACAGGGACATCACTAACTTTTTCATCTTGAATCATTCCTTCAAAAGGAGTAAATCCAGAATCTCGCATAATTAAAGCATAATTATACCCGTTTGTTTTTGCAGCAGAATACATTTCTAAAGCAGTTTTATTTTCAGATTCACTATCAAAATTAGGTTTTTGTTCCCAATTATCATTACGTTGATCTATTTGAGCAAGATTTTTTCCATCAAGCAAAAGCATTTGAATTTGTTTTATTCCATTTAAAGCAGTTAATCTAAAGTTAATATCTTTCTGTGTTTCAGTTAATTTTGCTGGATCAGTAAATAAATTTATTAAAAAATAATTCCAACTTTCTAATTTTCCTTCTTTTGCTTTTAATGCAACTATTTTTTGATATTCATTTTGTGCAATATTATCAAACACAGCTAAATTTCCTGCTAGTTCTTGTGCGTCAGAAACATTCTCAATAAAGGGTCTGAATTTGTAATGTTCAATTGTTCTTAATTTTGAATTTAAAGCTCCAAAATAAACTGATTGAATATATTCTCTCGCAATTTGTGCAGAAGCATAATCCATTTTAGGATTATATCCCTCTCCATTAATCCATTTCCCTAAAGTAGTTGCATCAGCTAAATAAATTTCTTGAAAAGTTTTATTACCATCAGAAGCACTAAATTCTAGTCCTTTTGGATAATAATTAATATCAGTTCTATCCGTACTATAACCTTGTGCCTTTTTAGAAACTATTTTTGATTGAATTGTATTTACATCATAAGCTAAACCCATCACTAATTTTAATCCCAAATACTCTTTGAATAATTCCAAAATTCGAACCCTTTCCAAATCATAACTCGAATCAAACTTATAACTAAATTTTATTACTGGGCTTCTTGTTGAACCACAATAAGAATCTACATGTTTCCCCAATCTTTCAATTGCTTCTTCTTCCAAAATTAATTCCTTAGACAACCCAATATACAAAATTGTTTCTCTAAATGATTGGTTCATTTTTTTATTAAAATTTTTGTTGTAAGGATCAAAAACTTCACTATAAAATGAAGAATCAGGACAAACCCAACTATGAGCCCTAAAATCACTAGACATTTTTTCTGCAAGTGCTTTTAATGCCCCATGCAAATCTTGCTCCAAAGAATATTTTGCAGTACTTAATTCCAAATACATTGATTCTGAATCCCAAGCCCCATTCTTAAGATAATTATCAGCATAAATCATCGCACGTATGGAATTTATATCAGAACCAACCCCGTTTGAATCTTTTCCAAGAAAGAATTTTATTTCATTCTCAGCTTTTCTCTTAAAAGCACCATAATCAGTAGGATCAACTAATAAATTTAATTCTTCAAGACCAATTTTGGCATAAATCAATCTTAAATTTAATTCATCTACTACATTAGCATCTTCAATTTTAGAAATATAATTTTCAATAACTCCTATTGATTTTTTAGCTTCTAAAATTACAGGATTAATATTTGTATCAATATTTTTTTGCCCTTGCGAGTATTCCAAAAAATAGTTTTCTCTTTTTTCTTTTTGTTCATCACTAAAACTTTTTTTACCCATTTCATTTAAATCAAATTCTTGCAATATTTTTGAGGATAATTGTTCCTCCCTCCCAATCCAATTCTGATCCGGTTTTGATGTTAAATCTAATAAACTTGTAATTGAACCCAAAATACATTCGCTAGCATTGTATAGTTCAACTTGTTTTAGGTATTCTGCATGGTAATCGTTTTCAAATTCAGTGTATTGATTTATTCTTTTTTCGCAAGGATTTTCTATTAAAGTTATTTCAACAGGATATTTTTCTGGGAAAGGACCATTCTCCATAATAAGGCCTTTAACAACTTTGAAAGATTCAGAAAATTTTGTTGTATCAACAATAAAAGAGAATATATATTTTGTAGTTTCTCCTTCGTTTTTATCTAATGCAGAATATTCAAAAGTAACATTTTCCTCAAAACTATTCTCTTTTTGAAAATTAAACTCTTTCACTTCACTACTTTGAGTTTCTATTTCTCCATTCCAAATAACAATTTCATTTTCTCTAGAAAATGGAATAATAATTTTTGAGGGAAAAGTTTTTGCTTCTGGTTTGAAATTAATTGTTAAAACAAAATCGCTTGATTCAAAAGAAGCAATTGATTCACCGCTATTTCTTTCTAAAGCAACTTTACTAATTGCATCAATATAATCAGCAGGTTCAATTGTTTGACTTACAGCTGATGAAGAAGTTTGATTTGAAGAAATTACTCCAGAAACATTATTTTGTTGATTTGTACTAGATGCAGAACCATCACTTTGCCTATCATTAACGATAGAATCAATTACATTTGAAAAAAAGTTTCCGACTTCATTTTCGGCAAAAGAAATTTTTATTTCTTTTGTTTTATCTTCACTCAAAGTTTTTTTTTTAGAAATAGAATCAGCAAATTCTTGCATAATTTTTAAAGATTCAATTGTAGAAAAATAATTAGAATCCAAATCAAAAACAGCAGTTAGTGAATTAAATAATTCTTGCTTTTGACTTTCACTAAAAGCACTAAAATCTTTTAATGGAATAAAAAAAGCAATTGTTCGATTTTTTGAAGAAGAAAAATTAGTTTTAATATTATTTAAACCAGGAGAATAAGTTAGTGGTTCAAAAAGATAAATTGAATTTGGCTTAATTACCTGAGTAGAAAAAGCCTTAGCTTCTATTGTTAATTCATTTTTTGAAACAATTAAACAAACCAAAGGATCTTTCGAATAAAAAGAATACTCTTCACTAACCCCAGAAGAAAAATTTATTGATTTTGTAATATTATAATCAGAATAACTAATTATTTGCTTAACTTCACTAGATGAACCAAAAAAAGAAAACAAAAAATAAGCAACTAATACAACTAGAACAACCAAAAATATCTGCTTTGCTTGCATAATAAAAGAAAGGCTTAACTGCTTTTATACCTTTTGAAAACCAAAACAAAAACAAAAAAATACTTAAAATAAATATAACTTAAAAATAATGATTAGTATTTTTTTCCTTTTTCCCAATTGTTTTCAAATAAGTGAGTTAAAGCAGTTGCCATTGGCGCGTGGTCATTCATGATAGTAAAGTGATAATCTGGTTTTTGTTTTTTAAAATCACTTATTGCCATAACTATTTTTTTACCATCAATTATGAATGCATTAAGTCCGTGATTAAATTGTCTAACTTCAGAACAATTTTTTAATTTTTTTGATACACTTGAATTAAGTAATTTTATTGTAACATTTTTATCTTTTGCTCGCAACAAAGCATCGTGTATAATATCATGATCATCAATTGCACTTGCTAAATTATAAGAGGGCCAAACGTGATTGTTTAAAGTTTTTTTATTAGGGTGTTCTACTACATCAACTACTTTTGCAAGCCACCAATCTCTTTCACTTGGATCAGGATTATCTAAATTAGTTTTTAATCGAACAACTGCCTGCTCTTCTTTTATTTCGTGTTTAAGCATTTTTTTCCAATCATTTAATTGTACTTCAACTTTTCTTTCTCTACATGGACAGGCTTTTGATTCCCAAATTAATTTTCTCCACAACTCACTTTCACAAGAACAAATGTAAGCTTTATCCATTTTTATTAACTGTTCAACAATTTCATAATATCTATCAAGTCTATCGCTCGCATTGCATGTTTCGTGAAACTCTACTCCGAGCCAATTGTAATCTCTAATAAAATCTTTTTCAATCCCAGCAACTGGTTTTTTTACTTTTGGATCAGTATCATCAAATCTAAGAATAAATTTTCCACCATATTTTTTTACATATTCATCAGTTAGAACACTTGGTCTAGCGTGTCCAAAGTGCATTGCTCCGCTCGGATTTGGCGCAACTCTAGTAATTATTTTTGTGGTAGGCGTAACCCAATCAAGTTCTGCTAAAGTTTTTTCTTTCGTTTCGTGTTTTAGTTCCCACCCTTCTGCATTGAATTTTGCGTATTCAGAATTTAGCATGTCTTTGTGCATTTTGTTTGCATTATTAAGTGCTTCAGTGATAAGTGGCATTACTATTTTTAGATCAATTTCTGGAAATAGTGCTTTTACTTTTCCAACAACCGCACCCATTTGCGCCTTACCCTCATGTTCAAAGGCATTCTTTACAGCATACTTGTAAGCAATTTGTTTTACTTCATCCATTAATAGAATTAAGAATTGGTTAAGTTTAATAAATAATTTCTTGAGTTAAATTTGGGTAATAACTAACTAGCTGAAGCACATGAAACCCTACTAAAAATAGCTCTTAATCTATCTAATAAAGAAGTGTTATTAGTAGTCTTTCTAATAGATGTTAAATAAGCATTTTGATCATTAACCCAATAGCACGTCCATCTTTTAGGGCAGATCTAAATCTTTAATCAAAAATTGGACTTAAATATTGTCGCATAAATACAGAGCATCTAAACTATAAAATGTTTTTTTTAATTATTTAGTTTGTGTGAATTTCAAAAGCGAATTATTTATTTTCAATAATTGTTTTTAATCCATCTAAATTAATTTCCTTTTCATTATAAAACAGTTTTACACCCATAAAATAATCTTTTGGCACAGATTGTATAAAATCGATTTCAGTTCGTCCTGGGCCAAAAAAACCATAATCTTTCAAAATTGGATGATTGAATAAAAATATGTTTTTATTGTCTGAAGCTATTTGAGGAGCATACATTAACATTTTTGCAGGAACTTTAGCAGAATAAATTGCAATAACATTTCTTTTATTTCCTTTTGTTATCGCCAATGCATTTTCATAAGATAAATCAAATTGTCCATCTTGTAAAATCATTGAGGTTGCAACACCCCCCACAATAGATTCATCAGCAACAAGGTCTGCCCTAAATGCAACAGGTGCATCTATATCTATATGACACCCCTTAGATCCATAACAGTTTATTTCATTAGAATTAAATTTGTCAATAAAACTAGACATTTGATCTTGATTTTTTAAATCTAAAAAGATTATTCTTCGAAGAAAAACAAAATCATCTGGATTTAAGGTTAGCTCATTTTTTCCATTATTTAGTAGAAGATGTGAATTTTCAGGTAATAAAGATTCATCTGGAGAAATACGAAGATTTGTGGGATTTTGATTTACTTTAAAAACAAGTCTTTTTTTACCATCAACAAAATCTACTTCTAATTGAATTAAAGATGGATTTTCTAAATTATCTATAATTTGGTCAAAATTTTGTATTTGACCTAAATAATAATCCAAATTAATAAAATTTATTTTCTTTTTCTTTACGCTTTCAACAAAAGGCACAACTATATTTTTTTTATAATTAGAAAGATCAATTGTTCCATCTAATAATCCAGTTAATAACTCATCAGTCGAATCCCTTATAAAGTTAGGTAAACTATCTCCTATTTTTTTTTCTTCCAAAAGATCCAAAAAATATTTATCATGCATTTTAACATCGATTGGGTTAACCATAATTTCTGCAGCTTTATCTAAATCGCCCCCAAGATAAAAATATAACAAGCCCTTATCAACAACTCCAAAATTTTTTAACATAAATAATTTTTCTTTTTGTGTAAGATCAATTGTGTGTAAAGGATAATCTAAAGGTAAACCCAAATCTGCAACAAGTAAATCACGAACACTTTCTTTTTCTCCATTTGAATTAATAAAAAAACAATCATTTTGATTAACTTCTCTTTTAGCAAGATCCAAAATTATTTTTTTTGCTAAACTAGGATCTTGGCCAAGAGTCAATATAATTTCGTCTCTATTAAGTAATCTTTCACCTGACTTTGAAAATAATTCTAATTTGTTTTCAGCAGTACTTAGGTATAATTTATAACTTGGTTTTACTTGTGATAATAAATTATTTTCGTTTATAGGGACATAAACAATTATTTCTTGTCCGTTTGTTCCTTGTTGTATTGTTGCAATTATTTGTTCTTGTTTCATTGCAGTTTCGATTTGTTTTATTTGTGTTGGCGCAAGATTTGGTGTACTTTTTAATGCTTGTGCGAGTCCATCGTTTGCAACAAGTTTAGGTGAATATTCGACTATTTGTGTTTTTTCTATTTGTGAAAAATCTCCTTTAATTTCAATATTATCAAATGGATTTTCAATTATTTTTACTGGAGAACTATTGTTCCATACACACGGTGAGTGGCAAGTGAAATTTAATATTCTTTCAAAAAGTTGATTAATTTTGTTATTTAATGATGATTCATTTGTGATTGGAGTAATTGTTCTTCCAGTCAGTTTTTCGAGACTTGCGACTTTTATGTGTTTTGTTGAAGTATTTTTTGATAAGTATGTTTCTACCTGTGTTATTCTATTTTCTGGAACATAAATTACGCGTATTTCATCTAGGTTTGCGCCTGATTTTAATCCAATTTCATGAGATATATCTGAATTTACAAATAAATATGAGTTTGGGCGAGCACTTTTTATTCCAAAAAGAATTGGAAATTGAACTTCAAAAAATTCTTTTTCAGCTTCTGTTAATGAATCAAATCTAGCAAGTCTTTGGTTTGCAATATTTAAATTATGTTTAAACTCTATTTCTGCCATAGAACCAGAAGATTCAGAGGTTAATTGATTTAATTCATTAGTAAGATAATTTATGTTTTTTTGAATGAGTTCTCTAGTTATTAATATTTCTTTTTCTCCAGCATATCTTGCTGCTCCTCCATAATTTGTTATTAGTGTTGTTGAAACAGCTGTTCTGTTTATTCCAATTGCAGAACCAATATCATGTGTTCCAATAAATGGAATATATCCATTGGCTTCAAGTTCTCCAAAAGGTTTTATTCCACCTTGATTTATTAGGTTATATAATGTTTCTGATGTAGTGCCGTGAAAAACTTCTGTTCCATTAAATGTTTCTGCTAAATAAGGATTAAATTCAAATTCTCTTGAAACTTGTTCTATAAATAATTTTTTGTCAACAACAGCACCTTTTACTGGCAAATATTGTTCTTCAAAAAGAATGCTTGTTGGATCATTTGCAAGATTTTTTGCAATTTCTTTAAATTCAAGAATTTTATCTTGTGTTAAATTTGGATTTGTTGGAAGTTTTAGAGGGAGTGTTATTGATTCAACTCTTTTAAAATCAACTTTTTCTAGTTCTTGTGCAGTATTTGTTTGTGCTATTATTCCTTCTTCTGCTTGTGTAATTGTTTTACTTGTTGCTAATGTTATTGAGCACCCATTGTCACAATTTGAATTAGGAATTATTTCGGTATTCCCTTTTCTTTCAAATAATGGTTTTATTTTGGATTCAAAAAAACTTTGTACTTTATTAGATAATTGATCTAATAATGTTGCTTCTCCAATTACTTCTATTTGCGCATATTCGGGTTGTGTGACATATATAGTTATTTGGTTAGGCCCTGTTAATGAATGTGATACTTGCATAGTTTTAGAAACATAACTATTTTTTGCAGGAATTCTTTTAACAATTATTTCTGTCTCAGGATTTATTGTAGTTTTATCTATTTCAAGGATTAATTTTTTTAAGTACATTGGATTTCCAAGAGAATCGTTAGTTAATAAAGGATTTTTTTCACTTCTAATTGAGTGTACTTCTCCAGGAGATGAATTAACTTCAAAACCTGTTCCGCTAGTTATACTTTTTCTATTTTCAAAATAATAAGGATTTCTTTTCAAAAAGTCTTCTGTATTCCATTGCAAATCACCCCTAATTTTTATTGGAGTTTTTATAAGAGTGGTTGTTTCTTCAATTGGTTTTGTATTTGGAATTATTTCAAAAGTTGGGTTAGGGAGAGTTGTTATTTGTATTTCTTTTGGAGTTAAAATTTTTAATAATATTGTATCGGGAGCTATTTTTGTCATTGAGAGAGTTGCATTTTTTAAAGATGGAACTATTACTTGTTCAGGAATTATTTTGGCTTTTTCTATTCCTTTAATTGACACATCACTTAAATTTAATGGAATGAGTGGATTTACTTGGAGAGTTTGTGTTGGAGTTAATTGTGTTTCTCCTACCACTTGAATTTCTAGCGCACTAGTTTTTGATCTTACTTTAAATTCACATAAAGAGCAAGCAATTTTTAATTCAGATACTCCAAGAGCTTCTTCTAATTCTTCAAGAGCATTTTGTGCATTAATTAAATCATCTTCACAAGAATGTAAATAAGATTGTGCAACATATCCTTTTGAAGTTTGAGCTTTTCTTAATTTTTCTTCCAAAAATTTTACTCTGTCTTTTGCATAAACTAATTTTATTTCATTAAATGTATCAACCGCATTTCCTTGGGCAACTTTTTCAGCAATAACTAAGCTAGGAATGCTTTGAGCTTGAGGAGAAATAAGAACAGAACCACTAACTTGTGGTAATGAAGATGTTTTTGCTAAACTCAAAGGAACTACTTGAGTTGTACTATAAACACTAGAAACAGGTTCTATTGGAGTAACATCAATAATTGGCCCTGCTCCAGTTGATGCTGCCCTCGAAGCTTCTTCTGTTTTAACAAAATTAATTTGATCATCAAGTGTTTCTAAAAGAATATTAAATTGAGCATCACTAAACAAATTGTGTTGTTTTAATTCACCCAAAGTTGTTTGCACTTGAGTTAATTGAGTTAAACTCATTTCATCAAAAGGAGTAGCAGATAATTTTCCCAAAGCATTTAATTGAGTTTGAATTATTACTTGTTCATTAAGTGCAGCTTTTTTTGCAACCCCTTGTAACCAATTTTTGTAAGCAGCATCCGTTCCAGTAATATCATAAGTCAATCCTCGCCAAACATAATTTGCAAATCTTTTTCCATATTTTGCAATTAATCCTCCAGCATTTTTTAATTTTAAAATAATCGAAGACGTTCTTAATTGGGGAGCCGTCAGTAAAGCTTTTGTTACATTAACACCATCTATTAATGCATAAGCTTTTTGTACTTGATTTATTGACTTAGCTTTTAACGCATAAGCCTTTTGTAATTGCCGTACAGCTGCACCTTCAACAATTATTGGGGCAACAACATATTTCACAACCGCGCCAAATGCTAAATAGCTTGCAATTCCTTTTACTGTTACAAATTCTGCACTCATTGAACCAAAAGTTTCCCAATAAGGTTTTGAAAACAACATTCTCCAAGAACTGAATTTTTTCATTTGTAGATTCGCTTTTTCTGCAGAAGGCGTATTTGAATAAAATGCACTAATATCACCATAAATTTGATAAGCAGCAGAATACAAAGATTCAGAATAATAGTAATCTGCATTTTCCAACAAGAGTTTTGCTTTATAATATGCAGGCAATACTAATTCTTCAACTTCTTCAAGAGTTTTTGCTTTTTCAAGTTCTTCCTCCTTTGCAACTTTATTTGCTTCACTTACATAAAACTTTTTCATTTCAACCCGAACAGGAGGTAACATCATTGCCACAGGGACATCACTAACTTTTTCATCTTGAATCATTCCTTCAAAAGGAGTAAATCCAGAATCTCGCATAATTAAAGCATAATTATACCCGTTTGTTTTTGCAGCAGAATACATTTCTAAAGCAGTTTTATTTTCAGATTCACTATCAAAATTAGGTTTTTGTTCCCAATTATCATTACGTTGATCTATTTGAGCAAGATTTTTTCCATCAAGCAAAAGCATTTGAATTTGTTTTATTCCATTTAAAGCAGTTAATCTAAAGTTAATATCTTTCTGTGTTTCAGTTAATTTTGCTGGATCAGTAAATAAATTTATTAAAAAATAATTCCAACTTTCTAATTTTCCTTCTTTTGCTTTTAATGCAACTATTTTTTGATATTCATTTTGTGCAATATTATCAAACACAGCTAAATTTCCTGCTAGTTCTTGTGCGTCAGAAACATTCTCAATAAAGGGTCTGAATTTGTAATGTTCAATTGTTCTTAATTTTGAATTTAAAGCTCCAAAATAAACTGATTGAATATATTCTCTCGCAATTTGTGCAGAAGCATAATCCATTTTAGGATTATATCCCTCTCCATTAATCCATTTCCCTAAAGTAGTTGCATCAGCTAAATAAATTTCTTGAAAAGTTTTATTACCATCAGAAGCACTAAATTCTAGTCCTTTTGGATAATAATTAATATCAGTTCTATCCGTACTATAACCTTGTGCCTTTTTAGAAACTATTTTTGATTGAATTGTATTTACATCATAAGCTAAACCCATCACTAATTTTAATCCCAAATACTCTTTGAATAATTCCAAAATTCGAACCCTTTCCAAATCATAACTCGAATCAAACTTATAACTAAATTTTATTACTGGGCTTCTTGTTGAACCACAATAAGAATCTACATGTTTCCCCAATCTTTCAATTGCTTCTTCTTCCAAAATTAATTCCTTAGACAACCCAATATACAAAATTGTTTCTCTAAATGATTGGTTCATTTTTTTATTAAAATTTTTGTTGTAAGGATCAAAAACTTCACTATAAAATGAAGAATCAGGACAAACCCAACTATGAGCCCTAAAATCACTAGACATTTTTTCTGCAAGTGCTTTTAATGCCCCATGCAAATCTTGCTCCAAAGAATATTTTGCAGTACTTAATTCCAAATACATTGATTCTGAATCCCAAGCCCCATTCTTAAGATAATTATCAGCATAAATCATCGCACGTATGGAATTTATATCAGAACCAACCCCGTTTGAATCTTTTCCAAGAAAGAATTTTATTTCATTCTCAGCTTTTCTCTTAAAAGCACCATAATCAGTAGGATCAACTAATAAATTTAATTCTTCAAGACCAATTTTGGCATAAATCAATCTTAAATTTAATTCATCTACTACATTAGCATCTTCAATTTTAGAAATATAATTTTCAATAACTCCTATTGATTTTTTAGCTTCTAAAATTACAGGATTAATATTTGTATCAATATTTTTTTGCCCTTGCGAGTATTCCAAAAAATAGTTTTCTCTTTTTTCTTTTTGTTCATCACTAAAACTTTTTTTACCCATTTCATTTAAATCAAATTCTTGCAATATTTTTGAGGATAATTGTTCCTCCCTCCCAATCCAATTCTGATCCGGTTTTGATGTTAAATCTAATAAACTTGTAATTGAACCCAAAATACATTCGCTAGCATTGTATAGTTCAACTTGTTTTAGGTATTCTGCATGGTAATCGTTTTCAAATTCAGTGTATTGATTTATTCTTTTTTCGCAAGGATTTTCTATTAAAGTTATTTCAACAGGATATTTTTCTGGGAAAGGACCATTCTCCATAATAAGGCCTTTAACAACTTTGAAAGATTCAGAAAATTTTGTTGTATCAACAATAAAAGAGAATATATATTTTGTAGTTTCTCCTTCGTTTTTATCTAATGCAGAATATTCAAAAGTAACATTTTCCTCAAAACTATTCTCTTTTTGAAAATTAAACTCTTTCACTTCACTACTTTGAGTTTCTATTTCTCCATTCCAAATAACAATTTCATTTTCTCTAGAAAATGGAATAATAATTTTTGAGGGAAAAGTTTTTGCTTCTGGTTTGAAATTAATTGTTAAAACAAAATCGCTTGATTCAAAAGAAGCAATTGATTCACCGCTATTTCTTTCTAAAGCAACTTTACTAATTGCATCAATATAATCAGCAGGTTCAATTGTTTGACTTACAGCTGATGAAGAAGTTTGATTTGAAGAAATTACTCCAGAAACATTATTTTGTTGATTTGTACTAGATGCAGAACCATCACTTTGCCTATCATTAACGATAGAATCAATTACATTTGAAAAAAAGTTTCCGACTTCATTTTCGGCAAAAGAAATTTTTATTTCTTTTGTTTTATCTTCACTCAAAGTTTTTTTTTTAGAAATAGAATCAGCAAATTCTTGCATAATTTTTAAAGATTCAATTGTAGAAAAATAATTAGAATCCAAATCAAAAACAGCAGTTAGTGAATTAAATAATTCTTGCTTTTGACTTTCACTAAAAGCACTAAAATCTTTTAATGGAATAAAAAAAGCAATTGTTCGATTTTTTGAAGAAGAAAAATTAGTTTTAATATTATTTAAACCAGGAGAATAAGTTAGTGGTTCAAAAAGATAAATTGAATTTGGCTTAATTACCTGAGTAGAAAAAGCCTTAGCTTCTATTGTTAATTCATTTTTTGAAACAATTAAACAAACCAAAGGATCTTTCGAATAAAAAGAATACTCTTCACTAACCCCAGAAGAAAAATTTATTGATTTTGTAATATTATAATCAGAATAACTAATTATTTGCTTAACTTCACTAGATGAACCAAAAAAAGAAAACAAAAAATAAGCAACTAATACAACTAGAACAACCAAAAATATCTGCTTTGCTTGCATAATAAAAGAAAGGCTTAACTGCTTTTATACCTTTTGAAAACCAAAACAAAAACAAAAAAATACTTAAAATAAATATAACTTAAAAATAATGATTAGTATTTTTTTCCTTTTTCCCAATTGTTTTCAAATAAGTGAGTTAAAGCAGTTGCCATTGGCGCGTGGTCATTCATGATAGTAAAGTGATAATCTGGTTTTTGTTTTTTAAAATCACTTATTGCCATAACTATTTTTTTACCATCAATTATGAATGCATTAAGTCCGTGATTAAATTGTCTAACTTCAGAACAATTTTTTAATTTTTTTGATATAGTTGAATTAATTAATTTTATATTAATATTTTTTTCTTTTGCTCGCATTAATGCATCTTGAATAATATTATGGTCATCAGTTATTTCAGTTAGTCCTTGAATTGAAGTATTTGCTTTTAATAATTCTTGCCCCAATATTCTTTCAAAATCTTGTCTGTCTTTTACTTTCATTACTTTTTCGCCGAGTTCTTCTTTTCCATTATAATCAACAATACTATCTTTTACGCTTATTGCTTCCTTTTGAAGTTCATCAAATTGACTTTTTTTTCCTAAAATTAGTAAATCAATTGCTTTTTGTGCTTCTACTGCTCGGTATAATTTTGGTCTTCCATTTATTTCTATTATCAAATTTTTTTGCATTAATTTTTCCAAAACATCATACACTCTTGTTTTTGGTACTTGTGCTGTACGAGATATTTCCGGAGCTTCTGCTTCTTTTAAATTAAATAAAGTGCCAAGGGTTTTTGCTTCGTATTCGGTAAGTCCAAGTTTTTCAAGCAAAACGTAAGTTTCTGAATTCATTTTAATTACACCTTTTTTGTTTTTTTGATTGAGTTAATATATATACATTAGAACGAACAAGTATTTAAATTTACTTTATTACGTTAATAGGGGATAGTTTTAACTAAAAAAAGAGGTAAAAGAAGGAAGAATTTAGTCCCTTCTTCTTCTATTTCCAGTTGGTCTTCGTGCAAATCGTGAAACTACTCGCTTTGGCTTATCTTCTTGAGTTTCATCAATTTCTTGTTCAAAGTCGCTCACTTGTGCAGTGAAAGCGCTTCTTGCAATTTCTTTTCGTTCAACAAGAATTTCTCTTGTTAATAAGTAATATATTAGAGCTAGTGCTTTTCTTCCCTTGTTATTTGCTGGGATTACTAAGTCAACATTTTTTAGTGGTGAATCTGAGCCAACTATAGCTATTACTGGTATTCCAACATCAGTAGCTTCTTTTAGTGCTTGTGAATCAGCTATTGGATCAGTTACTATAACTATTTTTGGTTCGTAAAATATTCTTGCTTGTGGATTAGTGAATGTTCCTGGAATGAATCTTCCAACAAATTCTTTAGCACCAATCATTGCAGCCATTTTTCTTGCCGGTTTATGTCCGTATAATCTTCGTGCTAGAACAACAATTTCTTTTCCATTATACTTTGCAAGCATTTTTGCAATCATTCTAACTCTTTGGTCAATTGTTTCTATGTTAAATACCATTAATCCGTCTTTTCTTCGCTTAAAGATGTGTCTTTTCATTTCGCCTGTTTTGAATTTTGTTCCAATGTGTACTCCGCTTTTCAAATATGTTTCTATGTCTATTAAAAGATCTTTACCTTTATAGAATTCTGTTTCATCGAATTCTTGTTTATTTATTTTTTCAGCTGTTTTTCCTTCCATAATATCACATCTTTTCAAAATTCATTTTCCTGCAAATATTCTTCAAATTTATTTTTATTCATTTATTTATTAAATTTCATCATATCATCAATTGTTTCTGCGTGAGTTAGAATCATTTTTCTGCAACAATATTTCTTAACACCTAAATCGTCAAGAACCTTTCCAGCAGCTTCTCCTTTTTGAGTTCTTTCCTTGAATTCTTCATAAAATCCCCCAAGGACCTTACCGCATGAAAAGCATCTTACTGGCACAATCATTTTTCCATCTCCAACTTTCTTTTTCTTTCTTTTTTATTTTTTTCTTGCTAAACAAAATTTTTTTAAAAAATATTTTTCCAACCAAAAAAATGGAAGGAAAAGCAAAAGAATTTTATCTTTTGCTTTTTTGTTTTTTCTTTCTCGCTTTTCTTCCAAGCGGTTTCTTGCTTTCAACTCTTCTAACATCATCAACAAACAATGTTCTATCATATGCTACAAATATATCTTTGAGTTTCTTTCCTTTTGCTTTTACTAATGCTTTTGCAATACAAGATCGTACTGCTACTGCTTGACTCATGAATCCTGAGCCTTTTACATTAATATCAATATTAAACTCTTTCAATGCTTCTCCAGCTAATCTAACTGGTTCTAAGAGTAATTCTTTTATGTAACCTCGAGCGTAGGCGTGAATATTCATTCCGTTAACTTTTATTGTGCCGTTTCCTTTTCGAATTACAGCTCTTGCTACAGCATTTTTCTTTTTTGCTTTAACAATCATTCCTGCCTTTTTTGCAGCTGGTTTTAGTTTTTTGTTGTCTTCTTCCATTTTTTCAACACCTTAATTACCATCGTCCACCAAGTAATAGAGCTACATCTTTTAATTCCATGTAGTTATTTCTGTGGTTGAACTTTATATCATCAAATGTAATTGCAGTTTTCTCATCAATTCCTTTTGCACTACCATTGAATGTTTTTAATTGTTTTATCATTCTGTCTTTTGTACTTTTTTTTGTAGGAAGCATATTTCTAACCATTCTTCTAAACATTTTGCTTGGAACTCTTTCATATTTTGGTCCGAAGTGTGGATTTGCTAAAACTCTTGCATCTACTTTAACAGTGTATTTAGCTAAAATATCATCTTTATTTCCAATTATAACTATTTTTTCGGCATTTATTACAGTTACATTTTCGCCTTTGCATATTGCTTTAGCAACTTTACTTGCAAGTCTTCCTGCAACTAATTCATTCGCATTTACTACCATCATACTAACACCATCAAATAAATTTAAACTTCATCCAACTAATATTAATTCACTTGCTTTTAATTTTTCTGCTTTCAAAGCCAAGTCTTTTAGTGCAATAAATTCTCCTTTTGCTGCACTTATTTTTGCTTTAGCACTTTCTGATGCAGTTACTGCAACTACAGTTACTTTTTCGCTTAATTCTCCCCTAGAAAGCAATTTTCCAGGAACAACAAAGACTTTTCCTTTGTGTGTAAGAGCCAATTTATTAATTGAGTCAATATTAATTTCTACTTTTCCTCTTGTTGGCTTTGCCATTCTTTCAGCCAAATCAATCCAAATCAACTTTTTTGTTGTTCTAGCTGCTTTTTCCATACTCGCAATGAGTTTTTTTGTTTCCAATTTTTTTGCCATATTTTTCACATCTTTTCAATTTTTTTTAATTTCCTATTGACTTTTTGCCTCTGCACATAACATTTTTTTGATCTATGCAGGGGAAGCGATTCGAACGCTTGAAGGCACTAAGCCACAGGATAGCCAAAATTTTCTCTTTTCTTTTATTGGATGTTTTCTTTTCTCTTAGAGAAAAGAAAAAATTCCTTAAGTCCTGCCCCTTTGACCGCTCGGGAACCCCTGCTGATTTTTTTCAGCGACTAAAAAATCCCTTTCCGGTATTTTCACTTTGTGAAAATAAATTTTTCTATAATTTTTTTACTGATTCTTCTAATTCATCTAATTTTTCAATTAATGTTTTTACTGATAAATCTAAAACTTCTTTTGCACTTAATTGTCCTGTTACTTCTATAGTCAAAACAAAATCTGTTTGTGAATAATTAACACTAACGTTGTGTTTTCTTAAAATGTCTATGTGTTGGTTTTGGTTTGTTGTATTATAAGGGTCAGTGAAAAATAATTTTCCTGCTTTTAATTCAACACTTCCTTTTGGCATTTCTTCAACAACTTTCTTTGCGTCTTTTACTGTATCATTATCAATTTCAACTAATTCATTGTAGGAAACTATTGCTGGTTGGAATTTTGCGTGTTCACTACCAGTACTCATTAATGCAGTCATTTCTAATTTTAGGGATTCTTCTTTTCCTAATTTTGTAATCATTATTTTTTTGTCAAGTATTTCTATTTTTGGATCAGTGCACTTAATATCTTTACTTGTAACTATGCAAGGTCCAACTTTTTCCAAAACTAATTTTACTTTGTTTCCTTTCTTATAAGTTTCTACATCTGTTTTGATTGGCAATAAACCTAATCTATTTGCTAAAAATTCATCAAATGTAACTGAATCATTATTATAAATTTGTACTTCATCAATTGCAAGGCATGGAACGGATGTCATTACAGTTCTTCTTAGAGTATTAAGGAAAGTGTGGTTTGTACCTTTTACTAAGTACTTGTTCACTCCTTTTTCTTCGTAAACTTTTTTGATATCCATTTTAACCGTCAACTCCTAATTTTTATTTACACTAATTTTATTTCTCAGTTTTTCCTCTGAATTTTTTCTGTTTTCTGCATCCGTCGTGTGGATGTGGTGTAACATTTTCAATTGAAACAATTCTTAATCCGTTTCTTGTTAGAGATCTAATAGCAGCTTCTGCTCCAGTTCCTGCTGATGGACTTTTATTTCCACCTCTTCCTCTTACTTTAACATAAATTTCTTTTATTCCTTTTTCTCTTGCTGCGTTTGCTATATTTTCAGCTAACTTCATTGCAACATAAGGAGAACCTTCTTTGTGTTGTGCTTTTGTTTCCATTCCGCCAGTTGCTTTAAAAATTGTTTCAGCACCAGTTAAATCAGTGAGTAGCAACATTGTATTATTGTGTGTTGCGAACACGTGAACTATTCCTCTTATTTCAGCCATTTTATATCACCGTTTTATTGTGCTCCTTCACTTTCTTTTTTTGCTTCTTCGGTTGGTTTTGCATCCTCAGTTGGTTTTGCATCTTCAAATTCTTTTTTAAGTTCTGCTTGTGCTTCTTCAACTTTACTCTTTGTTTTTTTTACAGGAGCTTTCTTTTGTTCAAACATCATTTCGTCGCCGTACCAAGCAATTTTTCCTTCTTCACTTGCTAAAACCAAGTAACTTGGTTTGTCAAGTTTCTTTCCATCAACACTAATATGTCCGTGTACAATGAATTGTCTTGCTTGTTTTTGAGTATTAGCTAATCCTTTTCTCCAAACAATTGTTTGTAATCTTCTTTCAAGCAATGCTTCTGTTGTTAGTACTAATACATCTTCAAGAGTTGGCGAACCATTTAATACACCAATATTTATTAGTGAATCAAGTAATTCTTTTTCTCTCTTCAATCTGTTTTCAAGTGATAAAGCAAGTAATTTTCTAGCTGTCCCTCTTTTTGCTCTTACAATTGTTTCTGCTCTAAACAATTCTCTTTTGTTTTTCAATCCATAAACTTTCTTCAAGTCTCTTTCCTTTTCTATTCTTTCTTTTTGGAAAGACTTTCTAGGTCTTTGGAATTGTTTTCGTTTCTTTTTTGGGTCACCCATAATCATCACTCACAATAAAATTCATTTCTCCAATTTTAATTACTTTTTACTTTTTGCTGCTGGTGCTGCACCTTTTGCTGGTTCTACTTTCTTTGCTACACTAACAACTCCGCCTTTTCCTCTGTGTTTGCTCTTAGTCTTTTGCCCTCTAACTGTCAATCCCCACATGTGTCTTAGTCCCTTGTAGGATTTTATTTCAGCAAGTCGAGTTAAATCATTTCTAAGTGCGAATGCTAAATCGTTCATTGTTAAATGTTTATCAAGTCCTTCTTCAAAATCTCTTTGTCTGTTTAATGTCCATGATGGAAGTTTGTGTTTTTGTGGAGCAATTATTACTTCTTCAAGTTTTTTTACTTCAGCGTCAGTTAATTCTCCAAGTAATCTTTCTTTAGAAATATTATTTTCTTTTCTAAATTCGTTTGCAATTATTCCGCCCATTCTTTGGCCTATTCCTTTTATCCCTTGCAAAGCTAAGTCTATGCTTTTTGTTCCGTCAAGATCTTTTCCTATTACACGTACTATATAATTAAATTCTGCTACACTCATACCATCAACTCTCAAAAATAATCCTTTCATTTAATCTTATTGTTTTTTTCCTTTTTTTCCTAAAGGGAATAAATGTAAAACATTGCATTCTCTTGCTTTAACGCGGTCTCCTTCAACTAGTACTCTGCCATTTTTTGGTTTACTTTTAATAGTAACTCTTCTTCCGGCTTCTCGACCTTTTGTTTTTATTGCTATGTCTCCAATTTCCATTTTTACCAACTCTTAAAATTCATTTTTTTATTCAGCTCTCTTTATTACTTGTTTTACATATTTTCTATATTTTGAATCAACATCATCAATTTCTTTTATTCCTGCAACTACTTTTCCAAGTTCAATGAATACTTTTTCGCGTGCTTCTCCGCTAAGTACTCCACCAAATGGAACTGATGGTCTTTTTTCAGTCTTGCTTTTTTTGTTCATTCCGCATTTTGTTTCGTTTGGAACTCCAGCAAGTTTCTTTCCAGTTATAGCGCATTCAGTTATTGATTTCTTTTCACTGTATCGTTCAGCTTTTGAACCGCTTGCACTTTTTCGAAATTTCTTTTTCAATCTTCTTTGCCAAGGAGCAACCATATTTTATTCACCATTTTATTTTTTATTTCTTTTTTTAATATAATCATAAAATTTTTCTACTAAACCCATTACTATTGAAGCTCCAAAATAATAAAAGAAAAACGCTTTGTAGTATCCTGTTTGCATTGTCAAACCAACTGGCACCCAACTTGCCGGATTTAATATATTAAATCCAATAAATTTTGGAAGTGCTATAAATGATTCAATTAATTGCCCACCATACAGCGTTGAGAGAAACCAAAAAACTGCTATAAATGCAGGAGCTGTGAACAAACTTAATTTCATATTTTTGTTCATCATTTCTGTGCTATTTTTTAGCATTTTTGTTTGTAACTCATCAATTTTGCTTTTATTTTTTTCAGCCTCCTTCATCAATTCTTTTAATTGTAATTGCATTTCTTTTGCTTCATTTTGAAATCTTTTCATTTCGTTTTTGTCAACTAATTTTCTTTGTAATATTTTTGTAACTACTGCCAAAACTATTGTTGTAATTAATATTACTATTGCAGCTTCCAAAACATTACACCTATTTTTTACTCACCAAGTTTATATCAATTTTCTTAAAGAGAAGCTTTTAAAAGGTACCCAAATTGATTACCAAATAAATTTCTCTGTAAATAAATATCATTTATTTTATTGCATTTCGCCTCTTTAAGCCATTTTACCAATTATTTTTGATAGTGCTTCTTGTTGTGTTTTTGCTATTTCTTCGTAGAATTTATAAACAATTCCAACTGTTAATAAAATTCCTGTTCCGCTTGTTACTCCAGCTAAAATTAAATCTCCACTTCCTGCTAAGAGTGCAACAAATATTGATCCTAAAATTGTAATTGGTGGAATGTATCTTTCCAAAACTTTTTCTATTACTCTTCGATCTCTTCTAAATCCAGGTATTTGCATTCCGCTTCTTTCTAATTGTGCTGCAACTGCACTAGTACTTTGGTTCCCCATTTGTACCCAGAACCATCCAAACACAATACATGCTAAAACTAAAACTGTCATAAACACTACTGCTTGTCCTATTGCAAGCATAGTTACACTTGTCAAACCTTGATCAAATAATCCTTGCACTAAACTTCTTCCGCCAATATAAGGAATTGTTACTGCCCAAGAAACTCCTCCAGCAAGTTGGGTTAGAATTGGAATTTTTAATTGTTCTAAAAATAAAGCAAATAAACGAATGTTCATAAATAAAGCCATTGCTAAAATTACTGGCATATTACTAACGTAAAGGAATTTTACTGGATATCTTCCGCCCATTCCTGATTGTCCTAAAGTAATTGGAATATTAACATGCATTCCTTCTGCGAATACTACTACTAAGAAAATTATTATTACTCCTAATATTGGCAATAATAAAGTTACATCTCCTAAAGTAAGAACTTTCCACAATATTCCTCCTTGTAGTAAGTAAGTATTTATTGCTGAATCAATTGGTGGCATGAATATTTGCCAGAATAATCCGCCTGCTACACCTGCTGCGATGAATAAACTTACCCCTGAACCGATTCCATATTTTGAAACGATTTCATCAAGGTATAATAAAATTAATGAGCCTGCTGCAATTTGTAGTGTAATAAATATTGTCATTGGATTGAATATGCTTGCTCCACCTATTGGCATTAGCATTCCACTTCCAACGTAAATGAATCCTTCAACAAAACATAATATAACTGCAAGTATTTTTTGCAATGCTTGGAATTTTGATTTTCCTTCAGGAGTACCTAAATCAAAGTTTAGTATTTGAGCTCCCATGAATAATTGCAAAAAGATTGATGCCATTACTATTGGGCCAATTCCTGCTGTAATTAATTTTCCCATTTCCCCAGCTAGTAGAGTTTGTGCAAATAATATTTGTTGTACTTGTCTTATTCCAGTATCAAGTCCAACTAAACTAATGTTTGCTAGAACAAAGAATATAACTAGGGCTCCCATTGTCCAAAGCATTTTTTCTTTAAAAGAAACTTCTTTAGTAGGTTTTTTTATTTCGGGTAAATATTGGGAGAATCCAATTAGTGTTTCAACTATTAGTCCCAACAAATTCACCTTTTTTAATTTTATTTCCTTTTTTAAAAATAAAAAAATTAAAAGAAACTTTTTGTAAAATTTCTTCCAATTTTGTATTTAAATTCATTTTTATATTTTTTCTTATTGCTTGCTCAAGTCCCCCTCGTTAAAGGACTTTGTAAAAATTTTAGGCTTTTGCCTCTTCTTCACTTTCAAATTCAAGGTCTTCATCTGCTTCGTCTCCGGAGAACTTAATGTCTTCTTCAACTTTTGCACCTTTCTTTGCGTAAGAGAATTTTCCGCCAGCTGCAAGTATTTTTTTTACTGCGCCAGTTGTTGCATTTATTTTCAAAATAATTTTTTTATCTGTTTCTCCTTGAGAAAGAACTTTACTAAATCCACTTTTATTATCAACAATATATTTGCCATCTTCTTTTGTTACTATTCCTTTTGTAACAAAATCATCAATTCTATTATTTAAATCGCCAAGTTTTATTGCTTTTCCTTTTACTGACATTATTTTTTGTCGGTATAAAGTTGGTTTTAATCGTCCTGCTGAGTGGAATCTGTGTTTGTTAGTACCTGCTTTTCCTCTTCCACCTCGTCCGCCTGCTCCTCTTCGGTTCTTAGTGTTTCCTGCACCCATTGTTCTTTGTCCGCGTAATTTGTTTTTCTTTCTTCTTTTTCGGTCAGTCATAAAATTCACTTCCAATTTTGGTTTGTTTCATTTCATTTTATTCAATTAAATTTATTAAATCATTCTCATTATTAATGCATTTATTTTTTCTTTTCTTTCTCCAAGTGCTCCACCTATTACGAATGCTACTTTGATTCCTTTTCTTTCATATCCTTTTCTTGGTGGACTCATTGTAAAGCAGTTTTTTACTCCTGCTTGTTTTAATGTTTTTCCTTGCTTCAAATCAGCAAGAACTTTTTTAGTATCAAGTTTATCTTCGCCAAGTATTGGCTTTGCTCTTTTTTCTATTAATTCTTTTAATGTTTCATCATTTATTTTTCCAAATGTAGTATAATCTTTTACTATTTTAATCATTTTTTGAGTTTGAACTGTTTCTGGCCAAAGACTTAAGTTGTTTGTTCTTCTTAAGTTCATTATTTCTAAAGCGGTTGCTATCTTTGGTGCAATTTTTACTGTCCCTCTTATTCTTATTACTGCATACATCATTTCTCACTCTCAAAATTTAATTAATTTTTATATTTTATATTTATTGGTGTCCTTTTGACATTTTTCTTTCTACATCTTTTGATGCCTTCATTTTTCCTGTTTGTGCTAATGCATCAATTGCTGCTTGTACAAAGTTTAATGAAATTGTTGATCTTCCTTTTGTTTGTCCCCAAACATTTCTTATTCCAGCTAATTCCATTACTGGTCTAATTGCTTTACCAACAGCAAGTCCAGTTCCTTTTGGTGCAGGTAATAATACTACTCTTACACTTCCTGCTTTTCCTTCTACTTTGAATGGAACTGAGTGTTTATCTTCAGTTGCTTGTTCTTCCCAAGAACCACTTCCTCTGTAAACTCTAATAAAATTTAATTTAGCCATTCTTTTTGCTTTGTTTATTGCAGGAAATCTATCAGCATCTTTTGCTGAGCCAACTCCAATATATCCGTCTTTGTTTCCCAAAAGCACATCTGCTCTGTAGGAATATTTTCTTCCCGCTCTTGTTACTCTTGTAGTTCTTGCAATTTGTATTAAGTGATCGTTAAGTCTCATTAATGAATCAATTATTTCTGGTTCCATTACTTTGTAACCTTTATCATAAACTTCATCAAGACTAGTAATCTTTCCGGCTTTTACCATTCTTCCTAATTCAGTTTTAGGAACCCAATTAGAAATTACATTTTGTCTTTCAACTAATTCTCTTTCAATCTTTTCAATTTCAGTTTCTTCAACTC
>CAZSDT010000002.1:18206-18700 GCA_964605745.1 uncultured archaeon | reverse complement strand
CGTCTATTCATGCTTTCACCTTTGCAATTTCTGCTTTAGCTTTTTCAAATGCTTTGTTGAATTCGCCAGGCATTATTCCTTCTTTAACATAATTACTGAAAACTGTTTTTGCTTTGTCGCCTAATTTCTTTGCGTATTCGTCAAGTGTTTTTGCATTTAATCGATCTTCGCTTGGAACTGCACTTGGGTTGAATGGAATTACTATTCCACCATCAGCTGCTCCTTTTAATGTAGCAAATACTACGCTTCCGTGACTCGGGTGTCTTCTTCCAATATCAAGATTGCATTTTTGTCCAACTAATTTTTTTCCTATTAAGAATCCTACTAAGTATGCGCTTGGAGTATTGTTTGTTCCGTACCACTTGTATTCTTTTAAGTCGTTAGAATCAACTGTTGCTAAAGTAGTGTCTCCTTTCAAGTCAAATTTAATTACTTGTGCAACTATTCTTTTGTTAGATTTTCTTACAACTAATCTAGGAGTCTTTGATCTAACT
>CAZSDT010000002.1:0-18196 GCA_964605745.1 uncultured archaeon | reverse complement strand
TTTCGCCCCTTCAATGTATTCAACTAAATGTCTTTTTCCTCTAAAATATCCGCCTTTAATTTTCTTATAAACTTGTGAGTAATTCATTGTTTCTACTTCAGTAGGATTACTTGCTTTTAATTCTCTAAGTGTTCTTCGTTGTGATCTAACTCTACCCATCCATCTGCTTTTTTGTTCAGATCTAACTTTTCTTGTAGCACTTCTTTTTCCTTTTCCTCTTGCTCTTCCTTTTGCATGAGCAGCTTGAGTTGCTTTTGCTCTTCCTCTACTTTGAGAAACTTCTGGTCTCTTTTTTATTATTCTTTCAGCAATCAAAGTTCTAACATCATCCTTAGTCATAGCTTCGCTTACTTTAGCAATTTGTGTAGGATCAACGTATATTCGCCCTTTTCCTACTTTTAGTATTATTGCTGCAAGTTGTTTTGCTTTCTTTGATTCCATTTTCATTCACCTAAAACATAAACCTTTTATTTTTTTATTAATTTAAAACCCATATTCCTTTTTTGTTTGCTTCACTTACAATTTCATTTCTTTTTCTTTTTCCAACAGTTGCTCCAATTCTTGCAGCCTGTGTTTTATTATCAATTTTTGCAATGTCATTCATGTTGCAAACTAAAACTTCTTTGTATCCGCTTGGATGTACAAATCTTATTTCTTTTGTACTTCTATAACCAATTCTTGGTTGTCTACCGTGATTTCTTCCTTTATCAAGATCAATTCCGTGTGGTAATCTCCACTTATCCCATTTTGCTATTGATTTTCTTCTAATATTTTTTTTACCAAATCGTCCTCTAAATACTGGGTGGTGTTTTTTTGAATTTAATTTTTTCATTAACGCAAGCGCTTCAGCACTTTTCTTTTTATTTTCTTTTTTAACATAAGGAATGTATTTCTTTTTTACTTCAACTTTTTTAGTCTCAACATTTTTGTTTTCAGCTTTTTCTTGCTTTATAGTTTTTTGAGTATCAACTTTAGCAGCTGTATTAGCACTTTCTGTAGCTGTACTAGCTTTGTTTGTTTCTTTTGCTTTTACTTTTTCTGCCATTTTTTGTTTCACCTTTTTATTTATCAAATTTATTTTCATTTTATTAAATTTAATCTCTAACAATTTCAATTACACTTGCTCGTGATTTTTTAGGAATCATATTCCCCATTTCTATTAAATATACTCCATCCTGGTATCTTCTTATATCCTTGTTCTTCACTTTTGATTTTTGTTCAAGGTTTGATGCAGTTTGTCCAACTTCATCTTTATTAATTCCACTAACAATTACTTCTTGTCCTTTTGCTTCAACTTTAGTATTTCCTACTATTCTAGCTTTTCTAGGAAATTTTTCTCCTAAGAAATTTTTAATATTAACAACGCCTTTCTCTACTTGGATTGACATTGGAAAGTGTGAGTAAATTAATTTCATTTTGTATTCATATCCGTAAATTAATCCTTCAGTCATGTTTCTAAGGTGTGCGCAAATTGTTTCAATAAACATTCCAGTTTGTTTATTGTTTGGACTACCAGTTAATGTTATTACATTTCCTTCGTTAGATAAATTTACTCTGTAAGTTTTGAAAGTTCTTTTCAATTCTCCTTTTGGTCCGCTTAAAGCAACTTTATTTCCAGCTTGTATAGAAATACTAACTTCTTTTGGAAGTCTTATTTTTTTTGTCATTGTTTCAACCATAATCTCACTTTCTTTTAAAAAAAAATTTGCACCACTTTTAATACATAAATGCAATTAATCTTCCTCCAAGTCCTTTAGATTTTGCTAGTGTGTGAGTCATTAATCCTTGTGGTGTTGATACAACAATTAATCCCAAATCTCTTGCAGGCAAATATCTTTTTTCATATTTTTCAAATTCAGATTTTCTAACAGCATATCTTGGTTTAATTGCTTTGCATAAATTCATTTTTCCATTCAATTGTACTGTAAATGAAATTATTCCTTTTTCATCATTCTTTTTGAAATCCTCAACATAGCCGTTTTCTTTTGCTATTTTTAGTATTTCACCCAAGAAATTTGAAGCTGGCATTAGCACTACTTCAGTCTTTGAAGCGACTTCCGCATTTCTTAGTTTTGTTAATGCATCCACTATAGGGTCTTGTTGCGCCATAATTTCACCTCAGTATTTTTCCCAGCCCAAATCTTGTGCTCTATCTTTAAAACATCTTCTGCAAATTCCAAGAGAATATTTTCGAACCATTCCTTTTCTCGATCCGCACATCTTACACTGCCTTATACCAACACTTCTCTTCTTCATTTTATCATTTTTTGAATTTTGTTTTTTTACAGCAGGTTTTGATTTTGCTTCTTTTTGATCCATACTCTCTTCCTCTCAAAAATAATTTTTAAATTTTATTCTACTTGTATTCCCAAGCTTTCAGCGAATTTTACTGCTTCAGCTTTGCTTACTCTTTGCTTTCTTCCAACTTGTGTTGGCATTATTCTTCTTTTTTTTACTCTGTATCCTTTTTTCTTCAATGCAACTATAACATCAAATCCTTTTATTCCTAATTTTGGATCATATTTTGCTCCAGGCAAATCAATATATTCTCTTACACCGAATCCAAAATTTCCTTCTTTATCAAAACTCTTTGCTTGGATTTTTCCAGCTCTTGCTTGTATTGCTTTTTTTAGGAATTCAATTGCTTCATTTCTTCTTAATGTAACTTTTAATCCAATTGGTATTCCTGGTCGAAGACCCCAATCAGGTATTCTTGCTACGCATATAGTTTGAGCTGGTTTTTTTCCAGTAACTAATGTTATAATTTGAATTGCTTTTTTCATTTCGTCGGGATCAGCACCTACTCCCATATTAATAACAACTTTATCCATCATTACTTCTTGCATAATCTTCACCAATATTAATTCTTAATTTAATTTAATGCCTCAACTTCATTTTTGTCTTTTCCAACTATATGAATATTTCCAGCAATTGTTTCAAATACATCTTTTCCACTAGCTAATTTTACAAGTTTTTCTTTCTTCTCAGTTCCTTGTACAATTTCAACTATTTTTGCAACTTGTGCACAATGAGCTCCTTTTGTAATGTAAGCTTGTGCACCTTCACTAAATGCAATAACTCCAACAACATTTCCTTTAGGCAAAGCTACTTTTAAACTATCTCCAACATTAGCTTTTACTCCCAAAAATGTTCTTGCATCATCAGTAGTAACTTGTATTCCTTTAGTAGTCATTACTTTTTTAGTAACTTTACTTAATTTTTCGTTAGCTTCAGCATCAATTGCTTTTAATACAAGTCTTCCTTTTGTATCAAAAACCATTCTAAAAAATAATTTTTGTTTTGCCATGGTTACAACATCAAACAATCCAATTGGAAATTGGTGTTCTTTTCTAATAATTCCATTTACTTTCACTTCGCCATTATTTAATATTTTTTTTGCTTCTTTCATTGTAGCAACTATTCCTGCGTAATTTCTAATTACAATTCCTAATGCAACACTAGTTTCTTTTGTGTGTGGTCCAGCTCTAGTATTTACAGTCCAAGAGGTTTCTTTTCTACTTGTATTAACAACTTTAGACATGCTTATTGTCTTTGTTTTTTTGTTTTCGCCTTTTCTACTCATAAAAACCAAACCTCTACTTTTTCTCCGCTGTTTTAACTGTATTTTTAAATCTCTTTCTGTCAGTTCTATCCAAATCTATAACTAAAACATTTGATGGTTGCAAAGGCATTGGCTTTTCTTTTCCATTGCTTTTTTTTATCATTAATTTTTCAATAAATATTCTTCCTTTTACTGTTTCAACGTGAGTTATTTTTCCTTCTTTGCCTTTGTCAGTTCCTCGCATAACTTTTACAGTGTCTCCTTTTCTTACACTAATTGATCGTTTACCGAGTTCTTTACTTAATTTTTCATCTAAATGTGAAGCAATTGCTTTTACTGCCTTGTGTTTTGGCATTGTATAAAATGCTTTTCTTGACTTACTTGGTTTCTTACTCATCATAAACACCTAAATCTCATTTTATTTTTTTTACACATCTCTTTTATTTTTTTCACATTTTTTCTTAAACATTAAATTACTATTGGAGCTAATCCAACAATTTTTGGAAATCTTTCTCCAACTTCTTTTGCTACGCATCCTTTTATTTCAGATGCCTTAGGTAATCCTTCTTCATCAACTAATACAACTGCATTATCATCAAATTTAACTCTCATTCCGTTTGGTCTTCTAAATTCTTGTCTTGTTCTAATAATAACTGCTCTTTCAATTTTTCCTTTCATTTCAGGTTTTCCTCTTTTTACTACAACATTAACAAGTGAACCTATTCCACCGGAAGGGTATTGTTTTTTTCTACTTTTATAACCAAATACTGAAATAATATCAACTTCTTTTGCTCCGGAATTATCCGCGCAAAGTATTCTACTGTGTAATGTAAGTGCCATATTATTTGGAATGCTCATTGCTCTCATCATTAATCACCTTAAATCTCAAATCTAATTTTTTATTGCTTATCTTTACCTACTATTTCCATTACAATAAATGACTTTGTTTTAGAGATTCTTCTTGTTTCTCCAATTTTTACTAAATCTCCTTCTTTTGCCATATTATTTGGGTTGTGTGCGTGAACTTTTGATTTACTCTTTTTATATCTTTCATATTTTGGTAAATATTGTGTAATTTCTCTTTCAACTGTAATTGTTTTGTTTGCTTTTGCTGAAACAACTTTTCCGTAAAAAATATTTCCTCTAATAATGTACTTCTTTTCTTCAGTTGGAGTAACTTCAACTACAACGGCCATTTCTTTCTTTTCTTTTGCAACTTTTGATTTTTTTTCAGCCATTTTTTATTTCACCTTTTTTAACAAACATCAATTTCTAAATTCTTTTACCCTATCTTCACTTCTTTTCAAAATTTCTTTTCCTTTTACAATTACTTTTTCTCCATTCAAATTAAATTCAAATTCACATTCTTTTTTTGCCAATATTTTTTCTTTTTCTTTATCAATAATTACAAAAGTGTTTTGTGTTTCATCAACAACAATTCCTTTTGTTCCTATTTTGACTGGGTCCGTGCTATTAATCACTTTTATTTCTAAGCCCATCATTTCGTGACCCAAAATATTTTCCTTTGTGATCTTATAACATTTTCCACTAATCATCTCCATTTCATCTCTTAACTTTTAAACATCATTTTTCTTATTATTTTATTCATCCTCGTGATTCTATCAATTCTTCCTTATATCCTTTTTTAATCAAAAAATCAATTACTCTATCTCTGTGTTTTCCTTGTAATTCTATTTCATTACCTTTAACTGTTCCACCGCATGCAAATTTTTGTTTCATTTCTTTTCCTAAATCTTTTACTACTTCGCTATTATCAATTCCTTTTATAACTGTAACAAACTTTGAAAATTTTCTTCTTATTACTTCAACTCTTATTTTTTGTTGTTCTTTTGCAATGTTGCTTATATCAAACAAATCTTTAGGCAAACCACTAATTTTGTCTATTTCTTGCATTTAGTTCACTGCCTCCTTCTTTTTTTGTTCTAATGCAGTAAGTATTCTTGCAATTTCTCTTCGTAAAGTTCTTATTTTGCCTGGCTTTTCACTTTTTGTTCCGCTAGCAGCAAGTGCTCTTTCTTTAGTAAGCTCTTGCTTTAATTCAAGTGCTTTTTCGTTAAGTTCTTTTTCACTTAACTTTATTTTTTCTTTAAATTTTTCTGCCATAAAAATCACTTTTTAATTTAATTATTCTTTAGCCTCTGCTTTAGTTTCAGTTTTTTCTTCGTGCTTTACTTCTTTAGCGTCTATATGCTTTGCTTCTTTTTGTGGTGCTTCACCAGTTGCTGCTCTAACTTCAACACTAGCTATTTCTATTTCTTTTGCTGGAGTTTCTAAGTGTTCCTTAGCTTCAGTCTCTACTGTCTTCATTGATGCTACAACTTTTTTAATATCAACTTTATCAGGGAAAACTACTTCTGGGTGTATTATCATTAATTTTATTCCAATTGCACCGCTCTTAGGGTAAGCTGCTGCTTTAGCATAATCAACCCATTTAGTTAGGTTTCCAATTTTCTTCATATAACCGTAAGCTATTCTAACTTTTTTCTTTCGTCCGCCTTTTCCAGATAATTTTCCTTTAACTACTAATTCTACTCCTTGTGCTCCAGAGTCAATTACATCTTTAACTAATTTGTAAGCAATACTTCTCCAAGAAAATTCTCTTTGAATCATTCCAGCCATTCTTTCTGCTTGTATCTTTGCATTCAAACTTGCATTTTTTATTTCTTGTATTTCTATTTGTGGATTATCAATTTTGTATTTCTTTGCAATTACTTCAGTTAGTAATTTAATTGTTGATCCACCTTTTCCGATTGCGAATCCTGGTTTTGCAACATTAAGAACAATTCTTGTTACTAATGGAGTTTTTATTATTTCTAAGTGTGAAAAACCTGCTCTATCAAGTTTCTTTGTTAAGTAATCTTCAAGTTCCATTTTATTGAAGTTTTTTTGTATGAATGTTTTTTCTATCATTTTTACACCTTAATAAATTTAATTTTTCATCTCTTGAACTATTACTTCAATGTTTGTTGCATTTCGTCTTCTTGCTTTTCCTGCAATTCGTCCTTTTGATTGGTATGAGAATCTATTGATTCCTGCATTTGCGTAAATGTGTATAATTAATAATTTTTCAGCATCAAGGCCCTTATTATCAGCATTTGCTTTTACTAATTCAAATAATTTAATGAATTCTTGTGCAACTTTTTCAGGGTATCTTCCTGATTTAACTCCTGCTCTTGAGTCACCTTTTCTGTGTGCAACTTTTTTATTATAAACTCGCAGTGGAAGGAATTCTTCGTGAGCGAAGATTCGTTTCATAAAAGCAATTGCTTTATTTACTGGCATTGTCTTTATTTGGTTACACACTTCTACTGAGTATTTCAAAGACACTGGTGCATTAGTAAGCATTGCTCTTGCAGTATTGCTTTCTTTTCCTACATTTGCTTGGTAATTGTTTTTTGCCATAATCATCACATTTTTTTATTTTTCTTTTTTTCTTAATTTTATCCTCTTGCGGTTACTGCAGTTGAAGACTTTGTTGCTCCTATTCCTGCTTTTCCGTGTTGTAACTTCTTTCTAGTTAATGCAAATTCTCCTAAATAATGTCCTAACATTCTAGTTGAAACTTCAATTTGTTCCCAATCTTTTCCTTTGTAAACTGAAAGTTTGTATCCAACCATTGCTGGTACTACAATTAAATCTCTTTTGTGAGTTTTAATTATTTTTGGTTTTGCACTATTTTTTTGTCCTTCAAGTTTTTTGATTAATTTTTTATCAACACCATTTTTTAATAATGCTCTTCTTGCTCTTGATGTGCATAATTTAGCGAAGTCTTGTAAACTCATTGCTCGCAATTCGTCTATTGTTTTTCCTCTAAATGTTACTTTTCTTATTTCAGCCATTTTTTACACACCTTAACAATTTTTTAAAAATAAATTTGGAAATTTTATCAATTTCCAAAAAATTACTTTTAGTTCTTCTTTTTTCTTCCTGTTCTTGCGGAACCAATTGCACCAACTTTTCTTCCAGGTGGAGCATTTCTTGATGTACTCTTTGATTTTCCTGGGTGGTGTGAAGCTCCTCCGAATGGGTGATCCACCGCATTCATCTTTACTCCTCTTACTCTTGGATACATCTTGTGCTTTGCTTTCATTAAATGGAACATGTTTCCGGCTTTTACCATTGGCTTATCGCCTTTTCCGCCGCATGAAATATTTCCTATTGTTGCTCTGCATGTTAAAGGTAATACTATCATATTTCCTGATGGCATTTTTAGTGTTGCACTCTTTGAATCCTTAGCCATTAATAAAGCGTATCCGCCGGCTGATTTAATTAAAGTTCCGCCATCTCCTGCAATTTTTTCTACATTAAAAATTGGGCATCCTTCTGGCAAATCTGATAAAAATGAAACGTTTCCAATTTCAATTGGAACACCTTTTCCTTGTTGAACTTTTTGTCCTAAATAAACTCCTTCTGCTGCTGGCAAATATTCTTTTGATCCATTAATAAAAGTTATTTCTGCTAAAATTGCGTGTCTTCCTGTGTCTTTAATTAAATCTGTTATTTCTCCTTTAACTGAGTCTAGAGAAAGTAGGCAGTACTTTGCTTGTATTCCATTGTGCTTTGCAATGAAAGTGTGCGAGCCTTTTCCGCTTCTCTGTGAAATTATTCGTTTACCCATAAATCATCACATTTTTAAATTTTGAATTTTTACTTTTACAATACTCCTAGTTTAGTTGCAAGTTCGCTTGCTTTAAATTTCTTATCAAGTTTAACAATTGCTTTCTTTCTTCCTTTCATATCTCTTATAACGTTTACTTTAACAACTTTTATACCATAAACTTTTTCTAAAATTCTTTTTATTTCTGGCTTTGATGCATTATCGTGAACTATAAATGTTAATTTATTTTCTGCTTCAATCATGTTAACTGCTTTTTCAGTTACAAGTGGGTGAATTATAATATCTAAATCTTGCAATGTTGCAGTTTTTGCTAAAACACTTTCTGTTTTAACTTCGCTTTTAGCATCAACTTTAGCATCAACTTTTTTTGCTTTTGCTTCTCTATTCTTTTCTTGCTTTCCTTTTGAAGCTTCTTGAGTTGCTTGCTTTTTTTCTGCTTCTTTTAATTTTACCATAAACATCACACAAAATAATCATTAATTTTTCTTTGAAACTTTCACTTCTTTTTTGTCTTCATTTAGTTCTTCAACTGCTGATTTTGTCCAAACAACTAATCTTCCTGCTTGGGCACCAGGAGCTAATAAATCAACATTTAATGATTTAACAGTTACTGTATCAACACCAGGCAAATTTCTTGCAGCTTTTAATACAGGAGAATTTTTTCCTGTTACAATTAAAACACTTTTTTTATTTTTCCAAACTCTTCCTCTTGATTTTCCTCTTCCCGCTCTGTGTCTAATTTTTCCTCGTGCATTTTCCAAATCTTTTCCTGCACCGATTTTTCCCAAAATTTCTAAAACTTCACTAGTCTTACTAGATTCTTCAAATTTATCTTCAACAATTATTGGTAATTCATTTTCAACTATAAATCTTAATGCAACCAATTTTTTGTCAGCTGTTGCTGCTATTGCACTCTTAAGAGCTAATCTTCTTTCTTTTTTATTTATTTCTTCAACAATAGTTTCCCATGATTTTAGTGGGTGCGCTGCTGGTCCGCCAACTGCGTGTGGAACAGAAGCAACTCTTCCATATAATAGAGCTCCTCTATTTTTCAATCTTGGTAATCTTGCGTGTTCAACGTTAATTGTTCTGTGTTTAGCAGGTACTCCTCTGTATCCTTTATATCTTGCTGTGTTCATTTTTCCTGCTCTAGGATTAGCACCTTTTGGTTGTTTCTTTGAAGTTTGTATTGCTTGTGATGCTCTTTGAATCAAACTTGGTTTATATTCAGTAGAAAAAACACTTGGTAATTCCATTTGTGATTTTACTGTTCCATCAATTCCAAAAATATTTGCTTTTGCCATAAAAATCAATCCAAATTATTTATTTTACTATTGCCTCTACTTTTTGTAATTGTACTCCAACTTGTTGTGCAGGTCTAAGACTTTTTCTTAAAGCAACACATCTTTTTGCTGGTCCTGGTAATGATCCGAATATTAATGCGTAAGTTCCTTGAACAAATCCAAAGTTTTGGAATCCTGATTTAGAATTAACTTCACTTGGGTCAGTTGAAATTTTAATTAATTTTTTATTAGATTCAGTTCTGTTTTGGTAACCCATTTGTCCTGCTCTTGCAACAGTCCACATTACTGTATTAGGGTGCCATGGTCCAATTGATCCTACAACTCTTGATCTCTTATTCTTTGGTCGAAGAGATCTAACGTGGAATCTTTTTACAGGTCCTTGGAATCCTTTTCCTCTAGTTACTGCTCTAACATCTAAAAATTCGTTTTCGCTAAATACTTCATTAATTGAAATTTCTTTTCCTAATTTTTCTTTGCAGTATGCTAATTGTTGTTCTTTTGTTCCGCCAATATAAACTTCAGTTACTTCAGGAGTTTTCTTAAAAGAAGGTTGTGTATTAACTAATAAAGTGAAATATTCAATGTCTTTTAATTCTCTTTCAAAATCAGCTATTGTGTAAGCCTCAGGATTTTCTTTTGATTCTTTTTCGCTTGTTTTGTGTTTGAAATTATTTATTTTTCTTTCAAGTTTAGAATCATAATTTTCTGCAATTACATCACTTAATACATTAAAACCAATTTCTGATTTTTCATATGCTCTAATTGCAAATACTTTCATTGGAGGACATTCTACAACAGTTGCAGCTACAACAACTTCTTGATTAAAACTAGGACTTGCTTTGTGAATATTTTTACCCACTACTTGAGTCATTCCTGCTTTGTAACATAAAAAATTAAGTGGTTTGTTTTCAGTTCCGTATCCTTTTAGAGAAGGAGTTTCTTTAGCAGCTCTTACTCTTGGATAGAAGGATTTAGATCCTCTTCGTGGTGCATTAAATTCTGACATAATTTCACTCTTTTAATTTTCAAACCTTATTGAATACTTGCACTTTTTAATGCGAACTAAAAATCTTTTTTAAAAGATTTTCAAATCCAAAAAATAGATATTATTTTTTGTATTTGCTCTTCACCGACAGAAAGCTCATCAATACTGTCATAAGAGTAGTGTACTCGTTAACATATTCACTAAAAAAAACATTTATAAACCTGCTCCCAAAGGGGCTCTTTGTAAAGCAAGTTCTAAATAATTTAATCTTTTTTATTCACCCATTCTTGATCTTTTGTTGCTTTAGTATTTGGAGAATAATTTAATACTTCTGCTACCACTATTATTACAAGTAATATTAACAAAAGTATTCCAAATAACCCAAAATTTCCGCTAAAAGCAAATAATCCAGTTAATGCTATATCACTAGAATCATTTGTACTTACATTGCTAGAAATTTCTTGACCATTTGATGAGAAACTTACATTTATGTTTCCTTCAGAATAATTTCCACTTGAACCTATTTTTTCAATAAAAGTGTTTTCTCCAGGAACAATTGTAACATTTTTTTCCATATTCGGCCAACCATTTGGGGCGTTGATATTCAAAACACCATTAAATAATTTGTTTGTAGGATTATTTATTTGAACTTTTAGTGTTATTGTGTTCAATTCATAATCTCTGTTAGCAGTAACATTAATTTCTGCTTCACTTAACTTTCCGCTTGCAGTATTTGTTATTGGAACTATTTTTTCACTAACATTACATCCTTCAACGGATGGAACAAACTTTACAAATCCTGTTTGTGAATTAAGTGAAACGCTGATTTTTCTAGTTATTGAAGAATTTCTTGGCAAAACTATTATTGTTGGAGAAACATCAATACTCCCTTCAATAATTGTTTTTGATGTTCGGTTAGTATTATTTGTTATAGTGAAAGCTAATTCACCATAATTTTCAATAACAAGTGAATTTGGTGCAGAAATGTTAAACCCTGAACAATTTGGATTTAAACTATTATTTGCTGAATCAATTATTGTTACATCAAAAGTTTTTGTTCCTATTTGAGTGAAAGAACAACTTCTTCCGTCCGAAAAAACCCCTCTTACTTTAATTGTCCCTTGCAATGTTCTATTTTGAGATACGTTTGGAAATTGTGCTTTTAATATTAATTCTCCAGTTTGTCCTGAAAAGATATATTTTTCATTAAAGTAATTGCTTAAAGTAAAATTTGAAGAATAGGATTCTACTGCGAGCACTTCAAATCTTTTTGTTGAATTATTTTTTATTCCAAAAACTAAATTTTGATTTGTTGATTCATCAAATTCAATAGTTCTTGTTTGTATATCAATATTATCACAATCTGAACTTGTAGAAGTGCTACCAGTATTAGTACTTGAAGTATTATTTACTGTAACAGTTATATTTTTCTTTCCTATTGCACTAGCTGAACAAAAAGTATTTCCTAAATACCCTTCTACGCTTAGAGCTATTGTTGTAGAACTATTGCTTGTAACATACCCTGTTTCAATAATAAGATCAATTAATTCATCAGAATGTGCATCAACATATTCACTTGAATACTCAACATCCCCTGATTTTATCAAAGAACTTGAAGTAGAAAAATCGGCGTTTGTTATTCTAAAATTTGTTCCAGTATTATTTTCAATAGTAACTGTTTTTGTTTGAGTATCCCCTTCATTAATTGAAAAATTGCTTGCAATTAAATTTATTTCATCACAGGAATTATTTTCAACATCAACAGTAGCTTCTTCTAAACCCAATTCTTGTGTTCCGTTAAGAACTATTCCTTCAACTTTAAATTGAGTGTATCTAGAGTTACTTGCTGTATTAAATTCATTAGAGAATAAAACTGAGAAATTATCTTCACTTAAAGTATTTGATTTAGATTGAGTTTCCATTAGAATCCATTCATCATTAGTATTATCATATTTGTATATTTTTGCTCTAGTTGTTATATTTGAAGGACAATCTGAACCTGAAAAAGAATCAACATCAAATGTTACTTTAATATCAATATCAGAATTCTTTGTAGCAGTTATACTTGTATCATAAGAACCATCTGCTCTAACTTCTGTTACTAAATTATCAATGCTAATAGAGCAAGCAAAAACCCCGCTAGCCATTATAAGAAACAAAAACAATACCGAAAGTACTCTTAGGTCAAATTGCATAATATCACATCCCCCAATTAAATTAACCCTTTTCCACGCCCAAGAAAAAATGGCGTGTAATACATACATTGCGCAGAAGGAGTATAAATACTTTTCCTTTGTTAACTGGAACAAGTTATATGCTTGTTTAAATGGTTTTTACTTCTTTTTAACAGAGATTTGTCTATAAATTGCAACTTGCATAAAAGCACTAACTAATTCAGAAACAATCATTAAAGCAATAAACAAAACTGCAAATATAACTAAAAACGCAACAATAAACACAAAATTTGGTGAATTAATCAATCCACCCATTAAAGGAAAAAACGCAATATTTAATGGAATAAAAAATACTTGTTGTACAACCCAAATGATTCCAGCAAAAATTAATTGAATAAAAAAGATTAAAACAGCTTTTCCGCCGGTTAAGTTCCACGAATTTTTTACTGATTCTCTTACACCCAAATTCTTTTCTATTAAAAGAACGCTAGCAAAGGATGTTCGAACAAAATTTCTAACAACAATAATATAATAAATAAAAAACAAAATGCATGAAATAATAATTGCTAAAACACCAAGAACAATCATTACCCAAGAAGAATTAGCAAACATTAACAAAAAAATCCCAAGAGCAAGTAAAACAAATCCAATTATTGCAAATAAAAATAGTTTTAATTCATACAAACTAAAAAATGAAACAAAAAAAGCAACTACTCCACTAAGAAATATTTTTAGAGCAAGACTCAAACTAAATTTTTGAACTTTTTTTCCAATTGATTCTAAAGCAAACACAATAATTCTATAAGAAAAATAAATTCCAATCAAAAAAGTAAGAAAAATAAATATAACAGTTAAAATTAAAGGAATTATTGCAAATAAACTCCATGATGGAACAGAGACTAAATAAATTGTAGCAAGTGGAGAAATAATTGCCAACACAGCAACTGTACACAAAATAATTAATAAAAAAAACAATACTATTAATTCCATTACTAATTTTTTCTGTTTTAGTAAATCAATTGTAGCAAATTTTAGAACAGAGTTAAAATCAAATTGTTTAAAATATTTAAAATTAAAAGCCACTGTTTTATACACCTTATTTCAATTATACTAATAAATTAAGATAAAAAAAAAACATTTTATTAATCAAACTTTAATGTTCGGTCAATAAAATGTCTTTTTTTAATTTATTTAAATTTTTGGCAAAAATGGTGGTCTTTCATCAGTTACAAAAAACATATATGCTGCTATTTTTGTAAACCATTCAACCACATTACCCAAAAATCCTGCGCCAATTCTTTTAGCTAAGATTAGACAAGTTAGGAAATTTATAATTAATAGAATATACAATGCAATCCCTACAAAGATTGAAACTATATACAGTACTATTGCATACAATATTCTTACAATTACTTCCACTCGACTAACTTTATCGTCAGGTTTTACGCTAACACTTACACTCATTTAATCACCTCAAAGTAACTATCTAATAGTAAGAATTTACTATTTAAATAATTATAGGTTTTAAAGGTTTTACAGGTTTTATAAGTTTTAAATGTTTTACAATTAATATCAAAAAATTGATAAAAAAAACAAAATAATATTTACAAAAAATTATAACTAATTAACCTTTTATGCAAATCATTGGCTTGAGTTTTGCAACTTTGTTTGAAATATTAGTATCACTCATTACTTTTACTACTTCTAAAATATCTTTGTAAGCACTTGGCGCTTCTTCGGCTAATCCTTTCAATGAGTGAGCTTTAATTATTATTCCTTTTTCATTTAAAGATTTTAATAATTCTTCCCCACTGACTTGAGTATTTGCTTGTGTTCGAGACATACTTCTTCCAGCTCCATGAATTGTTGAACCGAATGTTTCAAGCATTGCATTTTTTGTTCCATTTAAAATAAATGAATTTGTCCCCATACTTCCCCCAACAATTACTGGTTGCCCCACAAAACGATATTTAGTTGGAACTTCTTTACTATTAGGCCCAAACCCTCTTGTTGAACCTTTTCTTTGAATAAGTAATTTTCTCTTTTTTCCTTCAACTAAATGAGTTTCAATTTTTGCAGTATTGTGCCCCACATCATAAAATGTTTTTATTTCATTTTCATTAATCCCAAATATTTTTGCAACACTTCGCTTAACTAAAGTTCCAATAACTTGTCTATTTGCAAATGCTGCATTTGTCCCCGCATTAATTGCAGAGAAATATTTTTGTCCCTCTTCTGAACTAAACGGAGCGCAGACTAAATCTCTATTTGGAATATTGATATTATATTTTTTTACAGCTAAATCAAGTAGAGGTAAATAATCATTTCCTATTTGGTGTCCAAGTGCACGCGAACCACAGTGGATACTTACAAAAGTTCCTTCTTCACTTAACCCAAATTTTTTTGCAGAAACATCATCAAATATTTTTTCTATTTTCTGCACTTCGCAATAGTGATTTCCTGAACCAAGTGTACCTATTTGATCGCACGCTCTTTCTTTTGCTTTATCTGAAACAGAATTAACATCAACTTTTTTTAGTTTTCCCCCCTCTTCAATAAATTTTAAATCTTTTTTCTTCCCATACCCTCTGTTTACAACATATTGCGCACCATTTTTTAAAACTTCATCCATTTCACTTTTATTTAATTTTAATTTTCCGCCGATTCCTACTCCTGCAGGAATATCTTTGAATAATTGTTCAGCAAATTCCTTTTTTTTTGATTCAATTTCTTTTGCATTTAACGGAAGAATTAATGAATGAACTCCACAATTAATATCAAACCCTGTGGCAGCAAAAGTAATTACTCCTTCATTTAAATCAGAAGCAGTAACTGTTCCAATTGGTGCACCATAACCAGGATGAATATCAGCTAAACAAACTACTCCAACTAATCCCGGAAGGGCAGAAATATTTTTTAGTTGGTTAAGCGAATTATTTTGGTTTGTCATTTCTTTTTTTAATACAGAAATTATTTGTTCGTTAGCAAAAATCTTAGGAGAAACATTCATCCCATCTTCTTTTTCAAAAGAATAAACATTTTTTTTTATTTTTTTTATTTCCATTTTTAATCACACAATTTAATTATTTTTAATTATTAAACATCCACAATACATTGAGCAACCCAAGAACCTTTGTTTGATTCAACTTTTAATTCAGAATATGTAGGGGCTTTCACATCCACCTTAAATTGATGCTTAATTGAATCAATTTTTTCTCCAAACAAAGTTGCTTTTAGATCAAATCCATCTTTTCCTTCTTCATTTTGTTCTTTTGTAATTGTCACTCTAAATTTTGAATAAATCATTTTCTTTTTATCTTTAATGAACAACAACTCATTTAGAAAAGAAATCAATAATGCAGATTCATCAAGAGCATTAATTTTTATCACGTGGCTTTTCTTTGGTTCAATTGAATTAACATCAACCATTACACTCATCATTGCTTTTGCACATTCCTCAAAAGCGCCGTTTAGTGAATTACTTTTACCCCTTACACCCACATCAGCTTTATTTTCAAATGTTTCAAAACTCATATTAACCACATCTTACAAAATTATTTTTTTATATTTTTTAATATCTTTTTTTTGTTTATTTTTTAATATTTTATTTCTTGCTTATTTTACTTTTTATTTATTTTTTATTTTATTTATTTTATTTTTTATTTTTAAATTATTTTTATTTTCTTTTTGAAATACATTTTCATATAAAAAATATGCCGAAACAAGAACCCAAATTCCTTGCAAAACAAAAAATATTTGTGAAGAAATTAAATACGCATAAATGCACAAAAATCCTGCTCCAACCAATTGCATTAAGTAATACAAAACAACTCTTTGCCTTGTTCTCTTTCTAACATTAAATATTAATGCAACTAAAAGAATTACAAGCCCAATTACTCCAATTATATTTAATATTAAATCCATTTTTTTATTCACCCATAAAATAATTTAAATTTAATATTTTTTTATTTTTTTAATCTTTTTTATTTTTTTAATACATTTTTTTATCTTTTTTATTACTCCATTCTTCAAATGGTTTGATTAATTCTTTATCACAAATTTGAACTGAAGTTAAGTGTTTTGTATTTGGAGCAGCAATTATTTCTTCATAAATTACTTTATCACTAAAACCAATTTTGTGTGCATCATTTCTTGTGCATCCATAGTACAATTTTTTTATTCTTGCCCATTCAATTGCAGCCAAGCACATTGGGCACGGTTCGCAGTTTGAATAAATTTCACAATCACTTAAATCAAATCTTTTTAATTTTTTAGTGGCTTTTCTTATTGCAGTAATTTCTGCGTGAGCCGTTGGATCAAGTGTTTTTAGAACCATATTGTGAGCGCTTGCAATTATTTTTCCATTTTTAACAATTATTGCTCCAAATGGTCCGCCATCTTTTGCTCTCATTCCTTTGTATGCTTCATTAGTTGCTTTCTTCATATAATCCATAAAGAACCTTAGGGAAAAGGTGTTTTTATACTTTCTTAAGGCACAAAGAATTCCATAAACTGCTGTGCAGTTACGATCTTTATTCCCCTAAATTGATTCATTTTTAATAAATGCTTATCCCCAGAAATTATAAAATCTGCATTTGCACAAACCCCCGCCTCAAGAACTTTATTGTCATCTTTATCTTCGCAAGCAATTACTCTTTGATTTGGCTCAACTATTTTAAGAATAGATTCATAAAAAGCAGTTCTCTTTATAGCAGTCTCAATAGTTTCTCCAAAGTCACGCATTATTGAAACCCTATATTCATTAAGTAATTCATTTGAATAATAAGCACAAACTTTTTTTTCTAAAACAAAATCAATTATTTTCTTTGGATTACCAAACCAATAACTTGCAGAAATTAAAATGTTAGTATCTAAAACTACAATTAGTCTTTCATCTTTCTTCGTCGATGAATTATATCTACAACATTTTCTTCTTTTATTCCTAAAGAAGTAACTCTCTTGTTCCCCTCTTTCACCATTTCGTTCCATTTCATCAATAACTCTTTTTTTGAGGGAGTTTTTAATTTTTGTGCAACCAATTTGCCGGCGTTAAAATCCATTGCAATTGCATCACCCTGCATAAGTCCAAGACTTTCCCTTATTTTTTGAGGAACAACTAATTGACCTCTTGCACCCATTATAGCTACTTCAACCATTTTTCAATCACTACAAATTACTTATGTGGAACTTATTAATAAGATTATCTTATAGTATGAAAATCTGATTTAGGTTATAATAAAAATAAAACAAATCAAAAAAGCATTAATTAAAATTAAAAAAATAGATTTGATTGAAAAGGAACTTTCCTTTCCAAATCAATTATAGAAAACTAGCTTAGATTATTCATCCTTTCAAATCGATTCCCAAGGCACCTTATTAAGGTGCACGAAAGAATTTATAGTGTCTTTCGACACTATAGAAAACTAGCTTAGATTATTCATCCTTTCAAATCGATTTCAAGTTGAACGTTTTCTGGTATTTCTACTCTCATTACTCTTTTTAGTGTTCGTTCGTCTGCTTGGATGTCAATTA
>CAZSDT010000001.1:27367-64229 GCA_964605745.1 uncultured archaeon | reverse complement strand
TGTCACCTTTTTTTAAGAAAAATTGAATTGTTCCTTTAGTATCAGCAACTTTCAAAAAAGCAATTGCTCCAAAAGAACGCTTTGCCATTACTCTCCCAGCAACATTAAACTCGGGACCAGATTCTTCATTCTTTAAAGAAGTAAATTTTTCAAGTAATTCGGTAGAATAAATATTAACATCAAATTTGTAAGGGTAAGGATTAATCCCACTATCCACTAACTTTTGCAAATTATCTTTCTTTGCTTTTACTAAATCATTTTCCATTTGTAAATCACTAACTAAATAATCTCTAATTACCAACAATTAAAATACTAATCCAAAAGCTTTTTTTAACAATTTTAATATTTAAACCTCTCTTCCATTTCAGAAAGAGTGTCTATAAGATCAGAAAGAACTTCTTTAAGATTACCATATTCTCCCCCGCCAACAATATGCCCAATAGCATCATTTGTAGCTAACACATGTCTTTTTGTATCCAAAGGATCAAGTTTGCCTTTTGCATGAGTGATAGATTCAATTTTATGAGATTCTTTTTCAAACTCCGAAAGCCCATTAAATTTTTTTAATAAAGTTGAAAGATTTGCATGAAGCATTTTAACAATAGTTTCTTTATCCACATTTTTTTCCCGAGAAGATAAAACTACAAATCTAAAAATATGCATTTCTAACTCTTCTCTTGCTTTTTGAGGATTACTTGGCTTGTTATGAACAATAGTGTTTGCACCCACAACAAAATTTCTAAATTTTAATGCAGGAAAATGTTCACTTTCAAACAAATATTTAGTTAAATGTCCTTGAAGAATTTTTCTTACAGCGGGGTGCTCCCACCTCTTTACATGATTCAATTCTTCATTAACATGCCCGTATTTACTTAGAGTATACTCTTTAGTTCCTTTTGTTTTTCCTATTGTGCGAGCAACAAGATCAGCAACATTTTGATGGGAAGCAATAGGAGAATAAATTCTTTTTCTAAACATATAAAAAAATCATTCAAAAAGAATTAAAAACTTACAACCTGTGCAAAATATTACACTTATTCCTTCAAAGTATTTAATAATCAACATGAATGAAGGTATGTTATGAAAGTTAGTTTTTTGGTTGGAAAGTTTGTCTGGAGTCCTTTCATCTAATTATAGGCTCACCAGGTCGTCGTTTGAATTCCAGACAATCAACCAAAAAAGAATTAATTATACTTACTTCTCTGACTTGAGGATTAAAACTCAAAAATGGTGAACACTGCATACATTGGCCAAAAACTAACAGGGTAATGGTGTAGTGATAACACAAATAAGTTTTTTACTTATTAAACCAAGGTTTGATTCCTTGTGCTCTGAAAATTTGGAGATGAAATTATGGAAAGTACAAGAAGGGATTTAGCCTGGCAATAATAATAATGATTTAGGAAAAAAAGTAGTAATGTTAGAAAAAAATGAAATACCAATGCACTATTACAATGTGCTCGCGGATTTACCTTTTGAGTTTTTTGCACCGAAAGGAGATTTGGAAATTTTAGGAAAAATATTTCCTAAAGAAATTTTGGGCCAAGAAATGAGTGGTGAAAGATATATAGAAATTCCAAAAGAAGTAAGAGAAATTTATGCAAAAATTGGAAGACCAACTCCTTTGCAACGAGCAGATAATTTGGAAAAAGCACTCGGGACAAATTGCAAAATATTTTTCAAAAGAGAAGATACAACTTTGCAAGGAAGTCACAAAATTAATACTGCACTCGCACAAGCATATTACATAAAAAAAGCGGGATACAAAAATGTTACAACAGAAACAGGAGCAGGGCAGTGGGGAAGCGCACTTGCACTCGCATGCAAATTATTTGATTTAAACTGCACTGTGTACCAAGTGAAATGCAGTTATGATCAAAAGCCAGCAAGAAGAACCATAATGAAACTTTACGGAGCAAAAGTAATTGCAAGTCCAAGCAATACTACAAAAATAGGAATGGAAATGCAAAAAAAATTTCCTAATACCCCCGGAAGTTTAGGAATGGCAATTGCGGAAGCAGTGGAAGTAGCAAAAGAAAATGAAGATACTGTATACTCTCTAGGAAGTGTACTCAATCATGTATTAATGCACCAAACAGTAATTGGACAAGAAACAAAAAAACAGTTAGAAAAAATTGGAGAAAGTGCAGATGTAGTAATTGGGTGTGTTGGAGGAGGAAGTAACTTTGGAGGAATTGCACTACCATTTATTCCTAATAAATTAAAAGGAAAAGAAATAGAAATAATTGGAGTAGAACCAAAAGAAGTTCCAAGCATGACAAAAGGAGAATACAAATATGATTATGGTGACACAGGAAAACAAACACCACTTTTGAAAATGCACACACTCGGATGCGAATTTGTTCCAGAAGCAATTTATGCTGGAGGATTAAGATACCATGGAGTGGCTCCAATAATTTCAGCGCTAATTGATCACAAATTAGTAAAAGCAGAAAGTTATTCTCAAGAAGAATGCTTCTTGGCAGCAAAATTATTTGCAGAAACAGAAGGGATAATTGCAGCACCCGAATCAAGCCACGCACTAAAAAGTGCAATTGAACACGCTAAAAAAAATGATAGAAAAACAATTGTGTTCAATTTAAGCGGAAACGGAGTACTGGATTTATCATCATACGAAAAAGTGCTTGGACTATAATCAGTCCAAGCTCCTGCAAGAATAATTAAAAACACAAAGGAACTACAATATGTTAAAGAAAGTGAAAAAATGACTGAAAAAATTTCAATTGACCCGTGGGGAAAAGAACTCATCGAGGATTATTCTAGATTGATTAAGGAATTTGGAATGAAAGAGTTTGATGCTAGCATTTTTCCTAATCCCAATTTACAAATGAGAAGAGGAATAAATTTTGGAGGACAAGACTTAGAACAAATTGCTACTGCAATAGAAAACAAAAAACCATTTTACGTACTAAGCGGAATAATGCCTTCAAGCGAAAAAATACATTTAGGAACAGAAACGGTAATTCAAAATATTAAATACTTTCAAGAACACAAAGCAAAAACTTATGTGTTAATTGCAGATGTAGAATCACAAGCAACAAGAGGAATATCTATTGAAGAAGGAAAAAGAAGAGCACTTGATTTTCACATACCTACTTACTTAGCACTCGGACTTGATATTGATAAAACAAATTTTTATTTACAAAGTGAAAACAAAAAAGTGAGCAACTTGGCAGTTATTTGCTCGCAAAAAGTAACTGAAAATGAATTTAGAGCAATATATGGTTCACTCCACCCTTCAAAAGTAATGAGCGCATTTACACAAATGGGAGATATACTTTATCCACAACTTGAAGAAAAAATGCCAGGAGTAATTCCTGTAGGAATAGATCAAGCACCACACATTAGAATGGTGAGAGATGTTGCAAGAAGATTAAAAACAGAACACGGATTTTTCTTGCCAAGTGCATTATGCAATAAATATACTAGCGCACTAGATGGCTCATTTAAGATGAGCAAAAGCGGAGAAGATAATGCAAAAATAGAAATTCCTGAAAAAGATTTTAAATTACTTGAAAAAAAAATAAACAAAACACTTACGGGCGGAAGAGTAACTAAGGAAGAACAAAAAGCAAAAGGCGGAGAAATAAATAAATGCGTTGTTTATGAATACTGCAAAAATCACTTTATTAAGGATGATAAAAAATTAAAAGAAATGTTTGAAGAATGTGTGAATGGAAAAAACCTTTGCGGAGAATGCAAAGCAAAATATGGAGTACCTTACGCAATAAAATTCTATGAAGATTTTAATAATAATTTTTTAAAAGCAAAGAAAAATATTGCAAACGGAAAAGTAAAATTTGTTGAGTGAGAATTATGTCACAACAAAAACAAGGTTTTCATCAAAAAGTAATAAAAAAAACAATTAACCACACCTCACAACAAGCACCAATTCAAACAGAACAACAAATGGAATACAAAGTACTAACCCTCGTTGATTCTATACTACCAAATACAATGAAACCAGTAAATGACAAATACACAGGAATTGATTATATTTTTAGAGGCATTAAAATAGATAGAAAATTTGGATTTTATTATGGCGGAAAAGATTCTATTAGAGTGAGATTAAACCAAAACGAACTCATTAACAAATCAGATTATACAATGGTAATGCACCAAGACAGAATTGATTTTTTTCCAACACAAAAAATAAGGGATTACTTAAAAAAACACCCTAAGAGTGCAGAAAGAATTATTGAACAAAAATTTAAAAGAGACAAAAGAACTGGAAATATTTTGTTTGTACCAGCAAGAATAAAGTTAAGTGATTTATATGCAAAAGAAGGAGTTAAACCATTAAGTATAATAATTCCTCTTCAACAATTAGCAAAAAATAGACACAATTTACATACAAGAGATCTTGCCAAGTTACAAGAAAGAATGGAAAGAATTTTAGATAAAGTACAAATACAAAACACGACTGCAAAAACAAAAACAGGAAATTTTAATAATATTTTTTACAAAAGATTTATTCCAAAAAATAAACTACAAAACGCAAAAAAAAGAACAGCTAATTTTTTAAAAAATAGAATTAGAGCTAGAAGAAGATGAAATTAATAACAAAAGGGCTTGTTTAAAAAGTTAGACTAAAATTGAAATTTTATTGGTTTCTTGGGCTTTTGTGCAAAAAGCCTTTTCTAATCCTAATTCGTAATAAGCTGAGATTAAACAACAAATGTTGTGTGCGATTACTTTGCATAATATTTCGTTTGTGTTTGCAATTAATGTTTTTGTCATCAAGAAGCCACTAAATTTCTGTTTTATCATTGAGAAAGTTGTTTCAACATTAGAACGTTTATGATAATGTTCAAAAAATTCTTGTGGTTTGTCTTTGAAGTACAAATACATCTTTCTCCAAACCAACCCGTTGTTTCCACCAGTAACATTTGATTTGAAAGGAATGTAAGGTAAAGCACCCACTTGTACAGTTGCTTCAAGGTTCTCTCTTGACGAGTAAGCCATGTCTGCGCTAACTTCGTTCATTTTGAAGTTAATTGCTGTTTTGTAAAGTAGTGGTTTATATTGTGTTGTGTCTGCTGTGCCCCTACCTTCTTGTTCAGTAATTATACAATGAGTAACTACATTGCTGTAAACCCCTGTCATTGCGTGTAGTTTTCTGTAGATTCTTTTTTCTTTTTCTTCGCCCCATTTCTCATCAAACCAACGACCAAACTGCGAAGTGGAAAACCCTGTTGCATCAGAAGCAAAATCAATTTCAACTCCTTTTAACGGCACAGCAGTTAATTCAACCATTTTCTCAAGAATTGGTGTAAAACTCGAATTGTTAAAATAATTCATCAAAGTAGAAAAACAAGGTATTTGTTCAGCATAATGTAATTCTTTCATTAGTTTAAGGTCAGAGATTGTTCTTCTTGAAGAATTTTTATTATGAGTTTTTATAAGCATTCCAAACAAAACATCTTTTGTATTGATTAAATGTCGACCGTTTGTTTTTGCTTGCTCAAAAGCAAAACAATCAAGCACACCACTCAAAATATCCAAAAACATGGTTTTTTCATTTATCTGTGCTTGATTATAGTTGGCCCAGTCAGTTGGAACGATTGGCTTTGGTTGGTATTCAAACTTTGGCGGTTCATAGGAATCACACAAAACCTGTTTTTTATCCACAAACTTGAAACCACAATTATTGCAATACCAGCGTTGCTTCCACGTAGTTTTTTTAGTATTAAATTGCTTTCCTCTTTTAACTATTTTTTCACTTCCGCAACGGAAACAGATAAACTTGGTTTCTTCCACTTTAATCACTTACACTCAATCGTACGATATACTATATTCTACTCGCAAAGTATTTATAAAGCTTTGCTTTTTTCGTACGCTTTAAAGTTAATTATAAATATAAGTTCGTACACTAAAATAACTAATAAAAGTGATTATCGTATGACTCAAAGAGAAATAGTTAATAAAGTAGCAGAACAAGACTTTGATAAAGAAGAAGAAATAGCGACAATGTCCTATGATGGAAAACAATTTTTAATAAGAATTCCAAAAGTAGTATCTGAAATAAAAAAAATGAAAAAAGGCGATATGATAAAATTTCATTTGAAAATAGCTCAAAAACCAACGCCAATAGAGGATTCAGAATTAACAATTGAGTATGTGAGAAAAAATGAGTAAAGAGGATTACGAACATGCAATCAAACGCCTATTACAAGCACAAAGAAGGCCACTATCCACAAAAAGAATAGCTACAAAAACACACATGACATGGCCAACAGCAAAAAAATACTTAAACCAAATGAAACAAACAGGAACACTATCAGCCTACCGAAGCAACAACAGAATATTCTGGCACCCCAAAAAGAAAAAAGATTGGTAAAAAAATCTTGAAATATTTACTCGGGTTTTTTGTAGGAATATGGCGATTTTATTGTCGCCATGCCCTAAAATCTAAAACCTAATTTACAGCACAAATGTTGCCCACAGTTTCCTCTTCTTCATAGGGCACCAAGGGCCTTATTTTTTCAACAGTATATGGATTATTCTGGTTTATTGGGATTTGCCATAGTGGAATGGCCCAATCAGGTTCTGTCATAAATTCATCCAATGGCACCCATTTAATTTGGGAGGAATCCCAGAAATTAAGCCACATGTCATTCCATTGTTTTAGATATCCTCCAATATGGGTGTGAGTTGTTGGAGTTATTCTTTGGTGTTCCCCAAATCGGGCTTTTTCTTTATCAGTTAAAGGTTCTAACGCCCTATTTAATTCCCCCAACATATCTTTTGGGGTTCCAGCCCTTTCATAGAAAGAATAATCACAAAGGCTCCCATATTCAAAAGGCACTAATTCTATCAATGAAACAGATAATATTTTTACGTGGTATCCCTCTGGTTGGTAAACTGTTGCTTTTGTTCCAGTTGTTCCTCTTGCAGTTACATAAGGTATCCCAAGTTCTTCAGCTACTTTTACAGTGTTCATGTCTGAAGCCATATATCTGGAAGATATTATTCTTGGTTTCTTTCTAGTACATGATTCTATTCCATCAAGCATCTGGATTATTCTGGATTTTTGTTCTTCATAAGGAATACCCCAAAAAGGAGCACCGACATTAGATGCAACTATTTCTATATTTCCCGTGTCAAGAGCTTTTTTTACAGTTTCGCAATTTGCTTGAACAAACTCAGGAGTGACCATTAAAAGTCCTGAAATGTTTCTTTCTTTCATTTGGCTAACCATTTCTAATAATCCTGTTGGTTTGCTTGTTGATTCAATAAGAATCATTAATCCTTGTGGTTGTGTCGGTTTATTTAAGTAAAGATTGTATGAAAACACCGCTAAAAATAAAATAACTATTATTATGCCGATACCAAAAATTAGACTAAATTTTTTCTTCTTTTTTAATTTATTCATAATTTACATTCCCCCGTTCTATTTTGATTGCTTTTCCATTAATTATTGCCTCAGCCACTTTTTTTCTTGCTGTTGAGAGTATTCTAAAAAATGTTGGTTGGGATATTCGCATTTTTTTCGCGGCTTCTGTTTGGTCTAATCCTTCAACTTCTTTTAGGCGTAGTGCTTCTCCTTCTTCAAAAGAAAGAACAACTTCTTCAAGCACCCTTAACGGAATTCCTGCAGGCTTGAAGTAAGTTGTTCCAGGTTCAAAGTCAATTATTCTTGGTATTCTTGGTCGAACCAATTATCTCGCCTTCTATTTCTTTTTTTGTTCAAGCTCTTTAATAGCTTTATCTATTTCTGCTTTCTGAGCTTTTAACTCACTTAAAAGTTCTTTTTCAGTGGGTTCTTTATACGCTTGAACCATTTCTTGAGGGGTTGTCCAAAACCTTCTTCTCCCAAATCCTCGCCCAAAACCTCTTCCAAAGCAAGGGTTCATGTATCCAGGTGTATTGTACCCTGCACAGTACCCCATTCCTCTTCCAGTCATTTGCCCAGTTCCTGCTGGCCCTGTTTTATCTCCTCTTGGCATATTTTTCGCCTCCTTTTCAAATTATTGAGTTCTGAACATTTATCCAAAACATAATGAATAGGTATTCATAACTCCTTTTAAAGCTATCGGAAAAAGACCACTTGAGGAAAACCTACTTTCTAAACAAAAGCCCTTTCTAAGAACTTTTTAAACAAGCCCATAACAAAAGAAATAATTATAAACAACAAAATACTTCTATGCAATTGGTGAAACCAATAATTGGATTGAATTTCTCCTGTCCTTTGCCTAACGAAAAAGAAATTGAAAAAATACCACGCAAAAAATCTTATCTTTTTAAATATAATCAACAAAAACTAAACCCTAATTTTTTTAAGCAAAACAAAATGCGAGAAGAACTTTTACAAATCCTACCAAGCGAAATGAATCCTGTTGAAGACAGTGAATTTGGAATTGATTATTACTACAAAGGAATTTCAATTGATCAAAAATTTTGCTTTGGAGAACTGGGCAAAGATACTATAAAAATTAGAGTAAGAAAAAAAGAATTATTAAATAAATCAAATTGGACTATGCTGATTAATGAAAATAGAGAAATTTTGTTTTTCAAAACAAAAAAACTAAAACAATTTGTAAAACACAACTGGGGACTGATACAAAAAAACTTTGTCTGCAAAAAATGGAACTATACTGAATATTATGTTCGAATAAAAGATTTATGCAGAATTGAGAAAGTCAAAATAATAGAAGCACGCATGGACAATTATTTTTTGAATGAAGTAATGCAAAAAATAGTTTATGAAACGGAGAAAGAAATGATTGAAGAAACAATTAACTCAAATAAAACTGTTTTGGATTATACTAAAAAAATATGTTTTGAACCAACTTTAATTAAAATCTTCCAACAAAACTTTGCTTAAAGGAAAAAGTTAAATGAAAAACCCAACTGGACATTAAACCCATTTTGTTTAAATAAACTCCACAACGCTAATCTACTTATGAAAGAAGAGATAAAATTACGTGATATTGAAGAAACCGATAGTGACTTTTATTTTAAACTCACACAGGATGAGGAATACCAAAAGCATTACCTTGAGAGATTAACCCCAAAGAATTTTAATGAAGCTAAAAATGAAGTTAGAAAACACGTGCGAGAAAGAAAAAATAATTTTGCTTACTATTTTATTATAGAAAAAGGAAAAGAAAAAATTGGAATACTTGATATTTACAAAATAATGCAAAAAGATAAAAGAGGTTCAATTGGGTACGGGATAAAAAAAGAATATTGGGGAAAAGGATATGCAACTTGTGCATGCAAATTAGGATTGAAATTTATTAAAACAAAATTAAAATTACACTCAGTAGAAGCAACTGCAGAACCAGAAAATTTAGCAAGCTGTAAGGTATTGGAAAAGAATGGATTTGAAAAAATTGGGGTAATAAAGGACTATTACTTTGATAAAGGAAAATATGTAAATAGAGTATTGTATTGGAAAATAATTTAAAACTAAAAAAAAACAAAATTGCAAATTTTGTGTCATGCCAGAAATAAGTAGTATTAAATAGGTTAAATTTTATTGTTTTAACATAATGAAAGAAATAAAATCTGTCTTGCCAGAAATACTTAAACTTAGCGAAATTGAAAAAAAAGTATATTCAACTATTTTAGAAAAATGGCCAACTACTGCAACTGAAATCGCATCAAATTTAAATGAAGATGTAAAAAGTCGCGAATCACAAAAAAGAGCAAGTTCAAAATACATATACTATTTAAAAAAATTAATTGAACGAAAACTAATTGTTTCAAAAAAATCCGGGAATACACTTATTGTTTGGCCATTATTAGTTGAAAAGTACCGAACTATTCATGATATTTTAAAACAGCAAGAACCAGAACACCTAAGCGCAATAATTCAAAGTGCATTAAAGGAGGGGCGAGAAAATGCTTAATAGTTTTTTTGACAAATTCATTTTCACTAGCACTCTAAAATACACGCACAATAATTTTTACTTAATTGATTTACCATTTTTAATTGCACCAATTGAAACGCTTGCTGGATTATGTAAAGTACAGGATATTGAATTTCAAAAAAAAATTTATGAAACTATTAAAAAAAACACTGCAGAAAATCTAATGAAAGAATTTGGAGCAAACTTTGGAGGGGATAAGAAAAGACAACTTGATTTGATTAAAACTTTTTTTACTGCTTCAGGATGGGGGCAGTTACAAGAAATTGATTTACAAACTGAAACAAAAAGAGCAATAATTGTTTTGGATAATTCTCCTTTTGCTGCAAAACTAAAAGGAAAAACTCAAATTAGCGCAGATGTTTTTTTGCGAGGAACTTTGGCAGGAATGTTTTCTAAAATATTTGAAGACAATATTGATTGCGTAGAAGCAGAGTGCGCCGCTATAAGTGGAGAAAAATGTAAATTCATAATAAAACCAAAAATGGAATTTGATTTTGGAAACAAAATTGTACAAGACCAATTAAATCATGAGTAAGAAATAATTAAATAATTAATAATAAAAAAAATAAAAAAAGAAACTTAGTAAAAAGCCCAAAAGAGCCTTTTACCAAGAATTAACTAAATTACTTTAACATTTTTATTTCGGTTTTACCATTCATATATTGCTGAAGGGCTTTTGGAATTCTAATTGTACCCTCTGGAGTTTGGTAAGTTTCTATTAAAACTCTTAAAGTTCTTGTTGTTGGAACCATTGTATTATTCAAAGTATGAACATACTCTCTTGTTCCATCAGCTTTCTTATATTTGATGTTCAATCTTACTGCTTGATATGCAGTACAATTAGAACAGCTTCCAAGTTCAATATATTTTCCTTCTCTTGGAGACCAGCATTCTAAATCATACTTCTTTGCTGCAACAATACCCATATCCCCAGTACAGACATTAACTACACGGTAAGGTATTTCCAACTTTTGGAAAAAAGTTTCTTGATTCTTTGAAATACTATCAAACTCTTTCCATGAGTCTTCGGGTTTGCACAAAATCACTTGTTCAATTTTGTTGAACTGATGAACTCTGAAAAATCCTCTTTCATCAAGACCATGTTTTCCAATTTCTTTTCTAAAACAAGGACTCATTCCGGCAAAACGTATTGGAGTTTGTAAATCTTTTTCTTCAAAAACTTCATCCATATACATTGAAACCATTGGGTGCTCACTAGTTGCAATCATATAATTGTCAACTCCGTCAATTTTGTACATTACTGTTTCAAAATCTCCCAAATCGGTTACACCAGAATAGGCTTTTCTATTCATCATTAAAGGAGGCTGAATTGGAGTGAATCCTTTTTCAATTAATATATCAAGGGCTAAACGCTGCAAAGCTAAATCAAGCATTGCTAAATCCCCTTTTAAATAATAAAATCCTTCACCAGCAATCTTAACTGCTCGGTCAAAATCAGCAACACCTAATTTCTTTGCCAATTCTCCGTGGTGAATTAAATTTGGATTCTTTGCTACTTCACCCCAAGTTTTTGCCATTACATTTTCTGTATCATCTTTACCATAAGGAACACTTTCATGAAGCATATTTGGGATTCGCATTATTAATTCTTTATTCTTTTCCTCAAGTTCTTTTAATTTAGTTTCAGAAGATTTAATTTCATCAGGAAGAGCTTTAGCTTCGCTCATTAATGAAGTAGTGTCTTCTCCCTTCATCTTTGCTTGTTTTATGCTTTCAGTAATTGTATTTCTCTTTGAACGCAAATCATCAGTTTTTTGCTTCAATTCTCTCCATTCTTTGTCTGACGATAGCCACGAATCAAATCTTTGGATTATTACTGGATCTCTTCTCATTTCCAGATTCTTTCTAACCACACTAGGGTTTTCCCGGATTATTCTTGGATCTATCAAACAAATCACCTAAAATAAATCTATTACAAAAAATTAATAAAGAAACCTTAAAATAGGAAAAATACCCAAACAAAAAGGATATTTAAAGAGAAAAAACAAAAATATAGTATGAAACAAAGAGTATTAGCGGATTTACACACTCACTTAAATGAGAAAAAAATTAAACCTATTAATTGGTGGAAAGCTGCAAAAGAAAAAAAACTTTCAATTGTTGCTATAACGGAACATTCAAATTACAAACCAAAAGAAGCTTACTTAAAACTAAAAAAAATTCAACCAAAAGAAATAATGCTAATTGCAGGAATGGAGGCTAAGACAAGCGCAGGAGATTTACTAATATTTGCTGAAGATGAGAGATTATATGATTTTTTAGAATTACAAAAAAAAGATATTAATATTGAAAAAGCACTTACAATTATAAAAGAAAATAATCTACTTGTAAGTTTTCCCCACCCTTATGGATACAAAACTGATTCGGCTTGCGAAGTAATAGGAGAAGAGAAAACAAAACAATTAATGAAAAAATTTGGTGTGGGAGTTGAATATTACAATGGAATGTTGGCAAGTGCAAACGAATTATTATTTGGAAGAAAATTTGTTAAAGGAATTTATGGAGCACTAGATTTCGTTGGGACAAACAAAGCAACTAAAGCACTCCTCATTGACAAAACAACTAATTACCCACAAAAGAAAATTGAAAAATTAGCTGTAAGTACGCTTGAAAAAGTCAGAAAAGGAATGCTCTTAGGAGAAGAAGCACAATTTATTACAGTTGGAAGTGATGCACACTATCCTAACGCAATTGGAACAGCAATAATTGAAATGAAAAGAAAACCAAAAAATGAGAAAGATTTTTTAAATATGATCAAAAATAAAGAAATTCTTTGGAAAGGACCTAATATTTATTCCAAAAATCCAGTTGATATAATTGGAAAAAAAGAAATGATTGAAGGATTAACCTACCTTGCCAAGAAAAATGTTTTTAAAAAAAGAAATTTAGGAAAAAAAATCAACAAAAAATGGCTAAGCAAAAGAATAAAAACAATAAAAAGAATAACTAGAAAGCAAAACATAGCAAAAATTGGACAAAAAATAAAAAAAATTAGAATTAAGAAAAAGATTTTAAATTTGAAAGATAAATTGGTTTTGAGAAAATGAAATATGCAATAACAGAACACACAAATATTGATAGTATTCCAAAAGATACTACAGAAATACATTTAGTTCGACCAATAAAGTGGGACAATTTAAACACACTAATTACAAAATGCCCAATTAAAACAATAACAATTTCTACATCCTGCTTGAAAAGATTACCTTCCAAAACTCAAAAAAGATTAAAAGATAAGGGAATAACAATTGGACTTGAAAAAAGAAGAGGGAGAGCAATTGATTTACCAATGGACAAAATGCTCCAAATAATTCAACTTAGAAAGGATTACCAAACAGTAAGAGAAATTGAAAAAATCACTGGAATTCCAAAATCAACTGTACATTATTTACTCAAATATGCAGATAGAGGAAAAATAAAGAAAGGACAAAATGTTGTTTATTTAAAATAAATAAAAATAATCTAATTTTTTGTAATTATTCTTTGCAATTATTTTAAATAGTTAAATTAAAATTTATTTTATAATCTCTTTTTTAGAATCTCAGTTGCAATACTTAAAACTTCTTCTGGAGTACTTTTGCCTTTCCACTGAGCTGCTCCGGAGTGACCGCCAATTTCTCCACCTAAATTTTCTTTAAGTGGCAAAAGCAAATCTTTTACCAAATTAAAATTATTTTTTTCTTTAAATAAAGAATCTGCTCTTGCACTCAAAACACACAAACCTCTCTTTTCAATTCCAGAAACTAAAGAAATATTTGCACCAAAATTAAGCAATTTCGTTGCAACAAAGGATTGGTAAAAAGAAACTGTACTTGTTATTAATATAATATTTTTTATTTGAGTTATTTTTGAACGCTGAGAAGCTTTTAGTAAAGCAATTCTTTCACCATTATCAAATTCATTTTTTGTGAAAGATAAAACCTGTGCATAAGTTTTATTTGATTTTTTTAAAGAAATTGCAAAATCACTAAATGCTTTAGAGGAAGAAACAATAAAATGACCTGTATCTTCTAATATACCAATGCAATTAAGAAAATGCATTAATGAATCAAAATCTTTTAATTTTTGGGTAGTGTTAGATGTGTCCAAGAAATTGTAAATTAATTGAGTGGTTGAAACCATGCTCTCATCAATAACACAATCCCCCCCATACACAATGCAGGTTTTATTTGAAACATGATGATCAAAAACAATTACCCTAATTAATTTTTTGTTCATGAATTCAATAAAAATTTCTTTTAAGACACCCAATTGCTCAAACGAATTCAAATCAAAAATCAAAACAATATCAAACTCATTCAAATTTGGATTCGAAATATAACTAATCTTCAACTCTTCAGAAACGTTTTTTGCTTGTTCATTAATATGAGAAGGAACTGCAATAGTTGCTTGAATTTTATTTTTATTTAAAAATCTTTGAAATATTGCAGCCGAACAAAAAGAATCCAAATCAGCATGCTCATGACAAAGTAGTAAAACACGCTTAGATTTACACACTTGAATAATTTTGGTTTTAGACAATCCTTTCATTTGTAGTAATTTTAGTTAAGGTTATTATTAAGGGTTTTGAGTGGGAAAAGAAAATAGAATTTTATAAAAAAAAACAGTTTAAAGCAACTTGCACTTAATTAAAAGTGCAAGCAACTTTTTTTAGAATTAATTATTTAGTTCTTGTCTTTTTTCTTTTCTTCTGCTTCCTTAGCTTCGCCTTCAATCTTTGCTTTGATTGAATTTAATTTCTTAATTAATACTTCTTCTTGTTTTTCAACAGTTTTTAATCTAAGTTCAGTAGATTCTTTCTTTTCCTTTAATTCTTTTTCCATTTCTTTAGCATCTTTTAAGAACAAAACGTTACCAACAACTTTGTAAACCGTTTTTTCCTTAGTCTTGCCCATTTCTTCCAAAGAAGCATTAACCATTTCTAATTGGAATGCCACTTGTTGCTTTTGAGCATTTATATTCCCAAGCATTTGTCTATTTCTCTCAAACTCTAAAAGAGCTGCTCTTTGTTCTTCTTCATTCATATCATACACCCCTCACAAAAATAATGTTTATTAAAAAAATTCTTATACCAAACTAATTAATTACTTTCTTTTGCCCTTTTATTTAAACAAAATGGCTTAATACTGCCATTTTGTAACGCGAAGAACCTAATTTATTATAACTTCTTAGGTGGGTTCCTCACTCACCTAATTTTTCAATACTATCAAATAAAACAAGGGGTTTAAGCAAGGAATTAAGTGAAGCCCTTAATGCAGTTTTGTCCTGAGCGCTAACAAAAACTTCTAACTTTTCTTTGTTTTGAGTAATCTTCATTTTGCTTCGCAAATACTCTTCTTCAAGTTCTGGTTTAATTGATTTAAAAAATCTTAAAGCCGCTTCTTTTGAATCAAAATCAAGTTTTACTTGAAGAAAAAACATAAAAATAAAATACAAAACAATTTTTTAAAAAAATTGTTCTGCAAATTAATAATTAATCAGTTCTAATTACTTTAGATATTGGTTCGCGAGTTTTGTATAATACTCTATGACCACAAGAGGGACATCTAACTAATCCTTCAGAAACCATAGTAACTTCGGTAGAACATTTTGCACATTTATAAGCCATCTTTTATTCCCCCAAAAATTATTGTTTATCTGCTTTATCTTTAACTAAAGATTCTTCAACTTCTCTTTCAATATCAGAGAAAGAAGATTCACTTTCTTTTAATAAAATTTTAGCATCAGCAAGGAAAGCTTTTTGTGCAACCATTTTAACAATAGTTTTTCCAATCAAAGTTCTTGTTTCGTATGCTCCGCCAGTAAATTTATTACTACATTTTTTACAAAAGAATAATCCAGCAGCTTCTCGCTTAACTGTATCAAAACCGCAAAAAGGACAATTTGATAATGAACCTTGTTTATTTTCAGTAGCAATAATTCTTTTTCTGATACCTACACCGTATCTAGAACTAAATCTTCCAGTTTTACCAACTTTTTTTGTGTTACCCATTTTTAGCTCACCAATACAAGATTCCCTCTAAGAAAGGTTTATAAACTTTCTAAAAAGCCATTAAAAACAAAGGATTTGGCCAATTATTAAAAGCCAAACCCAAAGTAATTAACATTTAGTTACCCTTCACTATTTTCATTAATTTCTTTCTTCGTTCATCTGCTACTTTAAAGCCCAAGTCAATCATTTTGTTGATTTCTTCAACAGTGAATATACCTGGTCCTTTTTGCATAGCTGACATGAATCCGTCTTCAGTTGTTGCAACTGAAAATCTTGCTTCACTTGCTTTTTCTTCCAAGTAAGTTGGGTCAACTAATATTTGCCCGCCAACTTTAACGAAAGTTGTTAACAAAGGAAGTCTCTTTAATTCAAGTTTTCCAGTGTACTCGTGCTTAATGATTTTATTTTTATCATTAAGTTTTGGCAATTTTGTAGTCAAGAATGCTGCTAAACCAGCGATAGATCCTGCATCAAACAGATTACCATCTGCGTTGAGTGCATAAAAATCCATGAAAGCAATCCAGCAGGATTCTCCTTCTTTTATGCAAAGCTTAGTGAAATCAATTGCTTTTGATTCTCTAATACCTCTATCAACTACTCTTGCTATTTCAATTTCATCAAAAGATGGAGCACCTGATTCATATTCAGAGTGAGCTAATGCTAATAGTTCTGCTCCGCAAGAAATTGCTCCTTCATCTGGATTATCAGGGTAGGGTTTATCTACACCAACTTTCACACCAGCAATTACTTGAGTTTCGCCCATGCAAATTTTTGCACTAGCTTCAGCGTTTTTGCACATATCAAGTTCAAGAGTAAATTCTCTTGGTTGATCAAATGCTCTTCCGTCAACTCTCTTTCCAGCTTTAACAGATTCAACTATTTTTGATACATCATATTCTAAGACGGTTGTTCTCATTTTCTCACCTTTTTTGCTTTAACATCTTTAGTTTCTTTTTTATTTACAACTTCAGCTTTAGCATCTTTTTTAGCACTTGCACTTGGTGCAATTGCATTATCAGCTACTTCACTTAATTGAAATTTTTCTTGCAATGCTTTCTTTTGAACTTCGTAAATCTTTTTACATGCATCCATTCCAAGCACAGCAATTTTTTCCCATTCAGCTTTTGTTAAAATTCCATCCATTTGTAACAAAACTATTTCTCCAGAATTTGGTAATATTCCAAATGGAATATCAACTGCATCAGGAGCATCTTCTTCGTCTTTATTCAAATCAACGATTAATTCTCCAAATGCTTTTCCTACTCCAGTAGCTGCTACCATATCTCTCATTGGAATTCCAGCATCAGCCATTGCGCAAGAAGCTGCAGTTAAGCAAGCAACTCTTGAACCAGCATTTGAATCCACTACTTCAACTAAAACAGCAATTTCTGTATTAGGAAATTGTTCAGTGAAAACTGCCTTGTCTAAAGCTTCTCCTAAAACTTTTGAAATTTCCATATCTCTTCTATTTGGTCTAGGTTGTTTTCTTTCAGGAACTGAGAATGTTGTCATTCTGTAAGTTACCTTAATATTTGCCTTCAAGGGATTTTGTGTGTGCTTAGGCAAAGCTTCTCTTGGCCCATAAACCGCAGCATAAACTTTATTTTGTCCCCATTCTAGATATGCAGAACCATCTGCATTAGGTAAAACACCAACTTTGATACTCATTGGTCTTAGGTCTTCCATTTTTCTTCCATCTACTCTTTTTTTATCTTTCTTGTAGTCTGGCATATTTTCTGTAACTCTACCACTCATATAATTCACCTTCGTAAGTTTTCCATTTTTTTTAATTTAGCAATTCAGATTCCTCTTCTGAATTATTTTGCATAACTTCACTTTCTTCTTTTAAATTATTTTTTTGATTATTAACTATTTCTTTCTTTGGAACATTAACAGCGATTCCTTCAGCTTTGAAAAATTCTTCAACAGCATTAGTCAAATTACTCTTGTAAGAGTTATCATTAATGAAAAGAACTATTTTTTTCAATAAAGCAATATTTCCATTTCTTGCCCAAACTCTACCATTCTTTCCAATAATTATTTCGCATCCAGTTCCTTGCTTTAATAATTCAAGCATAGAACCACTCTTTCCAATTAATCTTGGTGTTCGAACAGCAGTAACTTCAATTACATCTCCGCCAAACATTCTTCTTGGAAATCCTAAATCAGCTTCTCTTAATTCATTTATGTACTCAACCTTAGCTGAGATTAAGTCACCAACTTTTAGATCTTCTCTCATTACACTCTTTGGAATAAAAGATTCAACAAAAGAATTAATGTTAATATTGTAGCCTGCAAAAATTGCTCTAGTTACTACTCCAATAACAACATCATCTTGTTGTGGATAATATTTTCCTTCAAGAGGAACAACACTAGCTCGTTCATCTGAATCTTCTGATATACCCAAAACTTTTGAATATATTTTCCCGTTAGCAACGTAAACGTTACTGCCAAGACGCTTTCTTTCCTGTGAGACTAATTCTCCTGGAATTACTACTTTCTTCATGCATTCACCTTCTAAAAATTATTTTTATTTTTTACATTCAATTAAATCAATTTTTTACTTTTATTTACTTTTATTTTTATTATTTTTATTTACTTTTATTTTTACTCTGAAGTACCAATTATTTTAACCAAAATTTCTCCATGAGTACTTGAGTTTAATTCATTCAACAAATCCTGCTTTGCTCCAGCTGGCAGAGAAAACTCTGCTGCTAAAGAACCATCATTAAGCCACTCTTCTTTCTTCATTTCATACTTGTGGATAATGCTTGATGTTTTTCCTGCATATTGAGAAGGAATTTTAACTGCAAAATCTATTTTCGCCATTGAAATAGGAATAATGTGTCTAATCGCTTTAATTATTTCATTAACTTGTTCTTCAGTACTCTTGAAAGCATCAATGTGAATTTTTGCTTGTTCAAAACAGTTTTCTATTCTCTGCGGAGGATGAGGAGTTTTTGTTTTTGGATCAATTGCATTTCTAGAAATAAAATTAATTATCTCCAATCTTTTCTTTTCCAAAATTGCTCTTCTTTGTTCAGTAGTTAATTGAACGTCCCCGTCTTGAATAATTTTTTTAACGATTTCTTTTAAGTCAGCTGTTTGAAAAACTTTTTTTATATTATCAGCACTTTGTTCATCACCAGTTTTTGGATCCTTAAATATTCTAGGAATCGCCATTAGTGAATCAAGAGAAAAATCTTTACCATGTTTAACATCCATGGCCAAATCAGCATCAACTAATATTTCAAATTTATTACCAAATCTTTCTAAACGCGCAACTACTGCGTCCTCTACTCTAACCATGTTTATTCCTTTCCTACTTTTCTAAAAAGAAATTGCTTCGCCCTTTTTCTTTTTTCCTTCAGGGAAGCAGTTAAGTTACTAAATGTAAATTTAAGCACTCACTTGAATGCTTGTTTTAATTCTTTATCAGTGATTCTTCTAAAACCACTCTTGTCAATTAAAGCAAATTCTAATCTATTCATTGACAATTTTTCTTTTTCAGGTAAACTTTTTTCAATTGCTTTGTAAGCCATTCCAAGTACTTCAGTTAAAGTTAAATTTTCTTTATACTCTTTTTCCAAAACTTCCATTGCTTTGTCCCTGTTTCTTCCAATTGCAACAGCTTTGTATTCAGCTAAAGCTCCGCTTGGTTCTGTTTGAAAAATCTTTGCTCCCTTTTCATCTACTCCGCCAATAATAAAAGCAACTCCAAAAGGTCGCAATCCGCCGTATTGAGTAAAAGCTTGTTTTGTTTCAGCAATTTCTTTAGCCATTACTTCTACTTGAATATCTTCAGAATAAACCATTTTATTATCTTGAGCTTGCTTTCTTGCAATACCAACTAATCTTCTTGCATCTCCAACTAATCCAGCAGAAACAACTGCAATATTTCCATCAATTTTGAATATTTTTTCAATTGATTCAGGAAGAACTAACTTACTTTGAACATTTTTATCAGCAACTAAAACTACACCCTCATTGTAAATAATTCCTACACCAGTACTGCCTTGCTCAACAATTTTACTAGCATACTCAACCTGGTAAAGTCTACCATCAGGAGAAAACATTGTAGCTGCTTTATCATAAGCAGGAACTTTTGAACCTTGAACTGGATACATCAAACACACCTCAACAAACCATTTGATTAAAAATAATTAAACTCTATCTAACCTCAAACTACCTTTTCTTTTTAAAGAAATCGTTAAAAAATGTCCACAAAAGAACATCATAACTTTACTTCAATATACTATACATTTAGGATAGAAACTCTTTAAAATGATTAATTTAGGGTAAAAAATAGTTAAATTTTTGCAAATTCCTTTAAAGTTCTAATAGTACCTGAAGTAAGCAGAGGATTTAAGATAATTTTTTTGTTTCTGATCTTATCAACAAATGCAGTTCCACCAATTAAATCAGTTTCTTTCCCCGATTTACATTTAATAATAACTTTATTTTCTTTAAATAGAACAACTTTTGGATTAATTTCTGCTAAACCCTTTGAGCCGAAAAAAGAAAGTAGTTCTATCCAAAAACCAAAGTAAAAATCTTTTTCACTTACATCAGCATTTAATATTTCAAAAAGAATGTAACGCTTTCTTTCTCTTTTTGAAAGAGGAATAGTTGATTTTTTTACTTTAACAATATTCATAAAAACCACAAATTTAATTTAATCCTAACTAAAACATTTACTTTAATTCCTGTTTAATTGAACTAATTGCTAAATCCTTTGGATAACCCAACATTAATGCTAAATCTGTTCTAACTATTTTAGGCCTAACATGCAATGGATCCTTACACGCAGAAGCAACAATAAATTTAGTCTTTTTTAATTTACAATATTTTGCAACTTCACAATAATTTTTCCAATACAAATGTCGCTCAAAAGAATTTAGTTTCATCAATTCTTCAAACATCAAAACAACTGTAGTATTATTATCAGCAAGTTTTTTTGCTAGCGCAAGATCAAAAAATTGTTTAGAATTAGAAGGCGCAAGTAAAAAATCAGCTTTAATTTTTACTGCCAATTCATTAGCTTTAATACTTCCACCAACAACCGCTTTTACTTTTCCTTTTAGTTTTTGAATATCAGAATCAAGAGTATTTTCTTTAATTAAATAACAAGGAAAAAAAGTATTTAGTTTAGCAACTTTTTCATCCTTTTCATTTTCTACAAGGACAATAGTTGGTTCTTTAAAGTAGACTGATAATTGCAGCAACTCTTTGAGTGGCTGAGTATAAACTACATCCATAAAAATCATTATTTTTATGTTCCTCAAATTTCTGTTGAAATTCTCGGCTCCATAAATATAAAAAAAATTACTGCACTTTGTGCAGCAAATATTTTTAAATTTTCTAAATTTATCCAAAGTGTCTATCAAGAGCTTTCTTTGCTCTAATTTTTCTTTGATTCTTTTTATTGAATTCCTTATTAGCTCCACCAGCGAAAGTCTTTCCTCTTTCTGCTCTTCCTTGGTGTCCGTGTGCTAAGAACTTCAAATTCTTATCAGCTAAAATTGTAGAAGCATTTCTATCAGCCATTACAACTTCAAAATAATGCCACTTACCATCTTCAGCAATCTTATAAGAGCCAAGTGCTTCTGCATTTTCAAAGTGCTTAGAAACTTTCTGTTCAGCCATTGCTTGAGTACTTAATTTTCTAGATAATTTTGCTTGTCCTTGTCTTTTTGGTCTTCGTTTATTCTTTGGTCTGTGATGAGTTCCAGTTCCTTTTCTTACTCTTGCTCTAGCAACAAAAATTCCTTGCTTAGCTTTGTAACCAACAGTTCTTGCAGCAACTAAATTAGTAGGGTGTTCAACTTTAACAACCGCTCTATCTTCATTTCTAAATTCAATTCCTCTTTTTCGCATTAAACCCGCATAATCATAATTTGAATCTGTTGTTCCTTTCCATTCGTTCTGAAAAGCTGCTTTTATGTATTTTGCTGCACCCATTTATTATTCACCAGTCAATAGAGAGAATTTCCAAAAAAGCATTTATAAAGCTAACTACTGAGGCCTTTTTTTGAATAACCAAAGAAACTAATTTTCTATTCATTAAACCCCAATTTTAGCTTCATTCACTAAAACTTAAAGCTTTACGCAAAGCATATTACTTATGCAAAAAATGGGTAAAAAGAACGCAACTCTTTGCGAACATTGCGGAGCAAAAGTAGCCATAACTCTGCCTTACGGACCACATTACTTTTGCGAAAAACACTTTACAAAATTCTTTGAAGATAGATTTAGAAAAACTATAAGAAAATACAAACTATTTAAACCAAAAGAAAAACTACTCATTGCATTAAGCGGAGGAAAAGATTCCTGCGTATTACTACACTTACTTTCAAAATATTATTCAAAGAGCAATTTACTTTCAGCACTCATAATTGATGAAGGAGTAAAAGGATACCGAGAAAATGCAATAAAAATTGCTGAAGACAACTGCAAAGAGAGGAAAGTAAATTATACAATTGTACAATTTAAAAAAGAATTTGGAATAACTAATGATAAATTAATGCCACTAATTATTTCCAACCCAAAAATGGGAGGAACCTGTTCTTTTTGTGGAACCCTACGAAGAAATATTATGAACAAATATTCAAAGAAATTAAAAATGGATAAATTAGTTACAGGGCATAATTTGGATGATGAAGTGCAGAGCTTTGTAATGAATGTATTCAACAATGATTTTGATAGATTAAAAAGAATGAATGCGACAAGCGGAATAATTGATTATGAAGGATTTGTAAAAAGAATAAAACCATTATATGAAACTCCTGAAAAAGAAATTATTGCATACGCTGCAATGAATAATATAAAGCATTACTCAGCAGAATGCTGCCCCTACTCTTGGACTGCAAAAAGAAATGAATATAGAGAAATGATTAATAATTTTGAAAATAGATTCCCCGGAACAGAATATTCAATCCTGCGCTTTTTTGAAAATCTAAAACCATTACTAAAACCAAAAAAAGAATTAAAACAAAAATTATCCAACTGCTTGCATGAATGCAAAAAATGCAAAGAACCAACCCAAAAAGAATTATGCAAAGCTTGCGAAATGATCCAACTAATTAAATCCGAAGGAAAAAAAGTAAAAAATAATAATAATAATGACACTCAAAAAGATTTGAGTCATTTAAATAAATACAACAAAAAATTAACTTGCTCAACAACTAAAGGAAATTAAAATAAATTTTTAATTAATTAATTTTTAAAAAAATTAATTTATTGCTTACTTAGAATAGTATCCATTATTTTAGTAAATTGATTCTCAAACTTAGTTAATTCTTCCATCTTTGCATCAATTGCTAAAGACTTTTCTTCAAATGTATTTTGAGCATATTCATTCTTTTTGTTAAGTTCTTCAATTGCAGAATTTATTTGATTCAAATTAGTTTGCATGCTTATAATAAAATCTTGTTTAAACTTTTCAATCACTTGGATTTTCTGATCCAATAATTCAGGCGAAATCTTTTTGCTTGCAGATTGTAAATTATTTAACTCAACTTCCATTTTTGAAATTAATTCATCTGCGCGGTTGATTGTTAATTGTTCAATTTTTTGTTCAGCCTGATTAAGCATTCCTTCTGCAATATTCTTTTCCAATTCCAAAGTCTTATTCACTCTTTCATCCATTTGCTGAATTTGTAAAGAAGCTGAATCAATAAAAGATTGGGCCTGTGATTTTGTTTTTATCATTTCAGAATTAACTTCTATAATTAATTGAGCTTTTGTTTTTTTAGCTTCACTTAAAGCAAGAGTAATTTCAGCAAGAGCTGCCTCTTGTTGTTTTTTAGATTCTTCAATTATTCTTAATGTCTCAGAAATTTGTTTATTATACTGCTTTAATTCAGCAATTTTTGCATCAATAATAAAAGTAATTTCTTTTTGTTTTTGATCAAGAGCTTCTCTATTACTTGAAATCAATAAATTTTTTTGAGATTCGTTAAGTACTTTAAATTGATAAAGCTCTTTTCTAAGTGCTTCATCCACTTTTTGACTAATTTCTGAATCAATATCATTTTTCAGTTGCTTCATTTCACTTAATTTTGCATTAACAGCAACTACAATTCCTTTTTTCCAAAGCTCTTCAAAATCAGGAGAAGAATCAAGAGAAATGGATGGAGAATATTTTTGAGAAGAAGAAAAATTTGAGGGAGTTGGATTTATTTTTGAAAAAGAAGTATTTGAATTTAATTGAGAATTTTTATTTTTTACTTGAGGCGAAACACTTTGTTTTTTTGCACTAGCAAGAGTTTGTTTTATTTTGCTCTCAAATTCATCTTCACTCTCTTCATCATTTACACTAATCGTTTTATTTGAATTTGAATTAATTTTAGTCTCTGAATCCGAATCATTTTCGCTTTTTTCTATTGAATCAGTTGATTCATTTTTTGCTTCGTCACTCAAATTAATTTTGTCATCTTCACTAACTTCATCATCAGTGGATTGATTTGCAACATCACTAATTATTCTACCCTCAACCGCATCTTTTTGCGCAGGAGTAAGTTTTGTATTTGAATTTAATTCATTTTTTTGTTTATTAAAAGGAATTTGAGAAATAACTTCATCATTCATACTTAATTTTGTTACAGTTTCGTCAAACACTGCTTTTGAAGATTTTTGATTTAAATTTTTACTAGTAGAAGAAGATGAATTATTTTTAATTACAGAAGTATCTTGTTCTGTAGAATTATTTTGCATTTTTGAACTATCTTGATTAGTATTTGCTCCAACAGTAAAAGTACCTTGAGTTTGAACAATTTCTGGTTTAACCCCTTTAGCTTCAATAATCAAACTGGTTGCTTCTTCTTTACTAATTCCAACATCAAATAAATTTTCAGCAATCTCATTATCAGAAACATTAAGCGCAAGCAATTTTTGAATTGATTCAATTACTGACTGACGTTTATCCATAAAACCACAAATTGACTAATAACTTTAAGGTATTGTTGTTTTTTCTTGAATAAAAAGGTTTTCGTTAAAAGAAAATAAGTAAATATCTTTATTAAAAATGAAGAAGGGCCTTTTTTGCCCCTGCATCAATCTTAACTTTATTTTTTAATTAAACTTAAGGCGAAACCAGTATTACACTATCCCCTCTAACTAGAACTCGGCCGTATTTAGTTTTAATTTCACCATCAACTAATTGTGAGGCGTTCTCAAGGTGAAGATTCATGTGAATATCAAAAGCCTTCAACACTCCCCTTACCTGATTATTCCCTTTCAAAACAACCAAAACTTCTTTATTTACCGCATCGTTCAAAAGATCAAACGGTCTATTACTCATAAAAACACCTCATTTCTTTTTGAAGAATGAAAATAATTTCTCCAAAAAACCAACTTTTTTCACTTGCACATTTTCAGGCATTTTTAATCCAGTGAGCCTAGAAGCCACTTTAGCAATTTCTTCAGAAGCAGGCGAAGAAGGTTTTCTTACAATTACCGGCGAAACCTTTTCCTGCATAAAACTTTTCCTTACTTCAGGATCATAAGGAACACTACCATAAACTGGTAATTCAAGCATATTAGAAATATCATTCTTTGTTATTTCTCCCTTCTCACTCATTACAAAATTAATTACTACTCCAATTACTTTCGAATTAAGTCTTTGCGCAACAATTTTTGTTTTCAGTGCATCAGCAATTGCTGGAGAAGTAGGCATTGTTACAAGCAAAGTTTCTTGAGAAGCACTTAATGCAGAAAGAACATTTTTTTCTATACCTGCGGCAACATCAAGCAAAATAAAATCATACTGTTCAGTTAACTGAGAAACAATTGAAATTAATCTCTCACTATCAACACGCTTATAATTATCAAGACTTAATCCTGAAGGAATAAATCTAACTCCCTCTGGCCCATCATAAATAGAATCCTGTACTTGTGCTTCTCCAAGTAAAATATCATGAAGAGTAATTGGAGAAGATTGCATACCTAAAATTAATGACAAATTTGCCATTGCTACATCAGCATCAATCAACAAAACTTTTTGCCCTAACTTTGAGAGAGCAATTCCTAAATTAGCTGTAATAGTTGTTTTACCTGTGCCTCCTTTTCCTGAAGCAATTGCAATAACTCTACCCATAAAAAAACCTTCAAAACAATAAAATAATAATCTTTAAACAAAATAAAAAGCTACTCATTGGGACAAAAAATAAAATTTCTCCAAAAAAAACCTTTTTTTCACTATCTTTAAAAAATAAAAAACAATTAAGCCATTTGAGAAATTCGTTTCTTTTCACTCTGCTTATTTAATTGAAGCAAAGATTCTAATTCAATTGAAAGTGCTCGTAACTCCAAATTTGATAATTCAGAACCCGCTTTAACAATAAAAACTTTTTTATTCAAAGGGAACAACATAAACCAATTATCATTTCTTTTAATTAAAACAGATTCAGAATCAGGTAATTCACTTTTAATATAAGACAACATTGCAGTACCCATTATACCTTCCGTGTGACCATTGCCTTCGCTTGAAACAACAATACTTCCATCAAGGTTTGTAACTAAAAAAGAATCAACCCAATGTTTTCTTTTTAAAATCACTAAATTTTCTTCAAAGTTCTGAGAATAAACATATTTGTGCTTTGAAAGAAAATCCTTTAAGAAGTCTATTTGAACAATTGGCCGAGCAGTATCATCATCCAATACACCGCGAGCGAAATTTCGTATAAATTTTAAAACCACTTTAACACCAGGCAAATTTTATTATATTTTATTACAAACATTGGCAATTTATTTTAATTCACTCAATCCATACGTATCAAGTGCACTTTTTTCACCAATATTCTTCTCGAACTTTACTGAGAAGGCCAAAGGAAGGGTCTTTGGAAGCTCTTTTAAATCTATTTTATTAACCAAAAGTTTTTCATCAAAAGCAGTGACTAAATCCACTTGAGAACGAGTCAAACTAATTAAATGAAAAAATCCTCTGCCCTTTATTTGGTTGTAAAAAAATTCCAAAGCTTCATTTCCTTTAAGAGTACGCTCTGCTGCTAAACATTCCACAGCGCAAGCAATTATTTCCCCGCCCTTAAAAAAAATTGCACCCTCTTCAACAAAGTGCCCTCTAACTGAAAGAACTAAATAACCATTAAAAGATTTGGATAATAAATCCTGAACTTTTTGTACAAAGTCAAAAGGAACCTTACCTTTATCCACCACTTCTCCAACAGGAAAATTCAAAATTTATTCACCTCTTCTTTAAATTAATAACTAAATAAGAAAATAACTAGTACTTAAAAATTACCTTAAATACAATTTTTCTTAAAAAAACCAAAAAAACACAAAAAAATATTTTTTTCAATTAGATTTGGATTCTTTTTTCTCATCAGATTTAGATTCTTTTTTCTCATCAGATTTGGATTCTTTTTTTTCTTCATGCTTGTGTTCAATCTTATCCATTTTTGGTTCAGGTTTTTTCCCTTTCAAATAAACAACCTTATCAGCAGTATTTTTTAGTGCTGCAGCAGTCATTTCTTCAGCAACTAAAGCAACAGTTTCTTTTCCATGTGCTTTAGCTTTAATTAAAGCGGGAAGAAAATCACTATCCCTTGTAGCAAAAATAATTACATCAATATTAGGATTAAATGCAACTTCGGTTGCATCACAAGCCATTACAACATCAACATCAGTAGTAGAAATAATCGGAGAAAAACCTTGATTCACAGTTGCTTCTACTAATTTATCAGAAGCAAATTGATTCAAATAAACCCTTCCAATCTTAATTGAACCAAATTTAATTGACTCCTTTTTGATTAAATCAATGTCAATTCCAAACTCTTTTCTAAGTAAATTAGGACCATCAACAAAAACAGCAACATTCTTAGAACGAGATTTAAACAATGGGTTAAGCCATTTTAATAGAACCATTAGAAAACACACCCCATCTTTAACTAATATTTGTTAAAAACCCAATAAAAAACCTTGCATAGCAATAAAGTTATGCAAACCTTAAAAAGTATAAAGAAAGAAATGAAAGACTTGCAAAACCCATTAAAGAAAAAAGTGCTTGAAAAGTTCTTCAAAACCAAAAAAAGCGAATACGGATATGGAGACATTTTTTACGGAATAACTGTTCCAATTACAAGAACTATTGCAAAAAAATATTTTAAAAAAATGAGTTTAGAAGAAACAGAACAATTACTTCACTCAAAAATACATGAAGAAAGATTATGTGCATTACTTATACTTGTTTTGAAATTTGAAAACAAAGAAACAACAGAAGAAGAGCAAAAAAAAATCTTTAATTTTTATTTAAAAAATACAAAATATATTAACAATTGGGATTTAGTTGATTTAAGTTCACACCATATTATTGGGAAATATTTGTTTGAACACAGAAATGAAATTCTAATTTTAAACAAATTATCCATCTCAAATTTAATTTGGGACAAGCGAGTTGCAATGATTAGTTGTTATTATTTTATTTACAGAAAAGATTTTGAACAATCCTTGAGTATTGCAAAAATTCTTCTTTGTGATGAACACGATTTAATTCAAAAAGCTGTAGGGTGGATGCTGCGCGAAATCGGCAAAAGAGATTTAAATACTGAAGAAAATTTTTTAAAAGAGAATTACAAATTAATGCCAAGAACAATGCTAAGATATGCGATTGAAAAATTTCCAGAAGCAAAAAGGAAAAAATACTTAGAAGGAAAGATATAATTTAAGTAATGTAAAAAATTCTTTACTTAACTTATCAAATCACCAACATAAATCCAACCAAAATTGTCAAATTTATACAAAACTTATTCAAATAATTTACTAAAAGTTAAAAACAACAGAAATGCATTAATATTAGAGATTTACCTTAATTAAAGAACTTAAAATTAAGGGAAAAGCCGAGCATAAAACTTCTAAAAACGCCCCAAACATTGCTTTTATAAACTTCTCGAGTGATAAATCTGAAAAAGAGTCGGAGTGAGGACAAATGGTTGACGAAAAAAAATTTGAGCAAGCTGGACAATTAAAACCAGGTCATTTAGTATTAATTGATGGAGAAGTTTGTCAAGTAAAGACAACTGAAAAATCAAAACCGGGAAAACACGGAGCAGCAAAAGTTAGAATAGTAGCATTTAATATTTTTACACAACAAAAAAGAGGATTATTGAAAGCAACTGACGGAGAAGTAGAAGTTCCATTGGTTCCAAAAGGAGATGGACAAATAGTTGCAGTAATGGGAGAGGTAATCCAATTAATGGATTCTACAACTTACGAAACATACGATGCACCAAAACCAGGTGAAGATGTTCCTACTCTAAAATCCGGAGACCAAGTAGAATACCAAAAATATGGTACAGCAATTAAAATTGTAAGAAAAAGGTAAAAGCACAATTTGCTTTTCCTTTTCAAATCTTTTTTTGAAATAAAAACATACACACAAGTAAAATGAATTTTAAAAAATTGATACAAAGACTAAAAGTGACTTTATTTAAAGAAATTTAAAAAAAAAGCAAACTTATTAATTACTATTACCCGAGTATATTTTATATGACTCTACTAACTTACCGAACTTTAAAAAAAGAAAAAATATACAACAGCGAATTGATGTATGAACAAAAAGGAATATTAAAAACACACAATAAAAAAGCTGCTGCACTAATTAGCAAAAGACAAAAAATAATTTCTCCACTCATAAAAACAAATCAAACATTACAAAAAAGAATTCTTAAGTTTCTTGAAATTGGAAAACCTCTTACACCCATTCAAGAAAAAACACTAATACAAAATGTATCTCTATTTTTAAAAAGGGTTGAATTAACTACCAACCGATTTAATTTATTAATAAACCAAAGACAAACAGGATTATCAAACGAAACCATTAGGTTGATGCACACGGTTTTAGGAATAACAGCAATAAGACAAGGACTAATCGCACTTGAAGAAGAGGGGCTTGCCAAAAAAGGAATTTATCAAAAGTGTCTTATAGAAAGTGGATTAAAAATAAAAGGAACTACTAAAGGAACAAAATGAAAACTAAAAAAGCACTCCTTCTAATTTCAGGAGGAATTGATTCACCAGTTGCTGGAAAACTTGCAATCGAAAAAGGATACAAATTAAGTGCAATTCACTTCTCCCAAGAACCATTCACCGATGCCACCCCAAAACTAAAATCAATTGCTCTATGTAAGTTGATTGGATTAAAAGAAATGATTGTTGTAAACTCAGGAGAAGAATTTAAGGAAATTGCAGATAAGAGTTATCGAGAATATTATTTTATTTTAATTAAAAGATTCATGATGAGAGTTGCAGAAAAAATTGCTAATGAAAAAGATATTAATTATTTGATTAGCGGGGAAAGTTTAGGCCAAGTATCTTCACAAACTTTAAGTAATTTAAATACAATAAACCAAAGCACAAAAATAGAAATACTTCGACCAGTTTTATTTAATAGTAAACAAGAAATAATTGATTTAAGCAAAAAATATAATTATTTTGAAACATCCAAAGGAGCGGAAATGTGTGATGCACTTGCAAGCGGAAATCCACGAACACAAAGCACAATAGAACAATTACTAATTGAAGAAGAAAAATGCAAAATGGAAGAACTAATAGAACGAGTACTTAAAAAAATAACTATTGAAGATACAAATCAAAAAATAGAATTCTTAAACCAAGTAAATATATGTAAATAAATAAATTTAATTGAGTTGAAAAATATGGAAATTGCACAGTACACTGGAAAACCATGCCGAACAAAAATGGCTTATGAATTTTTACCAAAAAAACAAGTCATAATTGATTTAGAAAAGGCTTGCGAAGAAATAACTACTAGCACAGCAACTGTTGAAGTTAAAACAAAAGTACTTTTAATGCTAAAACTTAATTATGCCACAATTTCTTTATTCCCTTCAGGAAAACTTCTAATTCGAGGAGAAAGGGACGAAACTAAAGCCCGCGAGTTAGCACGAACAATATTAGCAACCCTTAAAGAAAGCGTTAAATAGCAGAATAACTCTACTTCTAAATACTTTGGGGCTTATTCAATTGAATCAAACGCAGCACAAAAAGCTTCAAAGAAAAATGGAGAGTGAACTAAATGGTAGATTACGTAGAAGCAATGAAAAAACCATTCTCTGACTTAAAAACTTTAGGAATTGGAGCAATAATAGGCGCAATACCTCTAGTTAGTATGCTTGTAAGTGGATACGGTGCAAAAACAGCCGAAGATGTTATGAGCAAAAAAAATAAGTTAAGAGCATGGGCAATAGATGATGTAATGGATTACATTATAAAATTAATAATGATGATAATAATCCAAATAGTTTACATGATAATTCCAGCAATAATAATTGCAATAGGAATTGGAAGCGCAGTAATGACAGCATTACCAACAATACTGACTAATCCGAGCGACATGACTGCAATAATGAATTCAATATTGCCAAGCATAATGATTGGCGGACCAATAATTTTAGTTGGAGGAATCCTTCTACTAATAGCAGTATTCTTACTGCCAATGGCAATAATGAAATGGTTGAAGAAAGGAAAAATAGGCGCAGCTTTCGCAATTGGAAGTGTAGTAAAAAACGCATTAACTATGGATTACATAATATCACTAATAGTAATCTTCGTTTATGCAATAGTACTATCACTAGTTGCAGGAATAATAAGTGTAATATTAGCGATGATTCCAGTATTAGGATGGATATTATCAGCAATAATAACGGGCGGAGTATTATTCGCACTAACAACAACACAATATAGTATCCTAGCACAAGTAGTGAAAGAATAAATATAATTTTGAAGACTGGGGGAAACCCCAGTTTTTTATCTTTTTTTAAAAAAATTAATTTATTAATCTACATTCTAATTTTGCCCCACACCAAAAAACATTAAAAGAACTTAACACTTAACTTATTCAAATAAAAAAGGTGAAAGATAAAATGACTGGCTTTGAAAAAGAGTGTTTGTTTTGCAAATTCGCAAAACACGAAATTCCTTGCGAAATCGTATTTGAAAACGAAAAAGTAATGGCACTACTTGACATCAATCCTGCGGGTGAATTAAATGGACACACTTTGATAATTCCAAAAAAACATTTTAAGGATTTAACTGATATTGAAGAACCTTACTTAATTGAAATATCCAAAGCTATGCAAAAACTAACAAAAGCAATACTAAAAGCCACTAATGCAGAAGGAATAAATTTAATTCAAAACAATGGCAAAGCTGCGGGACAATGTATAATGCACACACACTTTCACTTAATCCCTAGAAAACACGCAGATAACATTAGAATTGATGAACAGCGAAGAAAAACTAAACCATTAGAATTAATAGAAACTGCTAAAGCAATAAAAGCAAACCTCTACATGGTTTGAATTTCTTTTTCTTCAAAAAGGAAGATGGTTTAGAATCCAAACCCTTAAAGTATTAATCAAACCTATCCCCTATATTATGCGAAGAAAAAAAAACATGCCAAAATGGTTATTTGGTGTGCCCCAACACTTTTTTTCTTTAAAATTCAAAAATGGCTCTAAAACCGGAGCAAGACTTTAAAAAAGGCAACATAATTAAAAAAAGTTTTGCCCCAAAAACAAATACGTCGGCAAAAAGGATTAGAAAGATTTAAAGAGCACTTACTAAGTAAAAGTTTGTAGAAGAGTTGGGGATATATGGATATAAATTTAGAAGAAATAGAAAAGTCAGACGGCTCTCCTTTTGTAGAACGATTCGAAGAATTCTTTAACACTGAATACAAAAAACAAATAGAACGAATTGTTGAATCTTATCCTGAAACAAGAAGCGTAACAGTTGATTTTAAAACACTTGAAAAATTTGATCCTACTTTAGCTGATGAATTAGTAGATAGTCCTGATGCAGTTTTAGAAGCAGCACACACAGCAATTCAAAACATTCACTTACCCACACTTACTACTGAAACATTCAAACCGCATGTGCGATTCAGCAACATGCCAAGAGATAGAGAAATTAGTGTAAGAAATGTTGGTTCAAAACACATTGGAAAAATGTTAAGTGTTGAAGGACTTGTAAGACAAATTACAGATGTATTACCAAAATTAACAATGGCTGTTTGGAAATGTCGCAGATGTGGAAACGTTTATAGAATTCCACAAGACAAACAACAACTCCACCCCCCTAATATGTGCGAATGTCATTCAAAAGAATTTAATTTAGAAGAAGAAAAAAGTGAATTTATTGATTACCAAAAAGTTCAAGTACAAGAAACTTTGGAAAAATTAAAAGGAAATGAACAAGCAACTTATTTGGATGTTTATGTTAGTGATGATTTAGTAAATAAAGTTGCAGCAGGAGACAAAACAAAATTTGTTGGAGTACTAAGATTAGTTCCACCGCAAAAAGATAAAAAAACTGTTTATGGTAGATTCTTGGAAGTAAATTCCTTAGAAGAAACTGCAAAAGAATTTTCTGAAGTAGATATTACTAAAGAAGAAGAAATTGCAATAAACAAACTTTCAAAAGATCCAAAAATTTATGAAATGCTAGCACAAAGTATTGCCCCCGCAATTTACGGACATGATGTTGTAAAAGAAAGTATTGCACTTGAATTATTTGGAGGAGTAACAAAACACTTACCTAATGATCAAAAAATCAGAGGAAATATTCACGTTTTGTTAATCGGTGACCCTGGGTGTCTTGTTGGAGATGAAAGAGTTGTAATGGGAAATGGAGCAATAAAAAGGATAGAAGATTTGGGAGAAAAACATTTACAAGAAGTAGATTTTCAAGTTCTTACAGGCGAAGGTGGAAAATGCAGAAAAACAGCTACAACCTTCTTTTATTATCCACAAAAAAAAGTTATGGAAATAATTACTGAAAGCGGAAAAAGCATAAAAGGAACACATGACCACCCCTTACTTTGTGTAAGCAAACAAAATGGAAAAATAAAAAGAGAATGGAAAAGACTTGATGAATTTAAACCACAAGACAAAGTAGCAGTAATAAATTATATACCCTGTACTATTAGCGCATCCGTGGAAACAAATTTTGTTAATGTTGAAAATAAACTTGGCCCAAAATTTAAAGGAACACTACCAAAAAAAGTTACTCCAGAATTAGGAGCACTATTAGGATATATGCTTGGAGATGGAGGGGTACGAAAAAAAGAAGCCTATTTAGTTGTTGCTGACCACGAAAAAGAAATTCTTCCAAAACTTGTAACCATAAGTGAAAATTTATTTAAAATAAAACCATCAATCACATCAAAAAAACAAAAAGGAAAAAATGAAATTATGCACAGAGTAGGATTACACTCAAAAGATATTGCACACAACTTATTAATGCTAAGAGAAAAAAGGGTTCCAAAAATAATAATGGAATCAGGAAATCTTGTTGTAACTGAATTTTTAAAATGGCTCTACCAAGCAGATGGATGTGTTTTTAGTAAAGGAAGAGGAAATCGCTCAGTTTCACTAAAAGCAAAAAATATTGAAATGCTAAGAGATGTACAAGTACTTTTACTCCGTTACAGCATACACGCAAGAATAGTTGGAGAAAATAATTTAATGATACGAAGAGGAGAATCAATTAAAAAATTTGGTAAAAAAATAGGATTTATTTCAAAAGAAAAAAATGAAAAAATGAAACAAGCAATGAAAAATGCAGAAGAACACGAAAGATTTGGACAACAAAGAAGTGAAAAAATCGTAAAAATAATTGACCACGGACTTGAAGACGTTTATGATATTGAAGTTCCAAGTGCGCATAGATTTATTGCAAATGGAATAATTTCACACAATTGTGGAAAATCACAACTACTACAAGCCGCACACAAAATTGCTCCCAAAAGTATTTACGTTTCAGGAAAAACAACTTCGGGAGCTGGACTAACAGCAACTGCTGTTAAAGATGAATTTGGAGAAGGAGGTTGGACTCTCAAAGCAGGTGCATTAGTACTAAGTTCGGGGGGAGTCTGCATGGCAGATGAACTTGATAAAATGGATCCAGAAGATAGAAGTGCATTACACGAAGCAATGGAACAAGGAATTATTTCAGTTGCAAAAGCAGGAATTGTTTCAAGATTCAAAGCAGATACTTCACTCTTGGCAGCAGCAAATCCAAAATATTCCCGGTTTGATAAATTCACTCCATTTTTAGAACAAATTGATTTACCTCCATCACTAATTTCAAGATTTGATTTATTTTTCATGATAAGAGATGTTTTAGATAAAACTCAAGACACAAAAATTGCAGAACACATTCTAAAGACACACCAAAGTGGAGAAAAATTAATGCAATATGGAAAAAAAGGACAAGCATTGCAAAAAGAAGAAAAAGAAGATATTGATAAAAGAACAAAACCAATAATTGATGCAGAAATATTTAAAAAATATGTTTCACTTGCAAGACAAAAATGTTTTCCAATATTAAGCGAAGAAGCGGTTAATAGAATATCTGATTTTTATGTCGGACTGCGTGACCAAGGAAGACAACAAGGAGCATACGCTGCAACCGCAAGACAATTAGAAGGATTAGTAAGATTATCAGAAGCAAGTGCGAGAGTTCGATTAAGCGATACTGTAGAAATACAGGATGCAGAACGAGCAATTCGACTTGTGAAAAAATCTTTAGAAGAAACAGTAACTGATCCTGAAACAGGAAGAATTGATATTGATATAGTTACAACAGGAATAACACAATCAAAACAAAATGCGATAAGTCAAATTTTGCACATAATTAAAGAACAAATGGGAACTGGAATTGATATGGTTCCATTAGAAGAAATTGTACTCAAAGCAATGGAAAAAGGAATAGATGAAGAACGAGTAAAAACAACAATAGAAGATTTGGCAAAGAAAGGAGATATTTACTCACCACGACACCACTTTTGGAAACCAACTGCAACCAAATCAGGACAATAAAAAAAAAATAAATCCAAATGCAACCAATAAACTCAAACAATTACTAATTTAAATAAGAAAAGACTCACTAATAACTGATGAAAAGCAAGAAAAAAAATAAACAAATAAAAAAAATTCAAAAACAAAACTTACTTGAAAAATCCACTCAAAAAGAAGAAACTTGGCTAAGCAAAGAAGCAATTCTAAAATTAGCAGTTGCATTTCTATTAATTGAATTAATTGGAATATTTGTTGCAAAAAATCTTTTCGCACAAGGAATATCAGAAGCAATATTCAGCGAAAATATTAACGATTCAATAAACGGATTTTATTTATTTGGAATGATAATTCTAACCACTGTTTTATTTTTGTTAATAATAAAATTCAAGCGAACAAAAAAATTTCTTTGGGCAATAGAAATGCTGGCAATATTTTCTACTTCACTAATAGTATTCTCTTCATTTTTTCCAAAAGATGACATCATAGCACTACTACTAACTGCAATAGTATTTGTACTAAGATATTCACGAGTTAAAAGTGTATCAATAAGAAGTGTGGCAGCAGGAATTGCAATAATGGGAGCAGGAGCTTATATTGGAATTTCCCTTGGTTTAATTCCATTAGTTATTTTCGTATCAATACTTTCACTTTATGATATAATGGCAGTTTTCTTTACAAAACACATGGTGAAAATCGGACAAGAATCCACTCAAAACAATTTTGCTTTCACAGTTGCTCTAACAACAAAACAACACAACTTTGAACTAGGAAACGGAGATTTAGTAATACCACTCGCAATAGCAGCAAGTGTGCTTGTTAATGGGCCATTTAGATTTAATTGGCTAATTGCTGGATTAATATTAGGAATGAGTTTCTTAGGATTAGGACTAAGCCTTCAATTTGTTTCAAAATACAAAACACCCTTACCAGCCCTTCCCCCACAAGTTATGCTAATGCTAATCACAATACTTTTAGGAATACTTCTAGGCGCCTAAAAATACATTAAAACAAAACTTAGTTTCAAATACCCCTAAGAAGTGATTTATATAAGTTTTGTTAAAGAGAATAATTATACAAAACTAAAATAAGTAAATAAAAAAAAACAAAATTTA
>CAZSDT010000001.1:9959-27267 GCA_964605745.1 uncultured archaeon | reverse complement strand
TAAAGAGAATAATTATACAAAACTAAAATAAGTAAATAAAAAAAAACAAAATTTAAATGTGATTAAAAATGCCAAACTACGAAGAATTACTTTCAAAAGCTTACAACAGCATTCCAAAAAAAGCACTAAGTCAAGAAAGATTTGAAATACCAAAAGTTGAATCCTTCTTACAAGGAAGCAAAACAATAGTAAAAGGATATAACACTTTAATTGACACAATGCGAAGAGACAAAAAACACTTTTTAAAATGGCTAATGAAAGAAACAGCAATGCCAATCAGCGAAGGAAACAACCAATTGACAATAACAGGAAAAGTTCCATCATACCAATTAAATAAATTAATTGAAATCTACTTCAAACAATTTGTACTATGCCCCGAATGCAAAAAACCAGATACAAAAGTAATTGCTGAAGGCGGAACAAAACTACTAAAATGCGAAGCTTGCGGAGCAGTAAAATCTGTTGCAGGACTATAATATTAATAAAATTCTTTTTAATATAAATCTAAAAAAATAAAACTAATTTAAAATAAAAAAAATAATTAAAATTAAAAAAAGTGAATTTTTATGATAGCAAAAAAATGGGAAATTGATTTACGAGTAATTCTAGCAGTATGCGACAAAGAACACTTAGGAAAAACATTTGAAGAAGGAGAGTTGTGTTTTAAAGCAAGCGAAAAATTTTACGGCGGGGAAGAGATTACTAAAAAAGAATTAGAAGAACTATTACTCCAAGTTGATTCAGCTAATTTATTTGGAAACAAATGCGTTGAAATTGCACTAAAAAAAGGACTCATAAGCGAAAAAAGTATAATAACAATAGCAGGAATAAAACACGCCCAAATATACCGAATGTAAAAAAACACTAGAAAAAACGGCAAAAAGAGAGGTTTTAATACCCTGACTAAAACTATTTATATATTAAAAAATTGGTGAGAAAAAATAGCAAACTTTAATTCACAAAAAAGAAAAAATCAAATGAACTTTAAGAAAAAAGCGGCTACACCCGCCCCAGCTGTAGAAGAACCAGTAATGGGTTACACAAGAATGAGACTCCCTAATTCTAAAGATTTAGAACAATTCGCTTTAGTTACACAACTAATGGGTTCAAACCAAATAAGAGCAATATGCGAAGACGGAGAAGAAAAACAATTTCGAATCCCCGGAAAATTATTGAAAAAAGTTTGGATAAGAGAAAATGATATTATTATTATAAAGTTATGGGACTTTCAACCAACCAAAGGAGATGTTGTTTGGAGATATTTAGGAAACCAAGTAGAATGGTTAAGAAGAAATGGAAAATTAAACAAACTCCCAATGTAATAAAAAATTTATTTTATTAAAATCTTATTTTAGAAAATAATAAACAAATTTAGAAATAATTAATAAAAACAACCCCAACTAATACTTAAAAGAACAACTAATTAATAAATAATTATGGATTATAAGGAATTAACTGATAGTGACTTACTAAAAGAGCACTTGCAAAAAGAAAAAAGATTAATCAAAGACGAAGACACTAGAGCAGTTTTTAATAAAGTTTTTGACAAAGCAACAATTGCATCCGTACACGAACTTGCGCGAAAAAGATTTTTTGATGAAATAGAATTTGTTATTTCCACTGGAAAAGAAGGAAATGTTTTTCGATGCATTGCAAAAAATAATCACTACGCATTAAAAATATTCAAAGTAGATACTTCTGATTTTAAGCACATGACTGAATATATTATAGGAGATGAAAGATTCAAAGAAGTTAGAAAAGATAAACTTGAAATAGTAAAACTTTGGACAAAAAAAGAATATAGAAATTTAGAGGATTTTACTAAAGCAAAAATAAGAGTACCAACACCAATTGCATGGAATAGAAACTGCTTACTAATGGAATTTATAGGCAAAGACGGAATTGCTGCGCCACGTCTAAAGGAAAAACCTTTTTTAGATCCAAAAAAACAATACGAAATATTCTGCGAATACATGGCAAAAATGGTTAATGCAAGACTAGTTCACGCAGATTTAAGCGAATACAATATTTTGAATAATGATGAAGAATTAGTAATAATTGATGTAGGACAAGCAGTAACAACAATGCACCCAAATGCAAAAGAATTTTATACACGAGATTTGGAAAACATGAGCAAATACTTTGCAAAACAAGGAGTAGATACAGATTTTGATAAAATGTACGCTAAAATAAAAGAACTATCAGAAAGCACAAAAATTGTAAGAGTGAAAAAAATAAGAAACAAAAAGAAATAATTCTTGATCCAAAATAATTAATTAAAAATTATAAATTAAACTAATTTGTTAGAAAAAAGACATAAAATCATTTATTTAAAACCTTGCAAACATAATATAATTTAGAAGTTGTTGATTATGCAGGTAGAAGGAAGAGTTTGGAAAAGAAGAATCAGCGTAGGCTGGCTAATGATTTGCTTATTACTACTCTCTTGGGGAATAGTTTGGCTAGGAAATGATTTGAATTGGTGGAATATAGCTTTCCCAATTGTGCCAATATTATTAATTATTTTTGCACTATCAATGATAGTAAATCAAATACTAAGTATGTTTTATTAGAATAAAAAAAGAAATGGAATTGATTAAATATGGAAGAAAATGTAAAAATCCCTGAAGAAAGAATAGGTGCATTAATCGGACCCAACGGGAGTATTAAGAAAAAAATTGAATTTCAAACTAAGACAAAACTAGAAATTGATTCCTCCGAAGGAGATGTTTTAGTTACTGGGGAAGGAGAAGCTTTCTTCAAAGCACATGATATTGTAAAAGCAATTGCAAGAGGATTTTCACCAAAAAGAGCACTCACCCTCCTCAAAGAGGATTACTTACTAAAAATAGTTGATATTACTGAATACACCGGAAAAAATGGTTCTACTCAAAAAGCAAGAAAAGGAAGAGTAATTGGAAAAGAAGGAACAGCAAGAGAAGAAATAGAAAAAAAAACCCACTGCTTAATTTCAGTTTATGGAAAAACCGTTGCAATCATTGGACTTGCTGGAGAAATAGAAAGTGCACAAGAAGCAGTACAAATGCTACTCTCAGGAGCAAAACACGAAACAATGGAAGCATTCTTGCACGGCGGAAGAAGAGAAAGATTTGAACTATAAAAATTATTTAAAACATAAAAAAATTATTATTTGCATGCAAATATAGCGCAGTATATATAGAATTTTGCTAAAGAGCGAGAAGATTTGGCTTATAAATGTTTTGGGCTTTTTAATTATCGTAAAGAAAAATGCCTTTAATGAAATGGTGAGCGAATTGTCTGAAGAAAAAAAACAAAAAACAACTACAGAAGATGGAAAACCCATCGTGGGCGCAGTTGAAAACCTTGAAAAAGAATTTAAGGAACACTCAGTTGCTGAATTCTTTAAAAAGAACAAACAGATGATTGGATTATACGGAAAAGTTAGAACACTAACAATGGTTGTTCACGAATATGTTACAAACTCTTTAGATGCTTGCGAAGAAACAGGAATTCTGCCAAACATTGATGTAAAAATTGATGAACTTGGAGAAGAATATTATGAAGTAACGGTAACAGATAATGGACCAGGAATTTCAGTTGAAAATGTTGGAAAAGCATTTGGAAAACTCTTAGCAGGAACTAAATTTCATAGACTAATGCAATCAAGAGGTCAACAAGGAATTGGAGCATCAGGATGCACAATGCTATCACAAATGACTACAGGAAAAGCTTCAAAAGTTATTACTGGAAAAGAAGGAAAAAAAGCAATTGCACTTGAAATAGTAATTGACCCAAGAATGAACGAACCAAAAATTTCTAATTTAAAAGAACTTGAAAAAGAATTCAAAGGAACTAGTGTACAAGCAAAATTCAAAGGATGTTTATACAGAGATAGTGATCAAGGTCCTTTAGAATACTTAAAGAGAACTGCAATTGCAAATCCTCACGTTCAAATTAATTTTAGAGATCCAATGGGACAAAAATTTTCTTTCAAACGAACACACAACGTATTACCTGAAAAACCAGCTGAAATAAAACCACACCCAAAGGGAACTACTGTTGACGATATTTTAACTTATTGTAAATCTTCAAAAGGAAGAACAGTTTCAAGTTTCTTGAATAATGATTTTGACCGAATGGGTGCAAAAGGAATTGAAGAAATAAAAAAGAGAGTACACTTTGACATGGATAAAGATCCTAAAACTTTAACTTGGGAAGAAGCAGAAGAAATAATTAAAGCATTCAAAGCAATTGATTTTATTGCACCAACTACTGATGCACTCAGACCAATCGGAGAAGACCAAATTAGAAAATCTCTTCAAAGCATAGTACAACCTGAATTTTTAACAGTACTTACAAGAAAAGCCGCAGTGTATTCAGGAGGATTTCCTTTCCAAGTAGAAATTGCAATTGCTTACGGCGGAGGAGCTGGAAAGAAAGTCGGAGACCAAACATCAATGGATATAATGAGATTTGCAAATAGAGTTCCGCTTTTATTTGATACAGGAAATTGTGCACTAACAAAAGCAGTACAAACAGTTGATTGGAAAAGATATGATATCAAAGACCCATCAACTGCACCAGTAACAGTATTTGTTAATTTTATTTCAGTACACATCCCGTACACAGGAGCAGGAAAACAAGCAATTGCTGATGAAGAAGAAGTGCTAGAAGAAATACGTTTAGCTTTAATGCAGACAGGAAGAAAAGCAGGAATTTATATTGCACACAAAAGAAGAGAAGTTGAAAATCAGCAGAAAAGATTAATGTTCTACAAATACATTCCAGAAATATGCAGAGCTTTAAGCACAATTACAAAAGCAAATGAAGACGGATTGAAAAAGAATATGGAAAAAATGGTTCTTGAAAAATTAAAGATTGAACAACAAAAGGACGAAGAAGAAAGAAAACAAACAGAAAAAACACTTGCAAATGATGACAATAGTTTTATTACAAAACCAAAAGTTGAAAAAATTGATAAAGCAAAAGATGAAAAAAAAGAGGGTAAGAAAGATAAAAAATAATTTTTAAAATGTGGTGAATGAATATGACAGCAAAAGAAAAAGGAAAATCAAAAATAGTTGAAAAGGTTTCACCTAAAGAAATTGCTGACAGAATAAAAGGCACTGCAGAAAGTATGGTTAAACAAATTGGAAATCTCCAAGACCCAGAATTTCGAACAATGCAAAGAGGAAAAAGTAATGTTCTTTGGGATGAGAAAAAAGGATTTTTAGAATTAGGAGAAAAAGAAGTATCAAGAACTTTCTTGAATATTGCACACGCTAGAAAATTCATGCAAACAAGCATGATAATGGCTAAAACTCGAGAATATTTAGAACACAACAAAACAGCTTCTATTCGTGAAATTTATTATGAATTAAAACACACAGTTGCTGATACTAAAGAAAACACTTTTGAAGGACAGGATGAAAGTGATCCAATTATAGTTGATTTGGAACACTCAGTTGATACTATCAGAGAAAAATTAAACTTACACGCAAATCCAAAAGGAACTCTCTACGGAGATATTACTTTACTGGATAGAATGCACCACAATGATAAGTTCAACGCATCAAAATTAGGAAGAGGCGGATGGAGTATAATGTCAAGAGTAGAACCTGAAGAAATTGAAATTGTTGATTCAAATGCTGAATATTTATTAGTGTGCGAAACAGAAGCGATTTACGAAAGATTAATTGAAGAAGGATATCCAAAGGAAAATAAATGCATTCTAATCGGAATTGGAGGACAAGCTGCCAGAGGAGCAAGAAGATTAATCCACAGAATACACAACGAATTAGATTTACCAACAATAGTCTTCACAGATGGGGATCCTTACGGATGGTATATTTACTCAGTTGTAAAACAAGGTTCAATGGCACTAGCCGCACACTCTGAATTCATGTCAGTACCAGAAGCAAAATATGTAGGAATGACAATTGATGATGTTAAGGAATACAAACTTGAAGCAGTTACAGAAAGAATGAGTGAAGGAGATATAAAAAGAGCAAAAGAAATGCTTGCTTACCCTTGGTTCCAAAACAAAGAATGGCAAGACCAACTAAAAAAAGCACTTGACCAAAAAATCAGAATAGAACAGCAAGCGCTAGCAAACAAGAAGTTAGATTTTGTTGCAACAAACTACTTACCTGAAAAAATCAAAAGCAAACACTTTTTGCCATAAACAAATAAATAGCCAAATAAAACAAAAAAATAACTTTAAAAAAAAACTTAAAAAAAATTGATTAATAATTATTAATCAATTAAATATTTTCTTCTTTCTTTGAAATTAGAATAGACTGAACTTTATCATTTTCGCCAATCGAAAGAAGATCAAAAATTCTTCTTGCATCAAATTCCACTAGACCAGCTTCTTCAACATTCTTTTCCAAAATATTTACTCCAAAATCAACAACACTCTTTTTTTCATTTTGAATCAATTTCAATTGTTCAATCTTTTTTTGAAAAGATTCTGTTGAAAAGTCTTTTGAAATAGAAAAAACTGCCACCCCTTTATATTTTGAAATATCAATGGAAACATCAGACTGAGTGAATCCTTTTGCTAAAGAACCGGATAATTTTATTCTCACAAGAGGTTTAATATCAAAATTGCATGAAAGAATTTGTTCTAATTTATCATTAAATTGCTTTATTACTTCTTCAGGTTTTGCATTTTCAAATTTTAATTTCTCATAAAATAATTTTCTTTGAATTTTAAAAGGAACAAAGGTTAGTTTCTTTGTTTTTGTATCAAATAAAAAAATTCCTTTCCCGCCCTTTGCCTCCATACTTTTCATTTGAGTAAATATTGCAGAACCAGTTAAGAGAAATCTTTTGTTTCCCAAATCCTGTTCATTAGTCCAATGCAAATGCCCATCAATAATTAAATCAAATCCGTCTGGAAGATCTGCTAACGAAAGAGAAGCAATTGATTCGTCATCAAAAGGCAAAAACTCAATAAAAGATTGGTGAAGTAAAAGTAAATTAGTTGCTCCTTCTATTGGTTTAGGAGAATAAGTAGAAAGCACTTGCTTTGCAAATTTCTCGGGAACTCCACCCATTCCATGAATGCAAACCTTTTCCCCTTCTTTATTTAATTCAATAAATCCGGCGTGAAGATGAACTAAACACGCACTCTCTTCTAAAATATCCAAAGCATTAGCAAAATCCTTTCCTCTATGTTCATGGGTTCCGTGAATACCAATAATAGGAATACCCTTAACCAAAACTAGCGAAGATTTATTCAATTGAACTTTATTTAACTGCGAAACTGCTCCATTATTTTTTGAAAAACACTCAAAAGTCTTAAGCCAAACTTCTTGTGATGGAGTTGATTCATCAAACAAATCCCCAGCATGAAGAATATAATCCACTTTATTATCCTTAAACATTTGAATTGATTCAACAAAACGTTCAAAAGATTCATTATATCTATCCTCCCCAGAAAAACCAAGGTGCGAATCAGAAAAAATCCCTAAAAGCATACTTAACTCATAATTCAAAAGGATTAAATTAGTTGCAGTTAAATAAAGTAAAAAGAATTAGAATTGAATTAAAACTAAAAAGAAAAAAAATTTAATTCAAAAATTTAGTTGAAAATAATAATTAGAATATCAAAGGAGCAAATACTTTTTCTCCAATCAACTCTGAATCAACATCAACTTCTTTAGTTGTTTTAGCACAAGAAAAAAAAGCACGTATTCCCCCTTCTTTAAAATAAGCTTTTGCTAGTTTGAAAGGAATTGATTTTATGGAAATAAAACAATTATATTTTTCAAGATCGCTTAAATCAAATGATAATTCGTCTTGCGAAACCAAAATAATTGAACAACCACATTTAAGCAAATTCTTTCCCAACAAAACTAAATCCTTTTCAATTGTTTTTTTGTTATAAATAATTGCTGCTTTCCCCTGAACTGTAACAGGCATTCCACGAGCACCACTAATAGGGTCAAAGTAAACATAAGCTTTTTCTTTTAAAACCAAACAAAAAAGTTCTTTCTCTGGATCCTTTAATTTTACTTTCAATTTAGGAAATTTTTCAGTTACACTATCCCCCAAAGCAATTTCTAACTCTTTAGAAGAAAACAATTTTGAAAAACTCTTTCCCCTCACTGCAAAAGTTTCACTTGAATATCTATTTTCACACAAAGGGATAACTTTTTTACTTAAATCGTCCAAAGAGGAGAAACCAAAACACTGCGAAAGAAACAAAGAATGAATTCCAAAACAAGTTTTTAATATATTAACTATTTTTTCTGGCTCCTTTGAAGGAATAATTAATCTTCCAACACTATAAAAAATATTTTCGGTTTTTATTTTTTCATGTTCCAAATAAAAAGAAATATTCTTCTTTAACCTAGCAACCATAAAAGAACGAACAGCAGCACTCTTAATTGCAATCTCTGGCGCGACTAAAACTATAACACAATTTGGCTCAAACATAATAAATCCTTAATTCAATAAAAAAGAATTAAATAGAGCTAAATAAAAAGGTGAGTAGTAAACGCCAAATTTATTAACTCTAAAACAAATACTTTAGTGTGAGACAAATTGGCAAAAAAACTAATTATTAAACAAAAAGCTTTTGACAATCAAAAATATTTTGATGCACAAACTAGCGCAATAATAAAAAGGTGCAAGAAATTTTCTAAATTATACCTTGAAATTGGAGGAAAATTGCTTTTTGACGGACATGCCTCAAGAGTACTTCCAGGATATGATGGAAGAAATAAAATAAAGCTGTTAAAAAAAATAAAAAATCAACTTGAAGTGCTTTATTGCATTAACTCAAAAGAACTTGCGAAAGGAAAAACTTGGAGCGATACCGGACTCACTCTTGATGAATTAGCAATAAAAGAAACTAATGAATTAAAGAAAAATGGAATTAAGGTTCTTGGAATAGTTGCCACTAGGTTTAATGGAGAAATTAAAGCAATTGAATTAGAAAAAAAGTTAAAGAAACTAAAAACTAAATTGTTTTTTACTAAAGAAATAAAAGGATACCCAAATAATTTAAAACAAATATTTGGAAAAAATGGATTTAATAAGCAAGATAGAATTAACACTACACGCAAAATAATTATTATTACTGGGGCCGGAGCAGGAAGCGGAAAAATGTTTACCTGCATGTCACAAATTTATTTGGATTATAAATTAGGAATAAATTCAGGATACGCAAAATTGGAAACTTTTCCAATTTGGAATTTACCACTAACGCACCCAGTAAATATTGCATATGAAGCAGCAACCTCTGACCTTGGAGACAAGAACATGCTTGATTTAAAGCATAAAAAAGAATATGGAGTGAGTTCAGTAAATTATAATAGAGATATTGAAAATTTTGATTTATTGAAAAAAATAATAAATGAATTTATCCCAAAAGAAAATTATATGCACTCTTATAAATCACCAACTGATATGGGAATAAATTATGCAAAAGAAGGAATCGTAAATGATTTAATTGTACAAGAAGCTTCAAAACAAGAAATAATCAGAAGATACTACTTTTTTTCCAAGAGAGCACAAGAAGGAGCAGTAAATAAAAATACTATTAAAAGAATGAAAGAATTATTAAAAAAAGCGAAAATAAATCTGAACAACAAATAAAATCAACTTTTCATAATCATTTCAAGCAAAACTTTTGCTGTTGATTCTAGACTAGAATTTTTATTTCCTTTAACTTTGAGCATGCTATAAATTTGTCAGTTTGTCTCCATTCTAAGCAGCCTCTCGCCAGCTAAATAATGCAGCCGCCGGGAATTGAACCCGGAGCTCAACCTAATTCAAGCTCTTTGCTGTATTGAGTAACAGCGAAGATACTGCTTTCGCCAACCTTAACAAGGCTCTGGGAAGGTTGCATGATACCACTTCACTACGGCTGCAATCTAATTATTAATATTCCTAATCTTCTTTTAATTACTTCAATTAAGCAGTTTTTTAAATAAAACGCTAGAAATTTTATTTAAGAACAAGTGCACGGTTGCTTAAAGCAACCCCTGTTTAGTGCAGGTTTAATTGCGCAAGCAATTAAAAGTGCAGGGCTAGCAAAGCGGTTATGCATTCCCCTGCAGAGGGAATTAGAGGGGTTCAACTCCCTTGCCCTGCTTAGAATTTAATATTTCCATTTCTTTTAGTTTCAAGTTTAAAGGCTTTTAACAACCTTTTTAAAGGTTTCACAGGAAATTAATTTGTATTAAGCTTGGTGGAAAGCTAATTTTTAATGATAATTGATTTTAAGTGGTGAATAAATATGGGATTAAGACCAGCACGATGTTACAGAGGAAAAAAAGTTAGATTAAGAAAAGGTTCAGGTGGACACGCAAGACAAACTACTATACAAAGACCTTATACTAGAATTGCAATTAATGTTCCTGATAGAAATTATATTGGAGCATCTCCACAATTAAAAGTAAGACAATTCAACATGGGTAATCCACTTTTGCCTTACACTACAGTTGGAGATTTAATTTCAAAAGATTCAATTGATATTAGAGACAATGCTATTGAAAGTGTAAGAAGTGGAGTTAACAGAATGCTAGTTAAGTCTTTAGGAAAAGATGGTTACTTCATGAAAGTTAGAATTTATCCATCACAATTAATGAGAGAGAATAAGCAAGCTCAAGGAGCTGGTGCTGATCGTGTATCTCAAGGAATGACTCTACCATTTGGAATCCCAATTGGAAGATCATCAAGAATAAAAAAAGGACAAGCACTTTATAGTGTTCTGTGCATGGACAACCAAAAGGATGCTGTAAGAAAATGCTTACTAAGAGCAAAATCAAAATTGCCTTGCAAAACTGAAGTTGAATTCCACACTAATATTAAAAGTTTAGGAACATTACCTTCAAAACTACAAGAAGAAAAAGTTGTAGAAGTAAAAGTTGCAGAAGGAGCAGCTACTCTTGCAGCAGATGGAACAACACCAGCAGCAGATGCAGCAACAGCAGGAAAAACTCCCGCAGCAGCAACTGCACCAACAGGCGGAAAAACTCCACCAGCAGCAGCAAAACCAGCTGGAAAGAAATAAGTAAAATAATATTAAAATTAGTGAAACACTTGCGAAAGTGTTTCACTTAAATCTTTTTTTAAAACTAGATTTTTTCTTTTTTTAAAATCTTTAACCTTTTTTTACTAAATCACTAAGCAAAAACCATTTATTTTTAATTAATTTTTCTTTATAGTATTTGCCTTTTGACCAAAATATTTTATAACCGCGAGCACTTTCTTTTGAAGTAATTAATCTAACTTTTTCATTTACTACCTCAAGAGCTGCACAATTATCCAAAGCAATTGCAACATTGCTAGTTTTCTTCATCATTTTTTTCAAACTCAAAGGACGATCTTTCTCTTTATCATAATGAGGACAAAATAATGCTGGCAAAAAACCTAAGCAATTTATTTTTATAAAATCCGCTTTTGGATTTTTAAATTTTCTGGAATCTGAATTTCCTTGTTTAAACCAACAAATAGCGCCGGCACTTAAACCAGAAAGAACAATTCCTTTCTCTTTTGCTTTTTGAAGAATTTTATCCACACCCAATTTTTTCCAAATTTTCATCATTTTTAGCGTATTTCCTCCACCAACATAAATAATATCTGAAGAGAGAATTTTTTGTTCAATTTCTTCTTTTGTGTGTTTTTCTTTTTTCAAAAAGAGTGAACTCACTTCACACCCCAATTTTTTCCCAAAGTAATTCTCTACTACACTCGCGTAACCAGTAGAATCATTACTTGCTGTTGGCAAAAAAAGAAGTTTTGGTTTTTGCTTTTCTGATAAATTAATTATTTCTTTATCTATAGAAATAGTTTGGATCGGATAAAATCCGCCACCCTCCTTAGGACGACCAATCTCCCCTCCACCTATTGCAATTATTTTCTGAATCAATAATCTCACATCCTGCGGCAAAGCGCAAATAATACGCAACTTTTATCAAATATAAAGCATCAGTTTTAATTAATGTAACAAAAAGTACATATTTTTTAATTGAAAACAAAACAATTACTCAAAATCAATTAAGAAAAAGCGGATTCTATTTTATTTATTCCTTCTGAGGAAAGGAGTTCAAACCCCTCTCCATCATAATCAAATTCAACTAATGCGCAGTCTTGAATTTCACTCACTTCAAAACCAAGTAATTCTCTAAAAATTACCGTGATAGGTCCCCCGTGAGTAACAAAAGCAATTGCTTTCGAACCGCTACTAAATTCATCATTAATAATTTGATTAAATGCTTTTGTAACTCTTTCTGCAAATTTATAATAATCTTCTGACTCGGCTACATGGTGATAAGGATTATTTGCTTCTAAATCTTCAACATCATCAGGAAATTTTTCCTTTGCTTCACTCTTAATCATTCCAGTCATTACACCATATTGATTTCTTTCCCGTAAATCACTAACACTAACAAGTTCGAAAGGAAATTTCTTTTTTAAAATCAAAGCAGTTTCTAAAGCACGCGCTTTTGGACTAACAAAAAGTTTCTTTATATCAGTTTTTTTTAATTTCTCAACAAGTTCATGAACCTGCATAATTCCTTTATTTGAAAGAGAATCATCATAATCTCCACCGTAACGTCCTTCTACATCGCCAGTTGTTTCTCCGTGACGAATTAAATAAATTTTCATTTCCAAATACCTAAAGAAAACTTAAATAGGAATCTTTTTAAACCTAAAAACAATACTTATTGCAACATGCAGAATATACTTTGGTTTAGAGAAATCAACATGCAAAATGTTGAAGAGGTTGGAGGAAAAGGAGCTTCATTAGGTGAAATGGAGCAAAACGGTTTTCCTGTACCCACTGGATTTGTTGTTACAAGCGGAGCATACTTTCAATTTGTAAGAGAAACAAAAATACAAGACAAAATAATACAATTAATTGATGCTATTGATGTAGAGAATACCGCACAACTTGAAGAAGTAAGTGCAAAAGTTCGAAAAATAATTGAAAATGCTACAATCATTCCAAAAATAAAATCTGAAATTACTAATAATTATAATATTCTTTCAGAAGGAAAACCAATTTTGGTGGCTGTGAGAAGCAGTGCAACTGCAGAAGATTTGCCTGAAGCTTCATTCGCTGGACAACAAGAAACTTATTTAAATATTCAAGGCAGTGAAGAAGTTGCAAAAGCAGTTCAAAGATGCTGGGCATCACTATTCACCGCAAGAGCTGTTTATTATAGAAAAAAACAAGGATTTGGAACAGAGAAAGTTGGACTCTGCGCAGTTATACAAAAAATGGTTGAGAGTGAAGTGAGCGGAATAATGTTTACAGCTGACCCCACTGGAGACAAAAACAAAATTATAATTGAAGCAGGATTTGGATTAGGAGAAACAATTGTATCAGGAAGTGTTACTCCAGATAATTATGTTGTTGATAAAAGTACAATGAGTATTGCTAGTAAAAAAATATTAAAACAAGAATGGATGCTAGTAAAAGATGGAAAAGAAAATGTTAGAGTGAATCTTGGCCACGGAAAAAGTGATGTACAAAAAATGAGTGACGAAAAAATTGTTGAACTTGCACAAATAGGAAAAAGAATTGAAGAACACTACCAAAAACCAATGGACATAGAGTGGGCAATGCAAGATGATGTTTTGTATATTGTACAAGCTAGACCAATTACTACTTTGAAAAATAAAGGAGTAGGAGAAGAAATCATAACAAATGTTTTACCAATACTTGAAGGTTTACCAGCAGCACCAGGAGTAATAAGCGGAATAGTTAGAATTGTTCCTGAAATAGAGGATATTGAAAAAGTTGAAAAAGGAGATATTTTAGTAACAAAAATGACTTCACCATCTTGGGTACCGGTAATGAAAAAAGCTAGCGGAATAATTACTAACGAAGGAGGAAGAACTTGTTTTGATGGAGATACAAACCTTTTAACCGAACAAGGATTTATGACATTTAAACAAATCCACAATAAGGGTTATGACGGACTAAAAATATTATCTTTTAACAAACAAACAATGAAAACAGAATGGAAACCAATTATATTTTCAATGAAAAAAAATGCTCCAAAAATAACAATAAGTGTTTCACAATCAGGAAAAATAACTCACAACACAATAACAATCACACCAGATCACAAAATGATTAACATAAGAAATGCAAACATAGTAGATACTGAAATCCAAGAAATGATTGCAAATAATGAAATGCTTTGCATTACCCAATATATTCCTTCAACAAAGGATTCTTCTGAAAAAGATAAAAAAATGGCATATTTTATGGGTGGACTAATGACTGACGGATCGATCTACCAATCACGAACACACGGAGAAGTCCAATTTATCCAAAAAAATGTTCCTGAAAAAAAAGAATTTATTGAATATATGAATACTTGTGCAAAAAATGTTTTTAATAAAGAATTTGCAATTTCAGAAAAAAATACTTCAACAGGATTCATAAGAGGCAATAAAGTAAAGGGAAGTGCAACAGCATACAGATTATATTCAAAACAAATAGCTCATGAAGTAAATACAGAAGAACAGCAAATTACTCAAACCCTGCTTCAAGGAGATACAACCCTAGCATATAATTTTTTAGCGGGAGTTATTGACGGTGATGGTTCGTTTTATAATAATAGAGTTAATATTTATGTTTCAGAAGAAATTTTGTTACAAGCAGTAATTGTATCTTGTCTTCGAATAGGAACTATGCCACAAGTAACAATAAATCGAAATATATGGAACATACAAATAGTTGAGAAATTAGAAGAAATATTAAAATACACAAAAAGAGTAAAAGGCGAAATAAAAAAACGAGTTATTCAAACAAGATTATTTTCAGCAAAACAATTATTAACGGAAAATTCAAATTTTAGATTAAGAGAAAGAGCTTCAAAAAATCTTTACATTTCAGACAAAGAACTTTTGAAACTAAATTCCCCACAAATAAACTCTATTTTAGAAAGTGACATAAAAATGCAAAGAATAAATAAAATAAGCGAAGATGGGGTTGGAGAAGTATATAATATTACAGTAGATGATACACACACATATGTTGTATTCACAAAAAATCTTTCTCCGTTATTAGTAAATAATTGCCATGCAGCAATTGTATCAAGAGAATTAGGAATACCTTGCGTTGTTGGAACAAGTAAAGCAACTGAATTACTTAAAGACGGACAAGAAGTTACAATTGACGGATTCAATGGAAAAATTTACCAAGGAAAAATAAATATCATTCACACAAAAGAAGAAATAGAAATGCTTTCTGAGAATGAAATTGATGAAATTGAAAAAGCATTGCAAAAAAAAAGTACTGGCGAAAAAATTGAAATTAAAAAAAGAATTGGATTAATTGAACAAGTGTTCGGCGGAATCAAGTACAAAGAAATGGATAAAAAACAAAAAGCAGAAGAGAACAAAGAATTAATTGAATTATTAAAAGATTTATCAATTAAAGTAAAAGTTAATGTAGCACTCCCCGATGCTGCAGAAAGTGCAGCAGCAACACACGCTGATGGAGTTGGATTATTACGAGCGGAACACATGATTACTTCAAGCGGAATGCACCCTGCAGAATATATTAGACAAAACAAGGATGTCGAACTAAAAGATAATGTAAAAAAAGGAATAAGAGTTGTTGCTGAAAAATTTAGTGGGCCAGTTTGGTTTAGAACATTTGATGCTAGAAGTGATGAATATAAAGAACTAATCGGCGGAGATAAAGAACCAAAAGAAGAAAACCCAATGATTGGATGGCATGGAATTAGAAGAGATATTGACGAACCAAGAATGTTAAAAGCACAATTACTTGCTGTTAAAGAATTATACTCAGAAGGAATTAGAAACGTTGGAATAATGATTCCATTTGTAATAAGTTTGGAAGAATTACTCGGTGCTAAAAAAATAATGCAAGAAATTGGACTTCAAAAAGAAATTGATATAGGCGTAATGATTGAAACTCCAGCGGCAGTGTGGGTAATTGATGAACTAATACCCTACATTAAATTTGTTTCATTTGGAACAAACGATTTAACACAACTAACACTCGGGATTGATAGAAATAATGAAAGAGTACAAAGCAGTTTCTCTGAATTACACCCAGCAATTTTGCGACAACTTGAATATGTAATTAAAAAATGCAAAAAAGCAGGAGTAACTACAAGCATATGCGGGCAAGCAGCTAGCAACCCTGATATGGTTAAAAAATTAATTTGGTATGGAATAGATTCTGTATCAGCAAACATTGATGCAGTGGACGATATTAGAAAAATTGTTATAATTGAAGAGAAGAAGAAAATACTTGAGTTGTATAGAAATTAAAATATAAAATAAATTAAGCATTAACACTATTTTTTAATTCAAGCCAAAAATAACAAATTTAACCCTTTCTAATCAATAGTTCTCTATGTTACAACTAGATCTAACACACGCTATTAAAGATTTGAAAAAAATCAAAGCGAAGAGTGTATTCTTGCAAATCCCTGAAGGACTCAAAGTTAAGACTGAAGGAATTATTAGTGAACTTGAAAGTGCAGGATTTAGTGTTACTACTTCTATGGATCCATGCTACGGAGCATGCGATGTTAAACAAAGCGAAGCAAAACAAATGGGGTGCAATGCAATACTGCATTTAGGGCACACAAAATTTGTTGAAAAAAGTTCTATTCCAATTATTTATGTTCCATTAAAATATGACCTTGGAGATAGATTCAATCGAATTGTAAAAATCATTATTGAATATTTGCGCGACGAAAAAATAAACGAAATTGGATTAACTACCACTGCACAATTTTTGAATTATTTACCTGAATTGAAAAAAGAACTTGAAAATGCAAAAATTAAATGTGTAATTGGAAAAGGAAAAAGAGTAGAAGATGGGCAAGTTTTGGGGTGCAATTATTCTAGCGCACAAGTGAAAGTTGAAAATATACTTTATTTAGGAGATGGATTGTTCCACCCGCTTGGAATACATTTTTCCACACAAAAAAAAGTTATTATTGCAAATCCGTTAATGCTTGAAATAAAAACACTTGATGAAGAAAAAGATAAATTCATTAGACAAAGAATTTTACTAATTGAAAGAGCAAAAAATGCTACTGAATATGCAATACTTGTTACTACAAAAGAAGGACAAAACAGAATTAGTGAAGCATTGAAAATAAAAAAAGATTTAGAGAAAGCTGGAAAAAAAGCAAAAATATATTCCATGGATTTTATTTCAAATGATGCGTTACTTGGAATTAATGCTGAAGCATTCATTAACACTGCTTGCCCGAGAATTTCAATTGATGATTATTTTAATTACAAAAAACCAATTATAAATTACACTGAAGTTGAATATATGCTTGGAAAAAAAAGTTATGAT
>CAZSDT010000001.1:0-9859 GCA_964605745.1 uncultured archaeon | reverse complement strand
ACCAATTATAAATTACACTGAAGTTGAATATATGCTTGGAAAAAAAAGTTATGATGATTTTAGTTTAGCGATTGTTTACTAAAAAATTATATTAATTTTATGAATATTGAGCAAATAAAAGAAGTAATGAAAAAATACAAGAAAGCTTGGGAAGAACAAAATACTAATCTAATTTTAGAATGCTTTACAGAAAATGGAATTTACCAAGAAAGCCCGCTCGCGAAACCTTATTGTGGACACGAAGAAATTAAAAAATTCTGGGCTAATATTGTTGTGAAGAATACAAAAAATATTTATTTTGAATTGGGCAAATCCTATACTTCAAATGATGGCAAAACTGGTTTTGCAGAATGGACTTGTAAAAATGAATATAGAGAAAATGAAAAAAGTAAATGGAAAAAAGGATATATGGTTGGAATAATGATTCTAAAAATGAAGAAAAATAAAATTACTTATCTTAATGAATATTGGAGAACAAAAATAAACTAAAAAAAATTTATTCTTCCAATTTTTCAGTGGTTGAATTTTCGCTTCTCACAATTGTTCCGCGAAATTCATTTCCTCTAATGCAGTTTTTAAAATTCTCTAAATCTGTTCCGCTGACAAAGAAAGAACGAACTTTGCTTCTATTAATTATGTTCGCTGCGTGTGCGTCCAAAAATGAATGTCCACCAGGTTTTGATGCTTCTGCTTTGAGTAAAGAAAGCATTCGAACATGAGACAATTCTTTATACATTTTAGCATTTGCTTCTTTATTTGGATCAGCACTATAAATCCCATCAACATTACTCAAATTAACAAACTCTGCATTCATCATTTCTGCAATTATTGCTCCAACCGCATCAGTTGTTTGACCAGGAGTAGTACCGCCAAATACAGGAGTTTTTCCTAAGAGAAGAACATTCTCCGCTTCTTTAGGGTCAGTTAAGACCTCTTTCCACACGTTATCAATAATATGAGTAAAAAGCATTGCGTTCGCACGCGTTATTTGAATAGCAACCTCATCCAAATCAAAGTTATTAGCTCCTAGCGCCTTTGCTCCTGCTTGATAAACCCTAGCAACCCTTCCCCCGCCCACTACTATTACAAACTCAAACCCTTCTCTTTTAAGTTCATTAATTGCTTCACAAAACTTTGCTATCTCAGGAGCTCTTAATTTATCACTAAAAAAAACACTACCACCCACACTTAAAACAAAAGTTTTATTTTGTACAGAATAATTTGAAGTAGAAGAGTAATTTTGAGTAGGAGAAGAATAAGTTGATTGGGGAGTTGATTCTTGCGAAGAAGAACTAGAAGAAGAATTAGAAGAAGAATCACTCTTTGGAGTGCCATCAAACTTTTCAAACAAATCAAACATGTAACTCATCTTCCTTATGCTGTATTGAGCACAAAAGTGCGAAAATACTGCATCTTTGTAAAAGCATTATGCTTTTACGAGGCCCGCAAATTGTTAATTTGCGCGGTCGCCAATCTTAAAAAAGCTCAACTGAAAGCTTTTATAAGCTAACGAAACTTCAATTATATTACGTTTACTAGTTTAAATACTTTCTTAAGTTATTTAAATTTTATAAAAAAAACAAGTTGATTTGATATGAGTATGCACAATGCGCAAATGCTAGAAGCAGTTGATGAAGCAGAACTAGCTGTTTTTAAGAAAAAACTCAAAATGATTGAAGGTTACAAAGGAAGACACACCGAACTAATTACTCAATACTTACCACCAGGAACTGACCGAAGCACAGTAATGGGACAATTATCAGAAGAAATTAATCAAAGCAGTAATATTAAGAGCCCACAAACAAGAAAAAATGTTCAAGGAGCTCTACGAAAAATAATTGGATTTTTAAAAAATATTAATTTTAAACTTCCTACAAACGGAATGGTTGTATTTGCAGGAAACATTTCAGAAACTGATGGAAAAAGTGATATTAGATTATTTACAATTGTTCCAGTTCGACCACTAAAAGTTAAAATGTATTGGTGTGATTCAAGCTTCCACATAGATCACTTAAAAGATATGATGGCACCAAATGATTTTTACGCAATAATGACGATTGATAAAAACGAAGCAACTATTGCACAACTAGTTGGAAAAAAATATGAAGTACTCGGCCACTTTAATTCAATGGTTCCTGGAAAAGCAAGAGCTGGAGGACAAAGTGCAATGAGATTTGAAAGACTAAGAGAAGAAGCCACACAAAATTTTTTCAAACACGCTGGAGAAAAGTTCAATGCATATTTTGAACCACACAAAGACCGCGTAAAAGGAATACTAATAGGCGGACCAGGATTAACTAAAAATTATTTTATGGAAAAAAAAGTACTACACCACGAATTAGAAAAAAAAGTTATTGGAGTAGTTGATACTGCTTACACTGATGAAGGAGGAATACGAGAATTAGTTCACAAAAGTCAAGACTTACTTAAAGATTCAGCACTTATAAAAGAAAGACAAATACTTGATAAATTTTTAGGAGAAGTTGCAAGAGACGGACTAGCTACTTACGGACAAGCGGAAGTAGAAAAAGTAATGGAAGAAAATAGATTAAGCACTTTAATAATTTCAGAAGATATTCCGTGGATTGTATTTAGAGTGTTTTGTGAAAAATGCCAAAAAGAAGAAATTGTTGTGGTTAAAGAACCAGAAAGTTTTGAAGAATCAAAACTTCGATGCGATGTATGCCAATCAAAAATAGAAACAATAGAAGAAATAAGTTACTTGGATTATATGGTTGAAAGAGCAACAAATATAGGAGCGCAAGTTCGAGTAATAAGCACAGAAACAAATGAGGGAGAACAATTCTTAAAAGGATTCGGTGGATTAGCTGCACTACTTAGATACAAAATTTAATTTTTAAAAAAAATATTAAATACTTCAATAAAAAACTAAACTAAATAATAAAATATATTTAAAGGAACTGAAAAAAATATGGTTGAACAATTTTTTACAAATAGCCCAGCACTAAAAGGAAGAGTAAAACAAAGATACTCTGACTTTATGGTTGAAGAAGTACTAACTGACGGAACAGTGTGCAAAATACAAAGATTCAATACACCATTCGAAGAAAGACCACCACAACAAGAAATGATAATACCAACACGAACAGATGAAGAATATTTGCTAATTGAAATGGAAAAAATTAATTATGATACAGCCACCGCACTAGCATTAATCTCAAGAGGACTTAATGTAAGCAAAAAAAGAATAGGTTATGCTGGACTTAAAGACAAACGAGCAATCACATCACAACAATTAAGCATTTACTTGCCTGATGAAGAATTAGTAAAAAGATTTGGAATAAAAGGAATTGAACTGCGAAACCCTAAGTGGAGCAAAGACCGAACGGAATTAGGAAATTTGAAAGGAAATGATTTTACTATTACAATAAGAGATATTTCTAATACAGAAGAAGAAATAAAAAAAATACTTGAAGAATTTATAACAACCTCTCAAAAAGGAGTACCCAACTTTTTTGGAAACCAACGATTCGGCGGAAAAAGAATGATAACGCACAGAGTTGGTAAGTTATTACTTGCAGGAAAATTCCAAGAAGCAATAATGCTTTATTTAACTGAAACTTACGAAGAAGAAAAAATTGAATTAAAAAATGCTAGAATAAATTTAGCAAAATCAAGAGATCTAAAACAAGCCCTAAAAGAATTTCCATTTGATGCAAGAACTGAAAGAGCAATAATTAATCACTTAGTTAGATACCCAAGTGATTTTGCTGGAGCATTCGGAGTGCTACCAAAAAAAATGAGATACTTATTTTCACACGCAGTACAAAGCGATATTTATAATAAAATACTTACAAAAAGAATGGAAAAATATGGATCAAAAGCATTAGAGCCAATTGATGGAGATATTTTAGTAGAAGGAATACCAGCAATAATACTCCCTGGATATGAAAGCACTTTTGCTAACGGCGAAGCAGGAGAAATTGAAAAACAAGTAATGAAAGAAGTGGGAATAACTTTTGAAGAATTCAAAACTGCAAAAATGAGCGAACTATCCAGCCAAGGAGATCGAAAACCCCTTCTTTTAAAACCTGAAAACTTTACAATTGAAAAAATAATTAATGATGAATTTAATGAAGGAAAAAAAGCAGTTACTATTAAATTTTTTCTCTCACGCGGAAATTATGCTACTACAATTTTACGAGAATTACTAAAAGAAGAAATATTTTAAATTAAGAATACACAAACAAAATTAATTTTCTAAAATAATATTTTGATATTTAAAAAAATTAAAAACTAATTACTCAACCCAATCAGAATAATTATAAAAATTAATACCAGATTCTTTCTGCCATTGCAATACGTAATTTCTTAAAGACCCAGAAATATATTTTTTTGGCTGAGGATCGCAAGAAGGAGAATCAATTATTATGTATTCACCCCTATTGATAATGTTACTTGAAAATGAATTCAAATCATAATTTTTATAATCATACAAAACAATACTTCCCCCATTTTGAACAAAATTGTTCCAATCACCTATGTCAAAAAGACATTCACTAATTATTCCTTTATCATAAAAGAACACCCACTTATCTGAAGCAGTTCTGCAATCTTTTATGAAAGAGTCAGAAGGAATAGGGGTTTTTGCGTAGTAAGGAAAAGGATAAACAAGCAAAAATACAACAAAAAATAATACAAAAAGAATAAATATTTTTTTAGAATATTTTGCATTAAATAATTTAGCAGAATTAAATGCAATTGAAGGAACTAAAAGATTAATGAATCTAGTTTCTTTTATTCCTGAAAAAATAAACATTACTAAATTCAAAACAGCTGACTGATTCAAGGGGAACGAAATAGAAGATTTTATTTTTGATAAAAACAACAACAAAACAAAAAACACAATTATTAGTATTTGTTCAATAAAAAGCGGAGCAATTATCCCTTTTTGAGACACATTCAAAAAAGAAGTTTCATACAAACTAAAAAGAGGATTTCCAGTCATTAAATAATTAAAAATTAACCACGGAATCCATACTAATAAAAACACTAACAGCATTTTCAATAAATTTTTTGGATTCTTTCGTTCATCCCAAATCAAAACTAAACCAAACAATAAATAATTATACCGAGAAAGGGAAGAAAGAGCAAAAAACAGCCCCTTCTTCATTGGATTAGTTATGCTAAACGCAAGCAAAATAAATGATAAGGCAAGTAAATCCGAACCAAAATTTGACATGAACAAAATGCTCGGAAACAAAAAAGAAAACAAAGCAAAGATAAAAGGATTCAAATCCTTTTTATTTTTAGAAAAAATTAAAACAATTGCTGAAAAATATACTATACAAGCAAAAATTGTTGAAAATATTATTGAATAATCTGCCCCTCCAAAAAAACAATTCAAAAACGAAGGCAGGGGAGGGCGAATCAATTCTAAATAAATTTGCTGACCGCAAAACCACTTACCACCAAAAATATAAGCAACAGTATCCCAATTCTGCTGAACTATATGGTATAATTGCGCAATTAAAAAAGGAATAAAAAAAATTACAAACCACTTATATTCAATTAATTTTTCTTTCAAAAATTTTGAATCTTTTAAATTTGAAATAAGAAAAAAAGATTTCTTTTTCTCAACCATAAAATCAGCAACCTAATTTAGATTTTAATTCACTATAGGGAAGAGGACCCACTATTTTTTCTCCACCAATTATCAAAGTCCCAGCTTTATTAATATCATATTTTACTTCAAGAATTTTTGTAAACTCATAAGAATCCCAATCATAAGGAAAACTAAATACTCTAAAAGAAGAACATTCCTTTGAAAGCAAATCAAGCTGTGAACCCATTAAACTACAATCAACTTGGCAAGAATTATCCTCTGCATAAAAGAAAAGAACCGGAATTTTATTAACATCACAAAATTCTTTTGTTTTTTGAAAATTTCTAAAAAGAATCATGTTTGTTATAAGAAAACTTCTCTTTGCTAAATAAAATTCAGCGGTATTAAATGAAGTATTTTGATATGCCAAAAGTTTTTTTTCTAATGAAAAAGAACGCTTGTTTAAATTATCAATACTTTGGTTCATTACAAGGCAAAAAACCTCTAAATTATTTGAATCAAAATCTGAATATGCTGATTGCAAATCACTTTCTAAAGAAATTTGCTTAATCTCTTCATTAAATTCGTAGGCTCTATTTGATTCAGAAAGATTTACTGAAAAGAATAAAATCAACAAAACCGCTATAGTAGCAATTACTGCAGTTATATAGACACTCTTAGCCATTTACCTTTCACTCCAAGCATTTCCTTAAAATAACTCTGCGAATAAATTAGAGTTATGAAATAAGGATATATAAACATGAGCATTAAAAGAATTGGAACATCTCTTAACGCAAGTTTTTGCTTTGTTAATTTAAAAGCAAGCAAGAAATATATTACAACAATCAAATACGTTCCTGCAAAAAAATACATTGAAGAAGGAAGAATTATGTTTGAAAAATTAATATAAAAAAGCCCTCCCAATAAAAAATATTTTAAAATTATAGAAGCAGAGAGAAAGAAATCATTAAATAAAAAAATTATTGTTCTTAAAACAATTGCAACAGTTAGTATTTGAGTAGCAAATAAAAAAGGCATTAAAAAGAATCCAAAATCTGGATTCTTTTTGTTAAAAAATAATTCGCGATACTTAATAAAATTAAATATTCCTCCCCTACACCACCTATCTCGCTGCTTAAATAACCCGATCCAATTGTGAGGAATATCAGTGTAAACAACTGCATCAAAACAACTAATTATTTTAAGTCCGTGTTTCTTTAATCTTAAACCAAATTCCATATCCTCTGCCAAATTACCCTGCTGAAAATAACCCACACTCTCAAAAACACTTTTTCTTAATATTGCATAAGGGCCGGGTATAATATAAGAAGAAGAAATTGAAGAAAGAAGAGTATTATTCAAGCCAAAACCTGATAAATATTCTATGTGTTGAATTTTTTGAATTAATAAATCTTTTTTATCAGGAAGAACAAGACAAGTTACTGCTGCAACATTATTATCTTCAAAATATCCAACAGTTTTAAGTAAAATATCTTCTTCTGGGTAAGAATCAGAATCAATGCAAACAACAAACTCTGAATTGGATTTACTAAACCCGGTGTTCAAAGCAATTGCTTTACCAGAATTCTTTTTATGTGTAATAACTTTAATTCCATTAAATTCTTTTAAAATTTCACTTGAACCATCAGTAGAACAATCATCAACAACAACAATTTCCAATTTCCCTGGCCACTTAATTTTTTTAATTGAATTAAGACAAGCTCTAAGAGTGCCTTTTGAATTATACATAGGAATTATTATTGAAACGCTTGGAAAAGTTTTCGGATAATTTGCAGCACCATGAGAACTTTTATTTAAAAATAAAATTAAATAAAAAAGCAAAGCAAAAAGAAAAAAAGAATTAAATACAACCAGTAAAATAATATTTGGCAAAAAGAAACTAGCAAACATTACTGCAAAAGTAAAAACTGCGAGCAACAAAAAAAGAAGGGATTTTTCTTTTCTTGACAATATTAATGCATCAACCATTTTAATAACACAAGGAAAAAATCAATAAAAAGCTACTCTTTGTATTTAAAAAAGACAAATTTTAGCAAAATATATGTTATTTGACTGAATTAATTTTCTCATTAATTATTGCTAAAATATCATCAAAATTAGCATACATTTCCTTAATTACATAATAATTAACATGACTAATTGTTTTTGTCCCGGAAGCAAAAATTGTTACTTTATTTTTTTCCATTAATACTGTATCTTTGTTTGATAACAAAATGACTATTTGCCCTTTGGATTCATCACTCAAAATTAATTTACATTCTGCACTTGTTAATTCTCTACTCTCCAAAACATTTGCATCATTAGTTAAACAATTATTAATATCTCCATTCAAATTAACATTCTTCACAACCAAAATTGCTTCCTTTTTATCAGCATTGAGTGCAATCAGCCACAAATTCATTGAATTAACCACCCAAGCGTTAGAAGCATTATTTACTACATCCACGCTAATTACAAAAGAATTATTATCCTTAAACTCTTTGAAAAATTCGCTCGGGGTAGAGTCATTAGAAACAAAATCAACACCATTAATATTGAAAGAATATTTGTAAGGAGAGGCAAAGAAATTAGAATAAATTAAGAAAAGAACTACTAAAATCAATGCCACACTTGCTAAAATTAACAATGGAGATGAATTTGAAAAAAGGTTTGACGCTTTGTGTTGCTTTTTTACAGAAGGAATTTGCTTTTTAGGAACAATTATTTCATCAGCTTCAATCACTTTCTTATCCATACTAATTATCCCTTACAAAAGTAATTTAAATATGCACAAATTCAATGGCAAAAAGATTAGTTTAATTTTAATAATTTTTTTATACAAAATAAATAATCCTCAGCTAAACCAAGCATGAACTCAGCAGCTTCCTTGTCCATAGAATAACCATCATATTGAACAAGATTTCTTGATTCAAGAGCTCTTTCTATTGAAGAAATAAATTCAATTATTTCATTATTATCTTTAAATAATTCTTCAATTGTTTTAATTATACACAAATGACCCTTAACAGAAAAACCTTTACTAAAAATTAACGCTCTATTCAAATGAAGAATCGCATTATATGCAGAAATTAAAGTTGCATCATATTCATTTATTTTAAAAATATTTTTAGCAGATTTAAGATTATTTTCTGCACATAATATTTCCTTATTAACCCACAAAAGAGATTCACTAGATTTTCTAACCCTTCCTTCACTAAAACAATCTTCATAACTTTTCATAAACTATTACCCTTTATTAAAATATGTTTTTTTAAAATGGATTCAGCAAAAGGGTGTTTTTCTTTCTTCATTTTCTCCCACTTAACCCAACTATAAAACACAATTTGTACCTCCCTTTTTATTTCTTTGCTAAATTTCGACACTTGTGCCCTATCAATATCATCATTAACCCCCAAAAATAACAAATCAAGGTCACTATTATTGTCAAACTCTCCACTAGCAAAACTACCATAAACCGCCATTGAAAAAGTCCCTTTAGAAATAACCTCTTCTAAACCCTTCTCTCTTAACCAAACTAATGCAAAAGTTCGTTTTAATTCTTTAACTAGAAAATAATTATTATTTAAAACAAAGATTCTTTGATTTCCTTGACTACGAGAGAACAGAATATTTTCTTTTAAAAAAGAATCACAATAATACTTAGCTGTTCCTGCACCAATATTTAACTCTCTTGCAAGTCCATTAATATGAAACTCTTTAGTAGGGTTGAAAAGAAAAAAGCGCAATATTTTATTCCCTGTAAAACTTTCAAACTCTTTAATCATATTATTAATATAACAACCATATTATTTATAAAATGATTTATTTTAAAGAAAAAATTAAACAAAAAAAATAATTTTTTAAAAAAAAAGAAAACTTAGTAAAAGGTCCGAAGACCTTTTACCAAGAATTAAACTATATTTACATGAATGATTCTAATTGAGCGATTAATGCTCTAGCAGCAACAGCTGTGTCGTTAGCAGTCCATCCAGCAACTACAATACTACCGTTATCTAAAACAGCAGCAACGTAATCTCCGCTAGCTACTAATCTTTCAGCTAATGTTTGTCCACTTACTTGAAGAGTCTTAGCCATATTATTAACTAATTGACCTCCAACTATGATAGACTTTCCACTTACTGCGTCTGTATCCAACTTAACGATGTTACCAACTTTAACAACAGTTTTACCTGCTGCACCGTTGATTGCACCAACAGTTACATTACCTTTAGTTTCACCAACAGCAACGTCAGAGTATGTTGATCCTCCAGTTGTAGATGTTGATGTTTCGCT